>DUCH01000088.1:0-802 GCA_012959865.1 Myxococcales bacterium | reverse complement strand
CGCAAGCTCAAAGAAGTCGTCATGGCTCTTGTCGTCGAGGCCCGATACACGAAGCGCGAGATCCTCCAGGCCTATCTCAATGAGATCTACCTGGGCCAGCGGGGATCCACCCAGGTTCACGGGGTGGGCGAGGCGGCTCGACTCTATTTCGGCAAGGCCGTCGCCGAACTCAGCCTCGCCGAATCGGCACTGATCGCGGCGATTATCCAAAGCCCCAACCGGATCTCACCCCATCGCCAACCCGAGCGTGCGGTGGCCCGTCGCAATTTGGTCCTGGAGTTGATGCTTCAGCAAAATCGGATCAGCGCCGAGCGCTACGAGCGCGCCCGGGCCGAGACCCTCCGCCTGGCCGCGATCAGCGGGGATTCCGGAGACGCCCGTTATTTTCTCGACGCGCTGAGTCAACAGCTTCCCGATGTCTATGACGCCGACGTCCTTAGTTCCGAGGGCCTCCGCATCTACTCGACCCTCGATCCTCGGGTCCAGCGGTCGGCGGTTCGGGCGCTCAGGGCCGGTCTACAGCGGATCGAGAGCCAATTGCCCGGACCCCGGGAAGGAGCCCCTCCCCTCCAGGGGTGCCTGATCGCCATGCGGCCCCAGACCGGGGAAATCCTGGCACTGGTCGGTGGTCGAAACTATGGCGGATCCCAGTGGAATCGTTGTGTCCACGCGCGTCGCCAGGTGGGGAGTGTGTTCAAGCCCTTCGTCTACGTGGCGGCGCTCGAACCCGCGAGCGGCCCGTTGGTCACGTTGGTCGATATCTTGGACGACGCACCGATTGAAATCGAAAGCCCCGATAGCC
>DUCH01000087.1:35359-38265 GCA_012959865.1 Myxococcales bacterium | reverse complement strand
CCGTCTTGGCTGACCCGGACCGCGTCTTTGCTCGGCAGCTTCACGGTTCCCCTGATGCAACTCACCCTGGGCATTTCCCTCGCCCAACTCGGCGTCGTTCGCGTGGGGCGCAGCTTCGGCCTGGCCGTGGTGAAAATGAGCGTGGGGATTTGCGTGGGACTGATTGTGGTGGGGCTCTTTGGTCTGGAGGGCGTTGCGGCGGGGGTGCTGATCTTGGCATGCGCCATGCCGGCGGCGGTTTTCAACTATATGTTCGCGGTGCGTTACGAGCGCTCTCCCGCCGAGGTGGCCAGCGTCGTGGTGGTCTCCACGCTGCTGGCCGCGGGGGCGATTCCCCTGCTGATCTCCGTACTTCTGCCCGAATCGGGTTGAACCCCCCAGAGCCCCCGCGCCGAAGCGTCAAGCGTGGTAGACCTTCGAAGCATGGCGGCCATTCAAATATCGGCAAGGACACTGAGGTGGCTGGGCGGGTTGCTTCTTCTGACCGGTATTGGGATCCGCGTCAACAATGCCTTGCGCTTTCGGGCCGAACTGGGTTTCGATGCGGCGGGCAATCTTGAGTACCTTCATTACTTGCAGTCGTCTTGGGCGTTGCCTTCGCCGGAGTCCATGTGGTCGGCCTCGCACCCGCCCTTTTTCTATTACGCGGCGGGTGGTTTCTGGCGGGGCCTTCGGGCAATCGGACTCGATGACTGGCTCCTGCCGGCTCTGGCCCTGACCTTCAGTGCCTTGGGTTTGCTCGTGGTCGCTGCGGCGGTGGCCATGGTGCGGAGAATCGATCCCGAGGATGTTCTGCGCAGGGCGGTGGCGGGGGGGCTGATTTTGTTCTTGCCCGTCCACATTTATATGAGTCCCATGGTTGGCGAAGAGGTTTTGCTCTCGTTGCTGGTGTCGCTGGTCCTGGTGGGGGCAGCCTGGCGCATGCCGCAATTGCCCCGGCCGGGGGAGACCGTTTTGATCGGCTTGCTCTGCGGCCTGGCAGTGCTCACGAAGCTATCGGGGATTCTCGTTGTATTGGCCGTGGGGGCAACATGGTTGCTGGCGGCCTGGCGCACTGGCGCATGGCGAACGGCGCTCTTCCGTTGCGCGCTGATGGCGGGTGTCACGCTCGTCGTGGGCGGATGGTTCTATCTCCACAACTGGCAGAGCTATGGCTATTTCTATCCCCAGGATCTCGCCATTCACCAGAAGATGTTTGAGCTTCCGCCGGGGGTGCGCGGCGTGCTCGACTATCTGAGAATTCCCCTGGCGACATGGACCGATCCCCAACTCCTGAACCCCGATTTGCTGCGATCGGTCTGGGGCTCGACATACGCCACTGTTTACTTCGATGGCCACCGGCATTTTCTGCCGAACTCGGTGGGGGCCAGCCGCCTGGGCGGAGCCATTTTGGCGTTCGCTCTAGTCCCCACGGTTGCGTTTTTCGTGGGTTTGATCCGGGGAATGGGCCGAGCCGTCGCCGAGCCCGGGGGCCGCGATACTTTGCTGGTCGCCATGGTGGGTATCTCGGTGGCGGGCTATGTGGCTTTTACTTGGAGCAACCCCTGGTTCGTGACCCTCAAAGGCAGCTACCTCCTGGTGCTGTGTCTTCCCTTCGCCGTGTATGCGAGCGAAGCCCTGGTGGCCTGGGTTCGGGGTCCGGGGTTGGGGGCGAGGGCCATAGTGGCGGCGTTGGTGGCCTTGGTGATCCTGGTGGCCGCCGGTTTCACCCTCGGTCCGATCTTCGACAAGCGCGACCGGGGAGTGCACAAGGCGAGGCAGGTGTCCTCCCATCAAGGACTGCAACCCTTTGAGCGCACGGCTTCAGTTCGCCTTCCCGAAGCCCGCCTCTCTCAGCCAACTCAAGCGACTTAACCACCTCAGCCAACTCAGCCAAGATCTCGGCCCGAATGGGCGAGTCGGGCGCGACGGTACATCCAGTCCCAGAAGGAGGAGCGCAGACCGAGCGCCTTGAGCATGCCTCGGCGGAGTCCGGATCGACTGGCCGGGTCCACGGCAAGCTCCGCAGCGATTCTCTGGAGGGTTTCCTGATGGCCATCGTCCACGGCCGTGTGGAGAGCAAAAAAGACCGTGTCTCTCGGATTCAGGTCCGGGAGTCGCTGGAGAGCCTTGCTAAAGGGCTGGTAGATAGTGCTGATGATATTTTCGGTTCCCAGGCCCAGCGCCCCCACGGCCTCGGCGGGTGTTCCCTGCGTCAAGAGAGCGAGGAACATCTTCCGCCAACAGGTAACGGGGCCGGGCTCGGCGTGAGAGGCGAGATCATTCAGGCCCATCGCGCTGGTGAAGCGATCGAAGAGCAGGGGGTGGGGTTGGCCGACGATCCATTCGGGGTCGATGCCGATTTCGGCAAGTTCGTCGAGTTCTTCCGCGCGGTAGATTCCAGATTCTTCGGTCAGGTTTTCCATCAAACCAGCGCGATGGCGGGGATCCTCGAGCCGTGAGATCACCGCTCTGAGGTAGCGAGGGAAGTCCTTGGAATACCCATGGTACTGCTGAGCGAAGTCGGTCAGTGCCCACCGTGGCTCCAAGTGTTCGCCGGAGCCAAGCGCCTCGAGATAGGGGTGATTGACCGCACGGTGGCGGAGGGACTGCTCGGACAACTGATCTACAAAGTCCCGGGCGTTGGGTTCGGCGAATGCTTGATTTTTGGCTCGGACGTCACACAAGTTCACCAGCACGTGAGCGCGTTCGGCGCTTCGGGGAGAACTCTCGGCGAAGACCGATCTTGGGTCCGCTTTTGGGCTCGCGGCAGCTTCATGGGGGACGAGTACAGGGCGTTGCTGCATCGGATCCAGGCGTACGGCCCCGGTTTCGATTCCGCTGGGCAGTTGTCGTCCGCCGACCGCGCGAAGCCCATGCCCATTCGTGATGGCGATCCTCGTCTCCCTCTCACCTCGGGCGAGGGG
>DUCH01000087.1:0-35135 GCA_012959865.1 Myxococcales bacterium | reverse complement strand
CCCCCCATTCGTCGAATATTTGGGGTATTTCGGATCACCCGTATGATTTTTTCTCTCCGATTTTTTCTCTCCAATGGGTCCCAATAGGTCCCAATGGGTCACGAAACGATTCAGGTTAAACGAGTCCCCAGGGGCTCAAATGCGGGTCTACTGCCGGCAGCAGGCGGATATACCCGGATCGAGCTCGGAAAGTGCGGGTCAGCGAGCCCGGGGCAAGGGCGCTCGGGATTCGAGCGTTCGGACCGAGAAAATCCGGGTCGGGATCTCTACGTCGGTCCGCATCTTGGTGAGCAGGACATCGGTTTCTGTGCCCCGCATGGTGTTCTCGACATTGATCCGGGTAGGAAGGACATGGCCGCCCAGGCTTATCATGTGCTCTCGCGGAGCTCGGATGATCCGATAAGGAGCCTCGGCGGAGCGCTTGTAATAGCGAACTTCGAGTAGGGCGAAGTCGTTTTGAGCGATGGTGAAAACCACTCGCGCATAGTTGTCGATCCGTGCGGGTCGAGCCTGAATTCGGTAGACGGATTCCTCCCTGAGCCAGCCGGTTTCCATCCCGTCGAACTCAAAGTCCTCGGCCCGCTGCTGTTCGATATCCTCGTACGTGACGTCGGAGCCGAAGAACGCATCGCTTCGCTGAGCGGTGGTGATGCGCCTCACCTTGTCCAGGGAAGGCATAAAGACGAAGGCATCTTGCTCGCGATTCTCCGATTCCATCATCAAGACAGTCATGTCGCGTAAGTACTCGGGGGAGAGCAGGCGTCCGATAGAATAAACGTGACCGTCCACCACTTTTGTAACGGCGGCGATGGTGCGTCTACGTTCTTGGTTTCTGCGGTCGCGCATGACGAGTTCGATCTGGGTGACCAGATCGACCGAATATCGATTGACGAAGGCTGCTTCGAGAACCTCGCTCGGCGAGAGAGTGGGGATCTCGGAGGGGATCTTCGAAAAATCTCCGGGGTCCGTGGACGAAGTCGCCATGCCGGCGACGGCTTCACCGGCAGCGCGCCCAGACCCCAGGGCGAGGAAAAGTGTCAGCACTGCGCAAGCCGTGAAGAGAACGCTGCGTGTTTCCATCAAGAATTCGCCTTCGATCCTGGACCGATCGGAAGAAGTACGGTCGCCAATGTACCGCAGGGTTGCGCAGGACCGAGCTTGACCCAGCCACCCAGCGCGTTCAAGATTTCGCGCGCAATCGTCAGCCCGATTCCGCTACCGGCCTGCTCCGACCGGGTGGTAAATCCCGCTTCAAAAACGCGATCGAGTTCTTGTCCGGGAATTCCCGGTCCGCGGTCTTCGATTTCAACGCGCACGCATTGGGGGGTCTCACGGGTGCCAAAGAGACGGACCATCTGATTCTCAGGACTGGCGTGGACCGCATTGTCCAGAAGGTTGAAGAGTGCCCGTCCGAAATCGGGGTGACAAAGAGCCCTGCTGGCCGCTGGGTCGAGAACCACCGAAACCCTCTGGGGGCCGTGTTCAGTTCCGACTTGGCGCACGGCCCTCGCGATCACTGCATCCAGGGCCTGGCGGGACGACTCGGACCCCGGTCCGGAGAGACTGGCATGCTGAGTGGATTCCTCGACGAACCGACGCAATCCCTCCAAGGTATCTTTCGCCAAATCTGCCAACATTTTCGCATCTCTCTGGAGTCGATGGGGGTCCTCCAAGCGACTTGGGAGCCGGTGGGCCAAGCGATGTATCCATCCCAGTTCCTTTCCTAGGTGATGAGCCACTCCCAATGCGACTCTACCGATAGCTGCTTTTTCCTCGGCGGCTACCAGTTCTTCGGAGAGTCGGGCATTGTGGAGCGCAATCCCTGCCAGGGTGCTGATCCGGGATATAAACTCGAGTTCTACCCACGAATAGGGCTTTCGGCGTTCCGACGAGCCCACGAGCAGGAGACCAAGGAGTTCGCTTCCGCTTCGGATAGCGGCAACGACCTCAATGCCTGCGCGCTCGAGGGCGGTCTTGTGCCGATCCTCAACGCTGGCGGCTGGCAGGTGAACGAGAGAAACGGATTCAACTAAGGAAGCGGCTTCGAGGGCCAATTCGGGGCCGCTGGGAGGCTCTGTTCCGAATAAGTGGGCCGGCCGCCATATTCGATCTTGGGATAGCAGGACCGATCCGCTGCAGCCGGCGAGTCCGCTCTTCAAGTCCTCGGATACTCGCCGGCCCACTGCGTCCGCTCCCTGGAGCGTCGCGAGGTCCTCTCCGAGACCCTCATGTAGGTCGCGAAGCCTCTGAATCTGGGGCGCCAACGTGTTTTCGACGATGTTCGGGAGGCGGCTACGCAGGGGCTCGAGCGCGGCTACGCCGACGAGGGAAATCAATACCGCGACGGGAAACTCGAGCAGGATTCCGGATCCATCTGCGAAGCTGAATGCTGCAGAAAGAACCAAGGAGAGCGTCAGCGCTGAGAGGCCGAGATAGAGCATGTGTGCAACAAAGACACGAATGTTGGCCTCGAGGTCAAAGAGATTGTATCGGCTGATGGCCAGGCCGATGGGAATGGGCAGGACAATGGGTAGAGCCCAGAAGTACAAGATCGCCGAGTCCCAAAAGTTGTTGGCAATGACGGCGAAAGCGGCGCTCGGCACGAGCGGGGCGAGAAAAGATCCAAAGAGCATCAGCCGTGCGCGCGCAAGTTCCTGGGCAGAATCCGCTTCGTCGAGGGCGTAGACCGACGAAAGGATGAGCACCGCCCATGCGCCCAGGGTGATTCCCATCACCAGGTACACGAATAGCGGCCATAGGATGGGATCCTCTCCCAGAGCCAACATGCCGACTGGAAGCAGGAGGAACGCGGTCGCGTAGGGGAGAAGGCGAACGCTCGGCACGCTTAAAAGAATTGCGCGCTCCCGTGGGAAGGTCAATGCGAGATGCCCGAGAGCAGCGGGCGCGACAAGCAGGCTCAGTATCGCGATTTGATTGGCCAATTCCGATTTTTGCGCACACAGTGCAGTTGCCAAGAAGGTCGCGATGGCCGAGTAGAAAGTCGCCAAAGGAGGTGCCGCTCTGGATGTCGAGCGCCATAGAAGGATCAATGGAAGACCAATAAGGCAGCCGGAAAGAATGACGGCGAGCGACACCCGTGTTATCCGAAATGCAGGGGTCGGAAAGTGGCTGGGCAGATTGATCCAAAAACTGTCTCCGTCTCGCTCCACTTCCAGTCGGATGCTGCTCATGCCCAGTGCTGTTGCGGCCCAGACGTCCGAGGCCCGGATCACGTTGATCATCTCTCCCGATACTTCGGCCCGTCGAATTTGATCCGAGCTTCGAAGCGGACAAGATGGATTGAAAGGGCTCTCAAGCACACGGGCATTGGGTAGGAGCCAACACGAGATCTGGCCTGGGAATTGGGGAGCCAGAGCGCGATAGAACCCTATGCAAAGAACGCTGATAACGGGCAGGAGCAGTGCAACCGTCAACCCGGCCGGAAACCCGTTCTTGCACTGGCGGATCGCCTCGAGGGGGGTACCAGTCAACGTTGATTCCTCGACTCAATGCTCAGGATCAGAGCCGGAAGGACGAAAAATGTGGCCAGCAATGCGCCAATGATCGCCAAGGCCACGTAGAAGCCGAAGCTAGCGATCGTTTGCCAAGCCGACATCATCAACGCAAAGAATCCCAAGGCGAGTGCGACGGATGTAATCGCGATGGCCCGTCCGGTATGAAGCAACGCCTCTCGTACAGCGGAGCGGCTATCGATACCTTTTTCTCTTTGTTTCTTGTAATGCGAAAGAAAATGGATGGCGTCGTCGACCCCCACCCCGATCACAATAGCGGCGATCATCGCCCGGGCGACGTCAAGGCTCATTCCCAGCCAGCCCATGGAACCCAGTACGGCCACCACCGGTAGCAACACCGGCACCATCGCAGCCAATCCGAGCTTCCATGAGCGAAAAAAACCAGAAGCCAGGAGAAACACGATGATAAAAGCAACAGGGAAACTGCGGTGCTGGGTGTCTTGGACGTCTCGAGTCCAGTCCCGACTAAGGGCTACGCCTCCCGTGAGGCTGCTTTCCCAGCCCGAGGGAAAATCCCGATCAATAAATTCTTCGACTTTCTCCATCAGTCGGCTGCGTTCGCTGTGGGACATCTCGGATGCCGGGAAGGAAATTCTCAGCTTCGATCGATTCAAGCTGACCCATCGAGCGAGTTGTTCGGGGTCGTCGAGTGCGATGAGTTCGAACAGTTCGGCGTTGGCCTGTATAGACGCGCTCTCGCCGTGCAAGTTGTCTTCCCCGTCATTCAGGAACTTGTTGATTCGTTCCAAGAAGGAGAGAATGCTGGTGCCAGGCCCGAGTCCCTCGATGCCGGCAAGGGAATTCGAAAGTGAACGGATTGTCTTCAGCGTAGTCGGGTCCTCGATTCGGACTTCGGGTGGAAGGCTGATTTGCAACTCGAGTTTTTGGGACTGACCGAGATTGCTCTCGAAAAATCGGATCGATTGGGTAAGGACGCTCTGTTCCCCCCACGATTCAAGCCAGTTTTGGTCGGCCTTCAAGTAGTTCAGCCAGCCGAATCCAAAAAAGATCAGCGACAGGCAGGCCGTCGCTAGAAGTGCGCCGGTTCGACGCTCGTTGGTCTGCCAAATCGCCTTGAGAAAAAGGTTCCATTTTCGCAAGTTGATGTCTAATTCTTCGGCGGATTTGGAAAAGTGACAGGTCAGGAGAGGGAGCAACGTAAATGTGAGCAGGAGGCAGATGACGACTCCGAGAGCCGAGATGAATCCGAACCGAACGAATGTATCGAGGGTACTGGTGGTAAATGAGAGAAACGCTCCAGCGGTGGTGAGGGTGGTGATCAAACAAGCGGGTCCTACCTCAGTGACAGCTTCACGCATGGCGGTCTGGGCAGACGCTGAAGTCAAGAATGATCGGGTCCGTTCCGCATATCGTCCCAGAAGGTGAATCGCATCGCAGACTCCGACGACCATGATCAACGGAGCCAGCACCTCCAGCATTCCATCCTGGGGCCATCCGAGCCATCCGAGTGCTCCCAGGGTCCAGGCCAGCGCGAGTCCCATGGTGGCCATGGTGATCAAGCTGTGAGGAAATGAACGCGTCAAGAAAAAAAGCACTACGAAGATGAGGGAAACCAGTACTGGGATCAAACGGGAAGTGCTTTTGGAAAGTCCTTCACCCGCAGCAATCCGCGGTGCTTCTCCAGCGAGATGGTAGGTAAATCCGCGGGCTTCAAAGGGCGCAAGGGCTTGGGTGATGGCATCCATTACTCTGCGATCCGTAGAGGCACGATTGTCGCTCGGCTGAAGTACGATGACTCCGATTAGCCCGTCCTCTGTAATCAGGTTTCCTGTCCAGAGCGGGTCGCGAAGCGCATGAAGAATCAGAGTTTCGGAGTCTTCCGCCAGTTTTCCGTTTTCAAAGAAGTGACGAACGCGAAAGCCCCCTTCGGCGGGAAGCAGAAGGGGCGCGTTCGTCGGCCCCTGGACATCGCGAATGCGTTCGGTGAGGGAGAGTTGGCGGGTGACGGTATCGGCCATTGCCAGGGAAATCGCATCGAAAACACTTTCGCACGGATGGCCGGGTCCGCACTGCCATGCGATTTGGACGGGGAGTCCCCCAGAAAATTCCTCGATCATGCTGTCGAGTGTTCGAATTGCCGGGTGATCGTCTCCGACGAGAACCCGAAAGCCGAAGGCCGGCTTGACCTTGGGGATGCCGAAGGCCAGAAAAATGCTGATTCCCAGCAATATCGTGAGAGTCAGTCGTTGTCTGCGGAGGGAAAAATCTGTGAGGTGATGCACCGGGGCTCAGTTTCGAGTGGGTTTCTTTGCTTCAGATGCTGGTCGAAGAGGAATTCCGTATTTTCTGATCATTCGATAGACGGCCCCTCGGCTACGATTGAGTCGCCGGGCCGTAAGCGCGATATTTCCGCCGGAGTTTTGAAGGGTTCGAGTTAGATCGGTGAATTCACCTTCGCGGCGCAGTTCTCGGTAGCGCGCAACGCTTTCAGAATTTTCCTGGATTACGGCCGCGAGAGTCTCCCGTCGTATCTGCTGGCCAGAGGAGAAGTGCGCCGCGCGCTCAATCAAGTGCTCCACTTCGCGGCTCTGGCCCGTCCACTCGTGCTCGCTGACAAGGCGCAACGCTGCGGGAGAGAGGCGCAGCTTCCGGCTCAGGCGTTCCGAAATTCGTCCGCAGAGCATTTGGGCGATTTCGGGTAGATCTTCCCGGTAACTGGAGAGTGCGGGAAGTTCGACCGCCGAGTTCAGGAGACAAACGCCAAGTTCTGTCGCGAAAGTTGAGTCAGCGCGCCAACGGTCGGCGAGCCAAGTGCTCGAGATGAAAATTCGTCGGGTCTTTCCGTAGCCGCGACGGCGGGCATCGGCGATTCGAAGAAACCACGTCGTGCGCATTTCTGGTGTAAGGCCCTCCAATCCATCTAGGTAGAGGGCCGCAGGGAAGGGTGCGGACAAGTCAGGGACTGGGGCAGCGGAAGCGATTCTCACGAAGCTTCCCCCAGCGGTTGCGCCAAGTTCGTGGAGGGCGCGAACCGCAGTATCTCGTCCGGTCCCACGTTGTCCGAGCACCAAAACCGGGGAAGCCAATGGAGCCAGAGCGGTGAGCTGCGTACGCAGCCTCTTCAGTGAGGGGGTCTGACCCACGAAATACCGATACATCGGAGAGTCTTCGCGGTCACCTTCGACCGCTGCCAATGCCCGCGCGACGCGTTCGACGATGTCTTCGCCCGCGAGGTCATCGGCGGCCAGAAAGTCCTGGGCGCCGGCCTTGAAGGCAGCAGCGGTGGTCTGAACCGTTCCGTGGGCAGAAAAAAGGATGACTGGGATATCGGATCGAGATCGGATCCGGCTGAGGAGGTCAAGGCCATCGGATGCGGGCATTACGAGATCGGTGACCACGACATCGGGTGCCCGCTGGCAGAACCGTGCCCAGCCCTCGACGCCGTTGCTCGCCTCTTGGACCTCAAAGCCGCCGTCACGCAAGTCATTCGCGAGGGCGGTGCGGGACAGGGACTGATCATCGACCACGAGAACGTTGCCGCGCATAGGCGACTCCTTGCTCCGGGCTTTCTCTGTTTTGCTTTTACTCCGGACGTGTTAGGAATACAAGAATTAATCCATCTGGCGGGGGGCGCCTTCCGTCGATATGTGTCCGAAAGTGTTCGGTTGGGGGAAACTGCACCCCAGGTCCATCGCTCCGCTACCGGTCTGTTATTGGCTTCTCGCTGTCAAAAGCCGATCGATTGGGGGCTATGCCCATCGCTTGGAGCTTCGCCGCGCGGTGTCCCTGGGCTGCTAGACTCGTTTCGAATTTTCGAGTGTAGAGTCTGTTTCCGGGCCGATTGTCCGAATCGTTCTTTGCCCCTCATGACAGCCCGCGCGATCCCGGTGGAGGGAGGAATCTCCACCCCAACTCGAGGTCTCCATGTCCGAAGAACCCCTGATAGCCGTATTTGTCGATTTCGAAAACCTCGCCCTGGGTGTGCGCGATATGAAGGGCGGTCGGTTCAAAATCGACTTGATCCTGAAGCGCCTGCTCGAGAAGGGGCGCATCGTGGTGAAGCGGGCCTATTGCGATTGGAGCAATTACCGCGACGACGTGCGGGACTTCCATACCCACGGCATCGAGTTGATCGATATTCCGCGCAGCAAGGCGAGCGGAAAGAACAGTGCGGATATTCATATGGTCGTGGACGCTTTGGACCTTTGTTACTCAAAGACCCATATCGACTTTTTCGCGTTGCTCACCGGGGATAGCGATTTTTCGCCCTTGGTTTCGAAACTCAAGGAAAACGACAAGAGGGTGTTGGGCTGCGGGGTCAAACAATCCACCTCGAATCTCCTAATTTCGGGCTGCGACGAATTCATTTACTACGACGATCTCGTTCGAGTGCAGGAAAAGGGCGGTTCGAATCGCGAGCGCAAAAAGAGCGCGAAGAGCCCGGGGGGGCGCGCACGGAATGCGCCTGCGGGCCCGAAGGCCGAGAAGCCAGCGCCGAGCCCGAAGGCCGATCAGCCCGGTAAGGCCGATCAGCCCGGTAAGCCCGGCAAGGCCGAGAAGCGCGAGCTTCCCGACAAGACTACGCCGGGAGACGGCGATCGAAAACCCGAGGCCATCGATCAGTTGATGGAGATCGTGGAATCGCTCTCCCAGGACTACGACCAAATTTGGGGTTCAATGATCAAGCAAACCATTCGTCGGGTCTATCCGAGCTTCAACGAGAGCTACCTGGGCTACCGAAATTTTGCCGAACTTCTAGAGCACGCCGAAGATGAAGGATGCGTGGATCTGGATTTCGACGAACGCCGCGGAAACTACAAGGTGCGGCTGATCGACTAGGCGGAAGCGGGGCCACGGCGAGCCCGGTAGAACCCGATGGCCAGAAGCGAACCCGTAAAGAATGCCGATGGCCAGAAGGAGAGCGCTGGGACCGTGGGATTCTCGGTCGGAAAAATGGACGAAGCGCACCCGGCATCGGCGGGAAAGTCGATGAATCCGTCAAGGTCATTGTCCAGTCCGTCGTCGCAGACAAGAGCGGCTGATTGCTCCGAGGTGTCGTTTGCGTCGTCACAGCCCGGATCCGCGCCGAAGTCGATCTGGCCGTCCAGATCGTCATCGAGTCCGTTGTTGCAGGCCGGAACCGAGATGATACCCAGAATTTCGGTTCGGTAAGCCGAGGTATCCACAGCTCCGGTGGCATTGCCAAAGAGCGATGTATTCGAGGGCTGACTCGCAAAGGCGAGTGAAACGAACAGGGTGCCCGAGAGATACCAGATCCCGCCGGATTTCCAGTAAACCCCGCCCCCGGAATCGCCGACGGCCACATGGGCTTCGTCGGCCACTGCCGCCGGACCGGGGGAGTCGAAATTCATCGTAATGCTCTCGGTATCGACAATGGACGACCCGGTGGTGGTGACCCGATTTTTCCCCCAGCGTTTCACCATGGGGCTTGTCCAATGCCAACCCTCGGTACTCGTCCAGGTGATTGCGGATCCTCGACTGAGCCCGCGGCCAATCATGACGACTTCGCTGCCCAGCGGCGGAGGCGCCGTGGCCAGCGCGGTAACGGGAAGCCCCGGGTCTCCCACCATGCGCAAGAGGGAGAGGTCGGGGGGGTTGGGCCCGCTCCCCACGAGCCGTTGCCAGGAGCCGGGTACGGCGGGATACGTGACGCCGCCGAATTCCATGGGGCCAAAGCCCACATGATTGGCTGTGAGAACCCAGCCGTTGCCAAGGTAGACCCCGGAAAGTCCATTGACTTTGCCGACGCTGGCGAAGCCCGGATCGTCGGCGGGCGCTGTAGTGTTCCCCGTACCATCGCCTGCCGAGAGGATCACCGCCTGGGCCGAAAACTGGGGGAGCGCGATCAGAAAGAGAGCGCCGAGCAGAGGCGCTGGCAGCCATCCGGCGCTCGCCCATCGGCTCGCGGCTGAACCCGGGCTCGATCGCCGATCGCGGTGCTCTGATTTTGAAGTGCGAAATCCCAGCATGTTTCTCTCGGTTGTACCGGCCAGCGCTTCGCTTCGACGCGTCCGGACTTCGTTCAAGATTCCTGTGTGGGTGAATTCCTATCGGCAGCCGGGCCGGTCTGCCCGACTATGATTTGACTGATCGAGCGGAGATCTTCGGCGCTTGCCCGTAGATCCGGCAGCAGTGCAGCAGAATTTGCGCAGATTGCTTCGTCACTCCAGAAAAACTCCAGCGCCCGAATCGCGCGTTCCGCGCACTCGGCCAGGGAAGCCTCCGGCTCGACTTGGGCAGATTCAAGTTCGGCGCGTAGCCGAGTCAGCCCGGGGTCCAGGCCGCCCGCATCGCCGCGCTGGGGCAGGACCGCCAGCGCAGTTGCGAGATACCGTTGAAATTCACCTGTCGCAGACATACTTCTTCACGCACCTCACGGCCTTGAGCCCAACCCAAGTTACTTGGGCACTCAATCCATTATCCGGGAAGTCGGTCCAGTGGCCTAGCTTTTTCTTGTTTACATTCGCGATAAGTGAGAAAAAAGGCGAATTTCAGGTTCCTCGCCCGAGCCGGATAGCCCGGGTTTCCAGGTTCGAAATCGTGCGGGTCCGTGGGGGCTGGGTTAAGACTAGGAAAATGGAGTTTGGAGTTTCGGGAGCTTTCAGCGACGCGACTCATCTCGCTCCCATGGCCCGAGCCGCCGAGGCGGCGGGCTTTGCGAGAGTCACGCTTTCGGATCACGTCATCCAGCCCGAGAAGCTGGAGACCCCCTATCCCTATACCGCGGACGGCGCGCCGCGCTGGCCGCCCTTTACGAATTGGCCCGATCCCTGGGTGGCTATTGGGGCGATGGCCGCGGTAACCGAACGAATTCGGTTCTTTACGAGCGTCTTTGTATTGGCCATGCGCAACCCATTTCTGGTGGCCAAGACCGTGGGGACCGCTGGGGTACTTTCGGGCGGTCGCGCCGAGCTCGGAATCGGCGTCGGCTGGATGCGCGAAGAGTTCGAATTGCTGGGGCAGCGCTTTGAAGGGCGGGGCGAGCGCACCGACGAAATGATCGACGTGTTGCGTCGGGTCTGGCAGGGCGGATGGGTGGAGCATCGAGGCAAAAATTATACCTTCTCGCCTTTGGAGATGAGTCCCGTTCCCGAGCGGCCGATTCCAATCTATGTCGGCGGCTTCTCGGCTCCAGCGATTCGCCGGGCGGTGACCCGGGGCGACGGCTGGATTTCGGATTTGCACAGCACCGCAGAACTCGCCGAACTCATCCCCCGAGTTCTGAAGCTTCGGGCCGAGAGCGAAAGGGCTGCCGACCCCTTTGAGATTCTGGTGACTTGCAACGACGCCTACGATCTCGACGGCTACCGGCGCGTCGCCGATCTGGGAGCGACACATTTCACCACCATGCCCTGGCTCTTCTATGGCGCGAATCCCGATGTGCTGCAGGAGAAACTCGACGGCATCGCGCGCTTTGGCGACGAAATTATCGCACGGATCTAGTCGGGTGAGCGAGCGTCGAATCGGCCAGTGCTTGGGTTTTCGAGCCCGGCTAGGCGGCGTGGGTTCCGAAATCGATGGGCAGCGCGACGCCGTTGATGGATCGGGCCGCGGGTGACGCGAGATATGCAACGGCCTCGGCGATCTCACTCGGCGCGGTCAAGCCGGGCACCAAGCTGAGTCGGCCCATCAACTCGGCATCGGAGCCTTCGGGCGGGGTCAATCCGGCGATCAGTGGCGTTTCGACGCCCCCCGGACACACGCAGTTGACCCGGAGACCTTGTTTCGCGTACTCCACGGCCATGACTCGAGTCAGCCCGACGACCCCCGCTTTGGAGGCGCAATACGCCGCCCCATAGGCTTGACCCTTGAGCCCCGCCAGCGACGCCACATTGACAATGGCGCCTCCGGCAATGGCGCCTCTGCCAATGGCGCCTCCGGCAATGGCGCCTCTGCCAATAGCGCCTTCGCTTTTAAGCAGGTGGGGGATGGCTGCCCGGCTCATGAAAAAGGTGCCGCTCAGGTTGACGCCCAATACCCGGTTCCAATCCTCGTCGGTCAGTCGGTGGGTATGATCGAGCTTGAGAATTCCCGCGACGTTGGCGAGCACATCCACGCCCCCAAGTTCTTCCACGCAGCGCTCTACTACTTCGCTGGCAGACGCCGAATCCGCGATGTTTACGCCCATCGCCACGGCCACGCCGCCGCTTCGTTGGATTTCGGTCACAGTTTCCGCAAGCGGCTCTTCGGCGATATCCGCGCAGGCGACTCGGGCGCCTTCCCGGGCGAAGATCTCGGCGGTTGCGCGCCCGATCCCCGATGCAGCGCCGGTCACCAGCACGGCGCGTCCCTCAAATCGATTTCCCATGTTCTCCCTTGCCCCCGTCGTATTTATTGGTTCGCCTCGAGTTCGGCTACTTGCGGTGATGCGGCCGGGGCCGGTCCAAGCTGTGGCGGGCGAGTCCGAAAATCAGCGAGATCAGTTCGGTTTCAATAATTCTGGATTGCGGGCTTCGACCATTCGACGAATGCCGTCCCGCCAGGCGACTCCCGTTCGACCCACGTGCTCGTGCATACGCGCCGGGTCGAGTTGGATCCCGCGAAGCGTATTCTCGGTGGGTGCGATCTTGGCCTCGAGGCCGGTCAGTTCGCTCAAGTACGCGCACCACTCTTCGATGCTGGTGGGCTCGCTCCCCCCCCAGTTGAGTGTAGTGGCGGGCACGCTGGCGTTGGCGAGCATGCGCGGCAGCATGTCGGTGTAATCGTCCTCGTGAATCAGGTTGTAGAAACTCGGGCCATCGCAGTGAACCGGGATTGATGCGCCAGCGTTCATCATCATCAAATGAAACCAGGGCCAGCCCCCGTTATCCCCATAGGGGACGCTGAAGCGGGCAATGGTGGTGGGCAGGTTGAAGAGCCGTGCCGAAGTTCGCACCACGGATTCTGCCGCAATTTTACAGAGGCTATAGGTGGGCATCATGACCCGGTGGTTGTCGCCCAGGGGGTCGGTTTCCTTGAGGGGTTGGTCTCCTTCGTCGTGGTAGACCCCCGCGGTCGAGCAATGGAGAAAGGCCCGAGCATCCCGGCAATGGGCCATCAGCAGCCCGACGCCTTCGGCGTTGGCTCGCAGGTCGTAGTCGAAGTCCCCGGTTCGAACCACGGCAAAATGAAGTACGTAGTCGAAATCCTGGGGCACATCCTTGAAGTCGCCAGAGGCCAGGTCAACCGCCAGGGTCTTGGCACCGAGAGCCTCGACTTTATCTCGACTCTCTTGTTTTTTGAAGCGGGCCAGCCCATAGACTTCGTTGTCTTGAGCGAGTTTCGCAACGACGGGCAAAGCCACTTGGCTGGTGGGGCCGGTAATCAGGATACGCGATCCCGAGAGAGCGGGGGGTCGGGCGGTCATGGGGTTTCCTTTTCGCGTCGTGTCTTAGTGTCCAGGATGCTGCATTTTGACTTTTTCTGCGCTCGCGAAGCTCCCACCCGCTCGAATCCAGGCCTTGATGGTCGGGCCGGCATCTTTGGTGGGGTTGTAGATGTCCTCTTCCGAGGAGAACAAACCTTCGCCTGCGTAGACGAGTCTCGTCCAGGTAGGGAATGAAAAGGGCTCACCCTCTGGATCCGTGGGATGGGGGAGACGGTTCTGGCATTGAAAGACGATGGCGCCCTTTTCTTCGTCGAAGGCGATCCAGTCCTGGGGAAAAGTCATCTCGGGGAAGGGAGACATCACTTCGCAAATCCATTTCGCGATGGCCTCGCGGCCGTTGAATTCCCCGTACGCATGTTCAAGGTAGTAAGCGTCCTCGGTGAAGACTGCCGCCCAAAGATTCCAGTCGCCCGTTTTCTGGGCCTCCAGCCGGAGGGCGTTGTATTGCTTGAAAGCGGTGTCGAGTTCCTCCCGCGAATACTTTGGCATGGGTTCTCCTTCGGGAATTGATGGGTGCGCAAGAGCGCCTGGGGTCAGCGACTCAGACTACGCCACTCGCTTGAATTCGGCACGCCGGGGGCGTGGTCAGAAAGCGGCGCCCACCAGTCGCCCGAGCACCCAAGTGATCGCCGCCGCGACGCTCCCGAAGGCCAGTTGGCGAAGGGCTCCCCACCAGGCGCTGCGATGGGTGACGGTGGTGACCGCGCCGCCCACTCCCATCAGGGCGATCGCGGAAACGACGATCGATTCCACAAGGGCAGAGGGAAGGATGAGCCAAGGAAGGAGCGGGATCAGGGCGCCGACCACGAACGACAGGAAGGAGGCAACCGCTGCGGCCACAGGCGATCCCATCTGGCCAGGCACGATGCCCAACTCGAGCAGCGCGTGAAAGCCCACAGCCGGATCGATATTGAGGTGCACCTTGTGCGCGATGTCCTCGGCGTCTTCCTGGGAGAGGCCGCTCTCGACCAGAAGATGTCCGAGATGCGCCTGCTCTTCTTTTGGAAACGCGAGGATGTGTTCGCGCTCGAGTTGGAGTTGCTTTTCCATTGTCTCGCGCTGAATTTTCATGGAGATGTATTCACCTGCGGCCATGGAAAAGGCGCCGGCAAGCAGACCCACCGTTCCTGCGACAACTACGGCTTCGCCACTTTGGCCGGTACCCCCCGCGACCCCCATGATCAGGGCAAGATTCGAAACCAGACCATCGGAAACTCCGAAGATCCCTGCGCGCAGGGTTCCGCTTCCGGTATTTTCGATGTGCTCGCTCTCACTGTGGGTATACCCATCGGGAGGGGGATCGGGGTGCATGGATTCACTATAGCGGCGCTCGATCATCACGCATTCGGTGCCCCCGGGTTTTTCTGCGACGGACCAGAAGCGCGGGCAGCAGCGTGGCATCGGCGATAAAGCAGAGCACCATGATGCCCGACGTCACCCAGCCGAGGTTTCGTATGATGGTGAACTCCGAAAACCCGAGCACGAGAAACGACCCAGCGATCATCGCCGTGGTACTCGCGATGGCGGGCAGAACCTCGGCGAAGGTTTGGTTCAGCGCCGTGGGTGCGTCGAGCCCTGACTGGGTTCGTCGGTGGAAGCCCGCCACGATATGGATCGTATCGTCGACGGCGACGCCCAGGGCGAGGCAACCGATTAGAGCGGTACCGGCGTCCAATGGAAGTCCGAAGCCGCCCAGGATCCCGAAAATGAGCCACAGGGGAACGGCGTTGGGGGCCAGGGCAAGAACCGCCAGGCCCGGTGAGCGAAAAATGAGAAGCAGCACGGCGGAGATTGCCAGCAGAGCCGCCGCCAACCCCCGGACCTGCCCATACGCGATTTCGTCCTCGGCTCGAGCGAACTCATACATAATGCCCGTGGTGGTGATCCCGTAGCCGTCCGGGCCGTGATCTTTCCACCAGAGATCCGCGTCTTCGCGGATGCCCATCAGCCCCGCGGATCCGTTGTTGTCGGCCCGGATCAGGATATTCGCCGCCGAACGATCGAAGCGGATCAGGTCCTCCAGTTGTTCGAGCGATTCCAGCAGCAAAAGGTATTGCTCGGCCATTGCCACGCTGTCGGGCAGGGGTTGGGTTGGATCATTGAGGAAGCCCCCGTGCAATTGACGAAGGGGATCGGCAAGCGAGAGGGTCTTGCCCACGTCGGGAAGCGCTTCGAGGTGGGTTGCGAGGGCATCGATGGCCCTCAGGGCCTGGGGTTCGAGGATGCTGCGCCCCGGTGGCGCTTCGACGATGATGTTCATGGGGCTGATGCCCGAAAGAGTCGTGCGAATGTCCTCGTAGGCGTCGCGCACCGGATTGCCGATGGGAAGCCAGCGGGTTGCGTCGGTCTCCACCTCGAGTCGGGCAACGCCCACAAGGGCGAGCACAACGATCGCCGCCCAGAGGCCAAGAATGCGAGGGCCCCGGCGATCGATCGCAGTCACCAGCGCCGGGGCCAGCCGGTTGTGGACCCATGCGAACCCCCGTGGCGTGGGGATGGGCCGAGGGTTGAGAGCCAGGCCCGCCGGCAGCAGGGTAAGGCCGAGCGCGGTCACGACGAGCACTCCGAGTGCGCCAAATCCGCCCGTCATCCGGACCGCTTCGATTCGCACAAAAGTCAGGGCAAGGAGCCCAAGGGCCGTGGTCAAGCCCGAGAGTGCGACGGGAAGGCCCACCCGGGCGAGTGCATCCTGGAGAACATCGGGTTTTCCTTGGCTTTCGGCGGGCACGGTGCTGGCCGCCACGAGCACGTGCATCGAGTAGGCGCAGCCCAGGGCCACGATGATCGACGGGAGCACCATGGTGGTGATGCTCAAGGGAGCCCCGGCATATCCCATCGCGGCGAGCAAGAACCCGCAACCCAGAGCGCCCGGCAGGAGCCCGAGCACGACCGCTGCGGGGGAGCGAAAGACAAAAAGAAGGAAGAGCGCGATCAAGCCTCCGGTGATCGGCGCGAAGTCGAGGATCTCGTTCCGGGTGCGCTCGTTGGCGGCGACACGGAAGACCGGAACCCCCGAAAGAATGCCGCCCGCGGGATCCACCAGGGCATGGACTTCGGCGAGAAGTTCGGCGTGCCGGTCCTCGGCCCCGCGTTCGAGATGGAGATTCAGCGCGACGACTCGGCCTTCTTCGGCGATCAAGCTGTGCGGTGCGATTCGGTCCACGGCGAGACGCTCGGCGATGCGCTTCGCCCGGGCTGGGGTGTCGGCCATTTCGTCGTCGAACGCCGGTTCGAGTTCGAGATCGCCCTGGGAGTTGACCCAAACGACGGGGACCTGGGCGATGCTATCGACTCGCCGTACCCCTTCGAGGTTTTCCAAGCGTTCGCCCAGGCGCGCGGCTGTGGTCAGCACCGCCGGGTCAAAGGGGCGCTGGCTGCGCAGCGCCACCACAATGATTTCGTCGCCTCCGAATTCTTCCTGGCTGTTCTGGTAGACCTGCCACGCCGGGTGGCGACGGTCGAGCACGCTGTCGGTGGAAGTGTCCACCTGAAGGCGCTGGAGTCCGGGGCCGGCGAGTCCCGCCAAGGCGAGCCAGAAAATCAGCACGGGAACCGGCCGCCGGATTCCAAGTGCAATCAAGGCCAAGGGGGTTCGTGCGCGCAGCGCCTTCGGTTCCACCACTCGCCTCCCGCCCCCGGTGGGCCCGGACCCATGCGTGCCCGGGTTCGCGCGTGTTCCGGTGGTCTGAGCGGGGCCCCTTCCCCGCGCCCGGGGTGCGCTCGCGGGAGCATAGGACAGGCCGCGGGTCGGGTCGGGACCGAGGGTCGGGTCAGGGGGCTCGGAAGAACACCGCGAGGTGATAAAAATGAACACTCCCCGAATTCAAGGGTGGAAATGCCCGCATTGTTTGGCATATTCCCGGCGCTCTCTGTTACCCCCCGAGCAGCGCGTTGCCAGGCAGCCTCGAGCCGCCGGCTTGGAAGGGTTCATGCTCAGTAGGTCGACGCCTATTGGCGAGGGTGCACTTCGTCGTTTGCATCCGGAGACCATCGACGATCCCCGGCAGATCCGGGCGCTGCTCTTGCGTGCTCGGGCCGAAGGGGTTGCGTTTCATCGAGGACTCAACCGGCAGATCGATCTTGAAACTGCCTACCTCGACGAGGTGCTCGACGGCGAACTGGTTCTGCGCGTGCAGAATTTTGATCGTGCGCCCGTCGGGAGCCAGATTTTCCTCAATTTCAGCTGCGGTGAGCGGCCGTTTTTCTTCGCCACCCGGCCCTCGGCGGCATTCGAAAAGGGACAAATTCGGGTCACTCTTCCCGACACGATCTTCTTCGGCGAGCGCCGGGACCGAGCGCGGCGTCCTCCCGACGGCAGTGCAGGGGATCCAAGCCGTGTCGAGATCGAAGACGGTCGCGGGGGGTATTGCCGGGCTGCAGTGGAGAACGTTTCGCCCTCGGGCTTAGGCCTGATCCTGGATTCGGATTCCATCCCCGATCGGCCCGTCAAGGTGCGTTTTCTCGATGGCCGGGACTCGGGGACCGAACTGCGGCTGGAACTGCGCAATCGTCGTCCCGTAGAGGGGAGGACGGGCTGGACCCGGGTCGGCCTGGTGCGTCAACAGCCTGAGGGAACGAGCCCGCTGGAAGTCGAGGAGTTCGATTCGCTCTTCACCGACGCCGACCCGGTCGCGCGCCCATCGCGGAGCGACAGCGAAATCGGCGGACCCAGTGTGGCGCGAATCCAGAACGATCGGGGCGAGGAAATCGTGGGCCTCGTGGATGCCTGTGGGGAATCGGGTGAGCGGACCGCGGTGGTGATGCCCAACGGCTGGGGGCAGACCAAGGAGGCGCTGCTCCCCCTGGCGCGGACTCTGGTCGCGACTTTTGAAGCCAGCGGAGAATCACTGGTTGTTCTGCGCTACGACGGGATCCGCCGGCGCGGTGAATCCCACAACGATCCCGACTGTCAGCTTCCCGGATCGGAAAGTCGGAATTTCGTATTTTCCCAGGGTGTTCGCGACCTTGAAGCGGTGGTCGCCCACCTGCGCCAGGCGCCGGAATGGGGGGTCTCCAAGGTCATCGTGGTGAGTTTTAGCGCGGCGGCCATCGAAGTGCGCAAAGCGGTGGCTCGCGACAAAGGCGCAACCATCGATGGTTGGGTCAGCGTTGTAGGCTCCCCCGATCTTCAGAGCATGTCCCGTTCCATTTCCGGCGGCGTCGATTTTGTGGCCGGCCACGAATTGGGTCTTGAATTCGGGCTTCAGGAACTGCTCGGTGTGACCCTGGACGTCGACAAGGTTGTCAAGGATGCCGAAGTCCACGCCATGTCTTTCATCGAGGACTCGGGACGGGATCTTGCTGAAATCGATATCCCGATCACCTGGTTTCACGGGCGCTATGACGCATGGGTGGATCTGGGTCGAGTGCAGAAGGTTCTGTCCCACGGCGATACCAGTCGCCGCAGGCTGGTGGTCATGCCCACAGGGCACCAGCTTCGAAGCAGCCAGCAGGCGAGCCAGGCCTTTCAGTGCATTGCCCAGGAAGTGGGCCGCATGGCCCAGGGGCGAAAATTCAAAGCCGTTGCGGCTCCGGCCAGGGAAGTGCGGAAACTACGCGCCGCCGAGCGCCGCCGTTTGCCCCGGGTAGAAACCGATCTGCACGCCTTTTGGCGCGATTATCTGGTGGGCCGGGATCGCTCCTTGGGGATCGAACTCCTCACCGCCAGCAGCGCCTATCGAGGCTTGATGGAAGCTCAACTCGTCGCCCTCGAACTTGGCCCGGGCCAGCGCGTCGCGGATCTCGGGTCGGGCACCGGGAGTTTCGCGCTCGGGTTGGCAGCCGATCCCAGCCGTCCCGCAGGCCTTCGCATCACGGCATTCGATTATGTCGAAGCGGCGCTGCGGCGCTCCCGCGAGCGAGCGGCCGCTCTGCCCGGCGGCGCGGGATTCGGCCTTGAGTGCGCGGAAGCCAATCTCGATCTTCTGGCCCCGGGACAGCACTTTCCGGTGGCCGATCAGTGCTTCGACCGGGTGCTGGCTTCGTTGTTGCTCTCGTATCTCGAGTTCCCCAAGCGCGTTCTCGGGGAAATTTTTCGGATTCTTCGTCCGGGGGGTCGGCTGGTGGTTTCTTCCCTGTGCTGCGACGCGGATATCAGCCGCATCTACGTCGAAGCGTACGCCGAACTCCAGGCCGGAGAAGCGGGATTGGAATTGCCCGAACTCGAGCAGCGCGAACTCGGGGGCATGGCGCGCAGTTTTCTGAACGATGCGGCCAAAATCCTCGAACTCGAGGACACGGGCGCGTTCCATTTCTGGGAGCCCGGCGAGTTGAGCGAGTTGCTCGAGGAATGCGGATTCGTCAACGCCCGGGCGTCGCGCAGCCTTGGCGCCCCCCCTCAGGCGGTGGTGGTGTCCGCCCTGCGGCCCTGAGGGAATTCTCACCGGGGTTCAGGGACGCGAAAAGAGTGCCCAAGTCGTCGCGTTATTTAAAGTTTTCGCCGCCCCGGCCGATTTCTGAAGGGTATGAAAGAAGCGGGGCACACTCGTTATCGCGACTATCGGGATCACATCGAAGGCGATTTGCTCGCCCCGGCTTTGCGCAATGCCGTCCTGATTTTCTTTCTGCTCCAGACATTCGTTTTTATCCCTGCCGATTGGATACTGCATCCCGATCAATTCGGTTCTTTCTTCGGCTTGCGGCTCGCGCTGAATGCGGCCCTTTGGGTCATCTACTCTGGAACCGCCCGGCGTTGGCCTGTGCCCTCGGTGGGCGCGGTCTGCGCGTTGGGATCGCTTCTCTTCATGACCATGGTCGTCCAGACGGGAGGCGTGAGCAGCGGATACTACGTGGGAATGATCTTGCTGGTGGTCGGGATGGGAGTGATCACTCCCGTGGATGCGCGGCAGTCCGCAGCCATCGGGGCCATGATGTTCGCTAGCTATGCCGCTCTGCCTCTCTATACCTCTGATCCGATTTCCTGGGCGACGTTCGGGGAAAATCTTTTCTTTCTCGGCGCCGCGTGCGCCGAGGCGTGTTGGGCTTCCATGCATATGGACCGTATGCGTTTCGCCGATTTCTGCCAGAAGCGTGAACTCGAGGAGGCGCATGATGAGTTGGCGCAACTCGACCGCGCCAAGTCACGCTTCAGTGCGAATATTCACCACGAGCTCCGCACGCCTTTGACCCTGATTCTTTCGCCCCTCGACGCTTTGCGCAGCGGGGAGCTGGGGCCGCTTCCGGTCGAGGTGCAGAAGACCGTAGACATGATGTTGGCCAACGGCCGTCGGCTTCATCGGATGATCAATAACCTGTTGGACTTTGCCAAGCTCGAGAACGAACAGCTCGCGCTGGTTCGCCGGCCCATGCAGCTGAGTTCGCTGGTAGAGGAGTTGCTCGCCAGCGCGGAGCCCTTGGCTCGGCGCAAGCAGGTGCAGCTGGAAATGAATGGGTTTGGGGAGGTGCCGACGATCAATGGCGACGCCGCGGCCCTCGACAAGGTGTTTGTCAACCTTGTGGGTAACGCACTGAAATTTACCGATTCCGGGGGGCGAATCACGGTCTCCGCCAAGGTGATGGGCGATGATGAGGTCGCTCTGGCGGTGGCGGATACCGGAGTAGGAATTCCGCCGAGCCAGCTCGAGGCGGTCTTCGACCG
The DNA here is from genome assembly GCA_012959865.1 of Myxococcales bacterium. Lineage (GTDB taxonomy): Bacteria > Myxococcota_A > UBA9160 > UBA9160 > UBA4427 > JAZXM01. The sequence continues at coordinate 14,656 of DUCH01000087.1, read as the reverse complement.
CTTCGCCCAGGTGGACGATTCGGCAACGCGTCGGCACGAGGGCACCGGAATCGGCCTCGCCCTGGCCAAGGAGATGGTGGAACTCCACGGTGGACGCATCTGGGCCGCGAGCGACGGCGAGGGCCGGGGAACCACGATTCATATCGTGATTCCGATCGGAGAACCCGACGCAGTTCTGGACGAAGAGACCATTCGCGACGAGAGCGGCCGAGCGCACGGCCTCGGGGATTCCCTTGCGGGACTGGTCGAAGCTGTTGATGCAGGGACCAGCGGACCGAGCAAACGAGAAGTCGGTTCCCTGCCCGAGATGGACCGTTCGGTGCTGCGTTGGGCCGATCGCCAGGCCGACGAGTCCCCGCAAGAAGAGGGCGTGAAAATCATACCGAAATCCGCCGAGCTCTTGGGAGAGATTCTCATCGCCGAGGACAACCCCGATATGCGTGCTCTGCTCGCGATGTTGGTGGGGCGAGAATTCAGGGTGCGGACGGCGAAGAACGGGCGAGAAGCCTTGGAGGCCATCCGAAAGTCTCCGCCAGATTTGGTTCTTTCCGACGTCATGATGCCCGAACTCTCCGGTTTGGAACTTTGTCGAGCCATAAAAGGAGACGCCGATACTCGACACATCCCCGTTGTACTGGTCACGTCGAAGGCCGAGCGGGACATGAAGATCGAGGGACTCGAGCTGGGTGCGGACGATTACGTGACGAAGCCCTTTCATCCGCGTGAGTTGCTGGCGCGAGTGCGTTCCCTGGTGCGAGTTGCGAGCTTGCAGCGGGAACTGGCTCATCAGAATTCTGAACTCCAGACGACCCTCGACGAACTCAAGCAGGCCGAAGTCCAGCTCGTGCAGTCCGAGCGTCTGGCCGCGATTGGAGAGTTGGCCGCGGGCCTCGCCCATGAGGTCAACAACCCCGTCAACTTTGCGCTGAATGCGGTTCGCGCCATGGAGACATCGGTCAGAGATCTCGGCGAACTTGCTGCGGAGATGATGGAGATGGACTCTGAGAATCCTGCCGATTTGATCCGCCGTCTGGAAACCTATCAGCGCGAATCGGGGGGCCGAAATGCGCGCGAACTGGTCGACACAGTGCTCGAACTTTCGGGGATCGTAGGCGACGGGTTGAAGCGCACGGCCTCTCTGGTGGGCGACCTCCACGATTTTGCCCGCCCCGGGCGCATCGGGGCGGTTCACGGTCCAGTGGATCTCGAAGTGGGCCTGCGGTCAACCCTGACCCTGGTGGGCCATTCGATCAGCGCCGCCAACGCGCGAATTGAGGTTGAAGTGGAGCCCGGTCTACCCAAAATTTCGGGTGACCCCGGTGGGCTCAACCAGGTTTTCCTAAATCTTCTCAAGAACGCCGTAGAGGCCTTGGGCGGAGGGGGTGGCGAGATCGGTGTTGTGCTGGCTCGGGACGGGGACTCGATCGTCCTGCGGATTCGGGATGATGGCCCGGGGATTTGCTCCGAGAAATTGCACCAGCTTTTTGAGCCTTTCTATACGACGAAAGATGCCCAGGGCGGTACGGGTCTGGGGCTCTCGATCAGCCAGCGGATCGTTGCGGAGCACGACGGATCCTTGACCGTCGAAAGTGAAGAGGGCGCCGGCGCCGAGTTCACGGTTCGTCTTCCCCTCACGGTCCCACTTGTCTCCATCCCGAGTGCCAAATAATCGTGGAGGCTTGAACGCTTGTCGCTAAGCTCTGCATCGCTGAAACAGTCCTGGAGTCCCAACGGCCTGGGGACAAGGGGGGGCGGGGTGTGAAAAACCCGAACGAGGGCCTACGCCCATGAGCAAACGACTCTTGACGCTGATCCGGCATGCCGAAGCCGAGTCCGAGCACGGCTCGCGGATCCGGGATTGCGACCGCCCTCTGACCGAACGCGGACGAGAGGACGCGATCCGCCTGAGGGCACGCTTGGCCGATCGCGGTTTTGAGCCCGACGGGGTCTGGACCAGCGACGCCGAGCGAGCGCTCTCCACGACGACAATCCTCGCAGATTCTGTCGCGCTCGGCTCCGCGGATGTGGACATCCGTTCCAGTCTCTATCTGGCCCATATGAGCACCCTGAGGGATTCGATTCGCGAGGCGCCCGCCGATATCCAGCACCTGGTGGTGGTTGGTCACAATCCGGGGCTCAGCGAGTTATGGGATTGGCTCTGTGACAAGCACGGGTTCGGGCTTCCCACGTGCGGGATAGCGCGTATCGGACTCAAGATTTCGCGCTGGAGCCAATTGGAGCGGGGCTGCGGTGATCTGATCGAATTTGGCAAGCCCGACGAAAACCCGCCGTCGTAGGCCGGTTGTCGCAGTCCGGTTGCCGTAAACCGGTCGTCGCAGTCCGGAGCATCCACGACGGGAAATTCGCTCACCCGTCGGCTGAACCGCTCTCGCACTTCGTGGCGGAGGCTCGTCACTCCAGGCGGCCGGGGGATGGCGCGGGCTCGAGAAATCGGGTTTTCTTTCTGGCTCTCCGCGCGGCGTCCCACGTTCAGGGTCCGCGAGCACTTGGGAAGGGAAGCTTTGTCGACTGTTGTCGAGTTCTTTTACGACTATGGAAGTCCTTACAGCTATATCGCCGACACCCAGCTGGCCGGGTTGATCGAGCGGACCGGCTGCCGCATCGATTATCGCCCGATGCTTTTGGGCGGGGTCTTCAAGGCGACGGGGAATCGATCTCCCGCTCAAGAGCCCGTGGATGCCAAGCGAAATTATTTCGGAACCGAGATGCGGCGTTGGGTGGATTACTACGGACTTGCTTTCCGCAGCAACCCCCACTTTCCGATCAACACTCTCGGGCTCATGCGATACGCGCATGCAGCCGTGGCAGGTGGAGTTTTTGAGCTGTTTCACGCGACCGTTTTTTCGGCGTTCTGGGAGCGAGAGAAGAACCTTGCCGATCCGGTCGTTCTGGCGGACGAACTCGAAGCAGGGGGTGTGGATGCGGGCAAGCTCGCCGAGGCCTCTACCGCGCCCGAAGTCAAGGCGGCATTGCGCGAGACCACCGAAGAGGCCGTATCCCGGGGCGTATTCGGCGCACCTTCTTTCTTCGTCAATGGCGAACTCTTTTTTGGAAGCGATCGGTTGATTTTCGTCGAGTTGGCGTTGGCTGGGGCCTCGGAGGGAAAATGATGTCCAAAATTCTGGAAGGGCCTGTGGTATCTCGTCGCGCGCACTTCTTGGCGAGGAGCAGATTTTGAGCGAAGTAGGCTCCTTTGAATTCAAGATCGAGCCTCTGCTTGAGGCTGCTCGGGAAGCGACTGGTCTCGATGATTTTGGTGATCCTCGCTTCCGGGAGGGGCTCGCCGTTTTGTGTGAAATGTTGGATTCGACCGCCGGCCTCGACGAACGCGGTCGTCGCTCGAATTGGAAGCGCCTGCTCAGACTCTTGGCGACCCGCCTGCGCGTCGAGGCAGCCTTCACAGCGCATCCTGAAATTCATGAGCGCAAAATTCTCAGGCCGATGTTTCTTAGCGGGCTGCCGAGGACCGGTACGTCGGCGACTTTCAATCTTCTGGGGATGGACCCGGCGGCCCGGCCTCTCCTGCTTTGGGAGGGCACTTTTCCGGAGCCCCTCGAGGGTCTTGAAGAGGGCGCCGAGGACCCTCGGCACACCGCAATGAAAGCGACCTTCGCGAAAATGCGCGAGCGAAACCCCGACTTTACCCGCATCCATTTTGCCGACGCGGACACACCCGAAGAATGCGTTATTCCCATGGCCATTACGTTCGAGAACGTCCATCAAGGTGTCGAGGTGTTGATGGAGCCGTATGCATCATTCTTTCGCAATCGCGATCTTAAGCCGCAGTACCTCTACTACCGTGATCTCCTCAAGATGGTCGACTGGCAGCGCCCCGGGGATCGTTGGCTCCTGAAATCTCCGGCGCACCTTTGGGCCATGGATGCCATCGTGGAGACGTTTCCGGATTGCTGTATCGTGCTCACCCACCGGGATCCTGTCGAAGCTATCGCGTCGTATTGCAGCATGATGGAAACCCTGCTTCAGACCCAGGGGTGCTCGCCCCAGGTCGGTCTGGGTGAAACGGTGCTCGACTTCTGCGCCACTTCCCTCGAGCGGGGATATGCGGTTCGGGATCGGTCGGATCCCCTTAGGTTCATCGATATTCGTTTCGCGGATTTCGTGTCCGACTCGATGGGGGTGATGCGAAAGATTTATGATCACTTCGAATTGCCGCTCGAGTCTGCCGCCGAAGAAGCCATGGGAGCGCATTTGACCGCGAATCCCCGGGGCAAGCACGGGACCCACGAATACGACCTCGAGCGCTATGGGCTGAGCGAGGCGCGCGTTCGGGATCGTTTGGCCTGGTATATCGATCGTTTTGATCTCGCCTAGAGTCTGAGGGCTACTCAACTCGGCCTAAGGGATGCCAGGCGGGCATGGGGAGCAAGGTTTTGCATCGTAGTAGCGAGGCCCATTCGGAGGACCGGCATGAATATTGACGATTGCGTTCTTTATAGTGGCGCTGCGAATGGGGCGGAGGCCGCTTTCGGAGCGGCGGCGGAGCGATACGGGGTGGAAGAGGTCAACTTCACTTTCGCCGAACATTCCGATGCCCGGGGGCGTGGCATTCGCGTCTTGACCCATCGCGAACTCGAACAAGGCGATGTGAGTCTGGCCTACGTGAGCAACCTCATGCACCGCCGGTACAAGGATACGCCACTCTTCAAAAAGGTCCTTCAGAGCATCTGGCACCAGGTCAACAATGGACAGGAAATCTACGTCGTGGGGAAAATTCTCGAAGATCAGACCGTCAAGGGAGGAACCGGCTGGGGGGCCGAGTTCGCGAAGCTCTGCAACAAGCCGCTGTTCGTCTTCGACCAGGATCAGGACGGCTGGTTTTATTGGGGACGCGAGGGGTGGCAGCCCGAAGTTGCACCGGTGATTACCCACGAGCACTTTGCCGGGACCGGTACACGCTTCCTCGAGGAGAACGGGTTGGCCGCCATCGAGGGACTCTTTGAACGGTCCGCGGGGCAATGGCGGTGAACTGAGCCCTGACAGGGAGTTTTTCTGGAGTGCCCGCTCGAGGTAACCGCCGAGGTCCTCCAAGCGCGGCCGGACCTGTTTGAAGCCCGACCGGGAAGTCGCCACCGGAAACGGCAATCTGCGCCGAATCGAGCCGTTCCCCTCCCCGCTCTGCCCGTGCCGGAAAATTGGGGCCGGCTCGGATCGCACGGTGGGGTCTCGGCCCGAGTCGCACTAGTATGTCGAGGTCGTGGGAATGCTTCTCCTTATCGCCGCCATCCTTATCGCTTGGGTTGTTCTACGGATTCAGCCGCTGATCGGCCATCAGCACATGGAGCGGCTGGATAATTTTCACTCCTCGCTCGCCGCGGATCGCGAGAAAGTGGTGATCTGTCTTGGCGACAGCCTCACCCACGGCAACGGAAGCTTCGACTATGTCCATGCCCTGGCGAGTCGCCTGGAGCCGTCGGGGTACACGGTTCTCAATGCGGGGATCAACGGCCAGTTGGCCTGGAATATGCTTCAGCGAGCCGAGCAGATTGTTTCGAGCGAGCCCGCGTACGTGGTTCTTCTGGTGGGGACGAACGACGCACGGGGCGTCAACGACGAGAAAATCGCCGTGCGCTACGTCAAAGACATGGACCTTCCCGAACGGCCCAGCGAAGAATTTTTCGTTCAGAGCTACCGTGAACTCTTGGACGAGCTGGGCGAATACTCGGGCACTCGGGTGATTGCGGTCACGCTTCCTCCCATGGGCGAGCGCGGCGGGCAAGAAATTGATGAAGTCGTCGAGGGTTTCAACACGTTCATCGAGAGCGAGGCGGCCGAGCGTGGCGTGGCGTGCGCTCCTTTTGGGCGGGTACTGCGCGACCGTCTGCTTTCGGACTCTTTCGAAGATGCCCCCCTTTATAGCGCGCAGACGGCGAACCGATTGATCTTCAAGGCGATGCTTTTGCGGTATCTCCTTGGTTGGACATGGGATCGCATCGCAGAACGCCATCGAATGAAGTTGCTCACCGATACGATTCACCTGAACGAAGTTTCGGGCTCGGTCCTCGTCGATCTTGTCGAAGCCGAAATCAGAGAAAGCGCTGCCCCCGGAATCTGATCGGAGATTTGGCTCCCAGGGAGAGTGCTTTACTTCCTAATCTTTGGTTCTAGAATAGGCTGCTTGCATAATTGGCCGAAGACGGCGGGCCATGGGGACACGGAGAATAGACGATGGAACTCGACTTCACATCAGACCAGAAAAAATTCCGCGGCGAACTCCGAATCTATTTCAAGGAAATGATGAGCGAAGCGCTCGTTTCCGAACTTCGAAGCGATGGCGAAGGCGGAGGCCCTCTCTTTCGAGCGGCCATGAAAAACATGGGGCGCGATGGATTGCTCGGAGTGGGTTGGCCAAGTGAGTACGGCGGGCAGGGCAGAACGCCCATGGAGCAATTTATTTTCGCCGATGAAGTGCAGAGTGTCGGTTTCCCATTGCCCTTTTTGACCCTGAATACCGTTGGTCCCACCATCATGCGGTATGGAAACGATGAGCAAAAAGCAGAGATTCTGCCCAAGGTTCTGGCCGGTGAAATTTTCTTTGCCATTGGTTATTCCGAGCCTGGGGCGGGAACGGACCTGGCGTCGCTTCAGACAACGGCCCACCGCGACGGGGACGAGTGGGTGATCAATGGGCAAAAGATGTGGACGAGTCTTGCGGGTTATTCGGATTACATCTGGCTGGCCGCTCGAACGGATCCTGATGCTCCGAAGCATCGGGGCCTTTCGATGTTCTTGGTTCCCACGACCAGCGAAGGGTACTCCCGGCAGAAAATCATGACCGTCGGCGGAGTGACGACCAACGCAACCTTCTACGATGGAGTCCGGGTTCCTTTGGATGCTCTGATCGGGGGTGAGGGCAATGGCTGGTCGCTCATCACGGGCCAACTCAACCACGAGAGAATATCGCTCACTAGCGTGGGTCCAATCCGCCGGACTCTGCGGGATGTGGTGGCTTGGGCTAGGGAGACCGAGATGGATGGCCAAAGAGTGATCGACAAGAACTGGGTTCGTCACCATCTCGCGCGGGTCTACGCCAAAGTGCAGGTCGTGCGATTGATGAACTGGAAGCAGGCCTGGGCGGCTCAGGAAGGTCATCCTCATCCGGCCGCTGCTTCCGCGGTCAAGGTTTTTGGCAGTGAACTCAACATCGAGGCCTATCGGGCGATGATGGAAATTACCAGCGCCCGGGCCAATATTGGGGGGGATGGCCAGGGAGCTGTGCTTCAAGGTCGTATCGAGTCCGGCTATCGCAATGGCTTGATTCTCACCTTCGGTGGCGGCACCAACGAGGTTCAGCGCGACATCATCGCCATGGCGGGCATGGGCCTGCCGCATTACAAGAGCTAGGCAGAGAAGCCTGCCGCGAGTTCTCCGAGTATGGATCCAGGAGCAGGAAAATGAATTTTCAGTTCGCAGATGAAGATCGGGAAGTGGCCGAACTGGCCCGCAAGATTCTCGAGGATAAGTTGGGCAATGATCGTCTCAAGGAGATCGAGGCACTCGATCCGGTTTTCGACGCGGAAACCTGGTCGGCGCTGGCCGAGACCAATCTGCTCGGCGTCGCGATACCCGAAGAGTTCGGCGGGATGGACTTGGGTTTCTTTGCCCTCTGCCTGCTCTGCCAGGAAGTGGGTCGAAGCGTGGCGCCGGTGCCCGTCTATGCGTCCTTGGTGCTCGGGGCGCTGCCCCTGGCGCGTTTCGGAACTCCGGAACAGAAGGAGGCTTGGCTGGCGAAGGTGGCCAGTGGCGAATTGATCCTCAGTGCGGCTCTCTGCGAACTGGATTCCAGTGACCCTCTGGCTCCGAGTACCCGGGCGAAGTCAACCGAGAACGGCTATCGCCTTTCGGGCGAGAAATCCCTGGTGCCCGCGGGCGGGCAGGCGAGCCATGTGCTGGTGCCCGCGACCGATGAAGGCGGGGGGATCGTGCTCGCCTGGGTGGACATGGCGGCGCCCGGAGTGAAGTGTGAGCCCCAGGTCTGCTCCGACCGTCAGCCCCATGCCCATCTCGCTCTGGACGGGGTCGAAGTCTCCGAGTCCGACCTGCTTGGCGGCGCGGATGGGCGAAATTGCCTTCGTTGGCTCGTAGAGCACGCCAGCGCTGCTCGCTGCGCCATGCAACTCGGGGTCTGCGAAAGAGCCCTGGAGATGACGTCGGAGTACGGCCGGGAGCGAGTGCAGTTCGATCGGCCCATCGGCAGTTTTCAGGCCTTCCACCAGCGGGCCGCGGATGCCTTCATCATGGTAGAGGCCCTTCGCCTCTCTGCCTGGGAAGCGGCATGGCTTCTCAGCGCGGAGCGTCCAGCTTCCGAGGCCGTGGCCGTGGCCAAGTATTGGGCGGCCGAGGGCGGCCAGTTTTCCGCCTATGCGTGCCAGCATCTGCATGGCGGAATCGGAATCGATGTTGACTATCCCCTTCATAGGTTCTTCATCTGGGCCACGCGCATCGAGCACGAACTTGGCTCCGCGCCTCATCAACTCGAAAAACTCGGGGCGCGTATAGCCGAAAAGGGCCTTCCCGAATTTTGAGGGAATATGAAGAAATGGGTCGGTTCGTTCAATAACGGGAAAATAATTCTCCTTTCCCTTCCCCTTTCTCTTTCGACGCAATGGGCCTGGTTGAGGGGAGAGAACGGACTTTCGATTGGGTTGCGACCGATTCGCTTGGTTCGTGCCGGTTCGTCTTAAGTCGAAGGCAACTCGCTGGCTCATTTCTCTTGAAAGTTCACCGTTTTCATGAGATCCTGCCTCGTTGGCGCGAATTGGGGAGCAAGACGTGAATCCGGTCTACAAGGGATTCCTGCATCTGCTTATCTCGACTGCATCGCGCGAACTCGAACCCATTCCAACGGGTATCCAACGGGTAGAGGTAGACTCATGATTCACCGCGCCGCCGTTCAGATCTTTCTCGGGCTTGCAATTTCCTTGTTTTCGTTGTCGGCGTCCGTGCAAGCGCAGACCGACTCGATTTTGTTTGAATCCGGAGCGGTGCGTCCCATCACGTTGTCACCCAGCGGAAACCTGCTCTTCGTGACGAATATTCCCGATGGGCATCTAGAGGTCTTTGACGTGAGCGCGGGAGGCGAGCCCATCCCGGTGACTTCCATTCCCGTGGGTCTCGAGCCTGTTGCCGTGGTGGCGACGGACGACGACACGGCCTGGGTGGTCAACCACGTGTCGGACAGCGTGAGCATCGTGAGCGTGAGTGCGGGGCGGGTCGTCCGGACGCTGCTGGTGGGTGATGAGCCCAGGGATATCGTGGTGGCCGACCCTCCGGGAGCCACTGGGCCTCGGGTTTTCATCAGTACTGCCCATCGTGGCCAGCACCGCACCGATGCTTCGATTTCGGGTGTTCCTGGCGCGGGCGATCCCGAATACACGACCCCGGGAGTCGGCCGCAACGATGTCTGGGTGTTCGACGCCAATGCCCCGGGAGCCGATTTCGGCGGTACCCCACTCGAGATCCTGAGCTTCTTCTCCGACACACCGCGTGCCTTGGCTGTCAGCCCCAGCGGCAGCCATGTCTACGTGGCTGCTCTTCACTCGGGCAATGGCACGACGACGGTGGCCGAAGGCGTTGTGTGCGACGGCTTTGGCACCACGGCGTGCGGGGGTGATGGAATTACCAGCCCCGGTGGTCTGCCGGCGGGGCAGGTTCCGGGGGGTATGCAGGGCCCAACAAATAATGTTGAGGGCATCCTGGCTCCGGAAGTGGGCGTAATCGTGAAATGGGATGAAGCCAGTAGCCAGTTCAGGGATGGACAGAATCGGAATTGGACCAACGGCGTCCGCTTTACGTTGCCCGATAAGGATGTCTTCGCCATCGATGCCGACTCGCTGGCTGAGGTTGCTTTTCATACCCATGTGGGGACGACCCTTTTCAACATGGTGGTTCATCCAAACAACGGAACGCTCTATGTCAGCAATACCGAGGCGCAGAACCACGTTCGCTTCGAGGGCGAGGGCATACTCGGAGGGACTACCGTCCAGGGTCATATCGCGGAATCCAGGATTACCGTGATCGCCGCCCCCAATACTTCGAGCGATGCCACCGCGGGTGCGCGGCACCTGAACAAGCACATCACGGATTTTTCCGTCTTGGCGAGCGACCCGGCCTTCGACAATACGCTCGCAGCCCGGAGCCTTTCCACGCCTCTCGAGATGGCGATTCATCACGATTCCCAGTCGGGGACATCCACTCTCTACCTGGCGGCATTCAGTTCGGCCAAGGTGGGTATCTTCGATGTCGCGGCCCTGGAGGCCGACACCTTCGTTCCCAAGGAAGTGCAGACCCTTCCTCAAGAAACGCATCATGTAGGCCTGACGGCCGGCGGTCCAGCGGGGCTAGCGCTCTCGGCCGACGGCTCGACTCTCTACGTGGCCACTCGATTCGATAATGGCGTCTCGGTCGTCGATACCGCGACCCGGACCGAAACCCACCATATTCTCCTGCACAACCCCGAGTCGGCGAGCGTCGTGGCGGGACGTCCATTTCTCTACGACGCCCTCGCGACTTCGGCCAACGGTGCTGAGAGTTGCGCGAGTTGCCATATTTTCGGCGACATGGACCACCTGGCGTGGGATCTGGGCAACCCCGATGACGTGGTGGTGGATAACCCGATGCCCATCAATTTTTCGATTCTTTTCCCCTTCTTCGCCTTGGCGGGAGGGCCGGATATTTCGCTGCTCAATGGAGGCGCGGGCAACCACCAAATACATCCCATGAAGGGCCCGATGACCACCCAGCCCCTGAAGGGCTTGCCCAATAGCGGCGCGATGCATTGGCGCGGGGATCGCTCCACGGGCGTGATGGGAACCAATGCCACCGATACGAACATTTCGTTCAATAATTTTATCGTGGCCTTCTCCGGCCTTCTGGGTCGATCGAGCAACTTGACGCCGACCCAAATGCAAGCTTTCACAGACTTCGCCCTGAAGATGACCCTGAGCCCCAACCCCGTGCGAAATCTCGACGGCTCCCTGACCCCCTCCCAGCAGGGAGGCTTTGATTTCTATTTCGGGCCCCGGCGCTCGGACGGCTTGGTGGACACCCCCGCGCTGAATGGTCTTGCGGGCATTGCGAACCCCGAAGAGGGTTTTACCTGCAATGGATGTCACGAACTCAATGCTTCGTTAGGCCGGTTCGGTACCAGTACAAATGGCACTTTCGAGAACGAAACCCAGATCTTCAAGGTCGCCCATCTTCGCAACATGTATCAGAAGGTCGGTATGTTCGGCAGCCCGGACACCGGATTCGAGACGCCGGGAGGCGATCACACACACCAGGGCGACCAGATTCGCGGTTTCGGGTTCCTGCACGACGGGTCGGAAGACACCATGTTTCGCTTCTTCCGCGCCTCGGTCTTCAACGACCTCTTCAACAACGGCACGGGTTTCGACAATCCCGCGGTCCAGATTCCCGAGATGGAAGATTTCATGCTGGTCTTCGACTCGGATCTCCCGCCCATCACTGGCCAACAGATCACCCTCTCATCCAGCAGCAATGCCGATACCGATGCGCGACTGGCCCTTCTCATCCAGCGCGCCGCCGCGCCCTTTACCTCCGAGATCCTGGGGGGCGTCGTTACCGAGTGTGACCTGATCGCCAAGGCCACGGTCACAGGTGAACCCATGGGTTGGCTCTATACGGGTGGGGCCCCTGGGAGCGCGACTTTCGATGCCTCCGATGGGACTTCCACCACAGAGGCCGCTCTGCGAACACTCGCCGCGTCCACCGACGTAACCTTCACGTGCGTTCCGGCGGGTTCGGGCACGCGCATGGCATTGAATCGCGATCGCGATCTTTTCCTGGATAGCCCGGACAACTGCCCGGCACTGGCGAACAACGACCAAATCGATACGGATATGGATGGCCTGGGCGATCCCTGCGACCCGACTCCAACGCCCGAACCCGGCGCGGGAGTCTTGCTCTTGGCCGGAATCGTCGGTCTCGCACGGCTGCAGCGTCGTCGTCAGCAGCGGGTCGGATAGCGCGTCGGATAGCGCGGCAAGATAACGCGTCGAGGCAGCGACTTTCGTATCGCTGACCTTTGTGCCGCCACCAAGTGCGGCATAACTCGGGGCGAATTGCGTCAACCCAGGCTGGCGTGGCCCCAGTAGTTGAACGCTGCGATCCGCGGGGTGTTGGGGAGATATAGGGTTTCGAGGTTCTCGATGGCGAAGCCCGCCTCCTCGAGGCAGTGGGGAATGGGCCGGTTCAGGTTGCAGCCGCCGGCGATCTTCTTCCAGAGTGGATTGATGCGGTTCTGCCATTTGCGAACCGACTCATCCGGAGCTTCGCCGTGCTCGCAGAAGAGGAGCTTGCCCCCGGGCTTCAGCACTCTTCGCATCTGGGCCAAGGCTTGCCTGAAGTCCGAGATCGTGCACAGGGTGAAAGTGAGGAGCACGGTATCGACGCTCTTGTCATCGAGGGGAATAGACTCTCCTGGGAGATCGAGCAGCTTGACTTCGAAGGGCGCGGCCGCGATGCGCTCGCCAGCAAGTCTTCGCATTCCCTCGGAGGGTTCCAGACCCCAAACGAATTCCACGCGTTCGGGGTCGTAGAAGGGCAGGTTGATCCCGGAACCCATGCCCACTTCCAGAACTCGTCCCTCGGCCGCAGGGACGACTTTTTGACGCTGCTTGAGAATGGGTGGGCCCGCGCAAGCCTTGTTGATCATGATGGGGAGAATGCGATTTTCGTAGAAGCCCATGGGGAGTCGAGTTCCTTTCCCGTCGCTCGAGTGGTCATCGTTGAATGGCCCCGAGATTCGCGCACTCGAGGGCCCACCGCGAGCACTGGCCGATTTTCGGCCTCGACGCGAAGAGGGGCGGGCTGGGGCGGGCCGCTACAACCACGGCTAGGCTTCGCTCCCCAATGCCCGAGATGCCCGAGATGTCCGAAACGCCCAAAATTCCCGAAGACCTGAAAGTCATCCTGGGCGAGAGTTTCGCTCTGCGGACAACCTTCGCTCGCCGGGATGGAACGCCGAGGACTTTGGAAACCACGTACGGTTGGTCGGGCGGGGGTGAAGTGGTGCTCTCGGGTTTCCCGGGTAAGCGGGATTGGGTGGCGAGCCTAGCCCGAAACCCCGAGGTCCAAATTCATACCGTGGAGGGAGGGCTGGGTTTTGATATTCCCGGCCGCGCCCGAGTGCTTGGCGACCGCGAAGAGCGTCTCCCCCATCTTTTCGCCTTCGTGGATCGTTGGTCCCTGCGTCCGGGTTTTCCCCGGCGTCGATTCGGCTTCCTCTTGGGGGCGGTGCGACTCAATCGGAAGCTGGGTCTGCCTTGGTGGGGTCCGTTTTATTTAGCGCGCCGGATCTTTGACGCCATGCCCTGCGTGGTCGTCTCCTTCACGGGCCCGCCCCAACGTCGCCGGGGGCCGCCGCCGCCGATCAGCTCTCCGCGGCTCGCCCGCAATCAGGCCTACCATCCCCAGGGCTAGATGCTTGGCGTTGAAGAAAATACGTGCGCTCGGATTCTACTCTGGCGAGGGCTCGCGGTTTTTCGTCTGTTAGAATTGAGGATTCTCCAGATGGCGTGGGTCCGGGCTCCGGTCCTCGAGGACTGGCGTGTCCGCCCGGTGCCGGGTTGCGATCCCGGGAGTCCGAAATTTGACGAGAAGGAGTGAACCCATGCTTTCCCGCTTCGACGACTACCCGATTCACCAGACCACCGATCCCATTCGAATTCCCGCGACCACGGATCGCCACGCCTACGATCGGTACTGGTTCAACGGTTACGCGGGAGATGGCGAATTCTATTTCGGAATCGGCGCGGCCCTGTACCCGAACCTTGGCATCATGGATTGCGGGTTCAGCCTTGTCCGCGACGGGGTGCAATATGCTTTCCATGCCTCGCGCCGGGCGCCCATGGAACCCTCGGAAATCGAAGTGGGGCCGTTTCGGATCGATATTCTCGAGCCGATGAAATCGCTCCGAGTGACCCTCGACGAAAACGAAACCGGCATCGCCTGCCAACTCGATTGGATCCCGCGAACCGCGAGTTTCGCCGAGGGGCACCAACGAACAGCTCGAGATAGCGGCATCCAGATGCACGCCACCCGTTTCAATCAATTCGGTTTTTGGCGGGGCGAAATTCGATACGCGGGCCAGTCCTTGCAGATCAATCCCGACCGGGTGTACGGGACGAAGGATCGTTCTTGGGGTGTGCGCCCCGTCGGCGATCCGGCTCCTCCCGGTGCGCCGCCCACGCGAGTTCCCCAGGTTTATTTTCTCTGGGCACCCTTGCATTGGAAAAATCGCTGCACCCACGCCGGGCTCTTCGAGAATGACTACGGCAAGGCGTGGCATTGGGATGGCATGGTGATGCCTACCTACGCGAGCCCGGACGATCTGCCCGGCATCGAGGATCCCAACGCTCAGCCCGTGGCCGCCCTCGCACATCGACTCGAATTTGTGCCCGGGACGCGCCGGGTCAGCCGGGCCGAATTCGTCCTCGACCATTCGGATGGCCGCCAGGAGGAAATCGAATTGAATCCCCTGCTCTGCTTTCGCATGAAGGGCATCGGCTATGGGCACCCCGAATGGGGACACGGCCGCTGGAAGGGCGATCTCGCCATGGCGGGGGAATCGTGGAAATGCGACGAGGCCGACGAC
>DUCH01000086.1:4752-6654 GCA_012959865.1 Myxococcales bacterium | reverse complement strand
TCCGGTTGGCCGAGGAAATCGTCGCCGCCGAAGCCTGAGCGGACGCCCAGGGAACCGGCGTACGAAACCCGGATGAGCCCGGAGCGCCCGGGGCTGGGGTAGCCTCGCGCCATGCGACGCTTTCTCTTAGCCGGCCTCGCGGTGCTCGCCCTGCTCTCCGTCGGCGCAGCGCTCACCGCGTGGCGCTGGACCCGAACCGCCCACGGTCCGATGGATCTCGGCCCGGCCCTGATGCTCCGCCTGTCTCCGATGGCGGCCGGCAACGACTTCAGCGCCGAGCGGCGGCGGGATATGAACGCCCAGGTCCGCAGTCTGATGCCCGCGGCCGGACCCGGCGTGACGATTCGCGACGCCGAGTACCCCGGCCCCGCCGGCCCCCAGCCCCTGCGGATCTACGCACCCGAGGAGAACGCCGCAGACCCGGCCGCCACGGCTCCGCTGCCCATGGTGGTGTTCATCCACGGCGGCGGCTGGTGGATGGGCGACGATCTCGCGATCTGGGATGGCCAATGCGCCAACCTGGCGCGCTCGGTGCCCGCACAAGTGATCTCCGTCGGCTACCGCATGGCGCCCGAAAATCCCTTCCCCGCCGCCCTGGACGACAGCTACGCGGCGTTGATCTGGATCCACGGCCACGCCCGGGAACTCGGCGGCGACCCCCACAAGATGGCGCTTCAGGGCGCCAGCGCCGGGGGCAACCTGGCCGCCGCCGTGGCCCTGCGGGCCCGGGACGAAGGCGGACCCGCGGTGCGTTTCCAGGTTCTGACGGTGCCCGCCACCCGGCTCGGCGGGCCCCCGTCGTCCTCCATGCGGCTGTTCGCCCAAGGCTTCGGGCTCGACGGCATCGACGCCATGGCCCGGGCCTATCTGGGCGAAGACGGCGATCCCCAAAACCCCTGGGCGTCGCCGCTGCTCGCCCGGGACCACAGCCGGCTGCCCCCGGCGCTGATCCTCACCGCCCAGTTCGATCCCCTGCGCGACGATGGCGAGGCCTACGGGGCGCGCCTGCGCGCCGCCGGGGTGCCGGCCGAAGTGCGGCGCTTCGACGGGACGATTCACGGTTTCTTGTTCTCGCCGGATGCCCGGGAAGAAGCCGCAGCGCTGACCACTGCGGCCCTGCAGCAGGCCTTTGCGGACCCCCACTGGGCCCCGCCCCGCCAGCCGCTGCCCGTTCTGCTCCGCTAGGCTGCGCAGCTCTTACAAGCGCAGCCGCGCAGTTCCTCGTCACCTTCAGCACTTTCAGCACTTTCAGCACTTAGGAGAGTTTTCGTGAACCGAGCGCAGCACCCGGTCTTGATCGGCGTCGCCCAATCGATCCAACGCGGCGGCGATCTCGCGGACAGTGTTGGACCCCTGGAAATGATGATCGCCATCGCCCGAGGCGCCGCCGAGGATTCCGGCGCGAGTGCCGGAATCGCCGGGGTGCTCGCGGCCGCCGACACCCTGGGCGTGGTCAGCCTGATCGGAACCCGCTCCACCAATCCCCCGGACGGCGTGGCCCGGGAACTGGGCATCGACCCGAAGCGCAAGCTCATGACCCGAGTCGGCGGCGAGATGCCCCTGGTGCTCGTCAACGAACTCGCCGGGTGCATCGCGGCCGGGGAAAGCGAGGTGGCCCTGGCGCTGGGCGCCAACACCCTGGCCTCCATGATGAAGGCCCGGAAGACCGGCGTCGAACTCGATTGGCTCGGCACCGGCGAGGGCGAACCCGAACTCATGGGCACCACCGAGCCCGGCACCCATCCGCGCGAGGTTCAGCACGGACTCGCCATGCCGCCCCAGATCTACCCGCTCCTCGAACACGCCCTGCGCGGCCGACGCGGGCGCACCCCCGAGGCCCACGCCGCAAATCTCGGCGCCCTGATGGCGCCGTTCACCGAGGTGGCGGCCGCCAACCCCTAT
>DUCH01000086.1:2734-4692 GCA_012959865.1 Myxococcales bacterium | reverse complement strand
GCCGACCCGTATACGAAATACCTGAACGCGGTGCTCTACACCGACCAGGCCGCCGGGGTGATCCTCGCCTCCGAGGCCGCCGCCGATCGCCTGGGGGTGCCCGAAGAAAAGCGCGTGCGCTGGTGGGGGGGCGCCCGGGCCAACGAGCGCGCCTGGTTCGTGAGCGAGCGGCCCGAGCTCGGCGACGCCCCGGCCATGCGCACCTGCGCAAAGCGCACCCTCGACAGCGCGGGAGTCACCATCGACCAGATCGATCACATGGATCTCTACAGCTGCTTCCCCGTGGCCGTTGAAATGGGCTGCGAGTCCTTTGGCGTGGCCGAGGACGATCCGCGTGGCCTCACCACCACCGGCGGGCTGCCCTACCACGGCGGCCCGGCCAACAACTACACCCTCCACGGCCTGGCCACGGTGGCCGAGCGCTGCCGCGCAAACCCGGGCAGCCTGGGGCTGGCCACGGGCAACGGCTGGTATCTCACCAAGCACTCGGCGAACGTGTGGTCCACCGCGCCCCGGCCCGGCGACGCGCCGCCCCGGGCCGATGACGGCGAAGTCGCCGTCGGTCCCGAACCGATTCCCGTGGCCGAAGCGCCCGAGGGCGCCGGGCGCGTGGAGTCGTACACGGTGATCTATGGCCGGGACGGCCAGCCCGAACTCGGCATCGTGCTCGGCCGGCTGCTCGCCGGCGAGCGCCGCTTCATCGCCAACCTCGCAGGTGGCCCTGAGGACCTGACCGCCTTCGCCCAGGGCGACGCCCTGGGGCGCGAGGGCCGGGTGGAGTCCGGCGACGAACGCAACCTCTTTCACCCGGCTTGAGATCCGCCGGGCTTGGCTTCTGGCCCCTAGGTGTCGGCCAGGGCCTGTTCGGTCTCGGTCTTATGGAGCACGCCAAAGACCACCGTGCGGTGAAAGTGGCGGAAGAGCGAGCCCCCGGCGCGCCGGTAGAGACCCAGAAAAACAACGAACTCCACCAAGTGCACAGCGAGCAGCAGCCCGAAGAGCGCGCGCCCAAAGGACCCCACGCCGGTGTAGTAGAGCGGAAAGAAGAAGCAGGCTCCGGCGAAGACCCAGACGGCCAGAACGATTTTGCGCGCGCGGGCAAGCTTTTCGGCGGTATCCATGGGGCGTCCTCCTCGGTTATTCAAGGGACGAGTCTATCACGCCCGGGTCGCGCGCTCCCTCTTCCCCGATCCGGCAATAGGACACCTCCTACGCCGTTATCGAAGAGAAAGAGTGTGGGTAGGCGGAGGCAGCGATTGGGGGTTGGTCACCCGTCGCTATAGGTCCAGCGCCGACCACGCATCAGCATCGAACTGGATCCAGTAGCCGAGTACGTATCCGTCGGAGACCATCGCGGTCGCGCCTATTGCTGTGAGGCCCTTCTCTTCGGCCGCGTCGAGCACGGCGTAGAACCGGTCTTTCGCCGGCCACTCATCCAGCAAACCGAAGTCCACAGGGGTCACGAGCAGCACGGTCCCGTCCTTCGTTCCAGCCACCATGACGTCGAGTCCCCCAATCTCTCGCTTCTTCTTCGGGCCCTTCCTCTTGGAACAGGATCGCTTCAGAGGGAATGGGGTATCGCACGACCAATCCGATGCATGAATCGCCGTCGTGCTCTTGGCCAGGTCCACAATGCCCTCGGCTTCGAGACGATTTCGCGACTCCTCAGGTTGCCCGGTACCCATCAGGTCTCCCGAACCTCCCTCGGCCATCGCGAATCGCCGAACGACCGCATCGACGTCGACTTGCGTAACGAGGACTCGACCCGTGGTCTGCCATGAATAATTCATCGCGGAGTCGCACTCCAGACAATGACCGAGGCCCAGAATGTGGCCGAACTCGTGGGCGAGCAGTACTTCGATTTCATCGACGCTGAGCCGCCCGCAAGTGGGACAGGCTTGGACCGCGATCTTCATTCTTCCGCCGGCTTGCAGTCGAGTCCCCTCTTTCCAGCACGT
>DUCH01000086.1:0-2656 GCA_012959865.1 Myxococcales bacterium | reverse complement strand
CCAGCACGTGGGTCCCGCTCTGCCTTGCGCACTTCCAGTCGTCCGGCTCTTCCACTTGATTTGGATCGGCGCATCGCGGTCTTTCTTGACGAACTCGAGCACGAACCAGGGAAGCTTCGACTGGATGGCGCGCTCCCATTGGCGCATCGCGGCGATCGCGGCGTCTCGTGCTTCCTGCCGGGATCCATGTTGGGGCGAATTCCGAGGCATTCCGATCGAAACTCGCCAGGGCATCTCGGAGGGAGTCACGGCCGCAAGGTGAAGCGAGCCGTCATCGGCCTCGCAGCCAAGCACCTCTTTGAGTACGCCGCTGCCCGACGGAATGTCGATCGGAACCTTCGATGCCCCAGCTTCCGGTAGACCGACTTCACCCTGTGCGAGGGAGGCTCCTGAAACGAGCACGATCAGTACGATGAACACTCGGCCGCGCGCGACGCGTCGACCCCAACAAAACCGCTTCCGCATTGCGCGATGCTCCTCTAATGCACCTACCCGTCACGGGGCTCCCCATAGGAATTTAACATAACGCCCAGGCTCGGACGTTGTGCCGGAGGGCAGTTTGAATGGCCTATCCCCCGTTGGTCTCTACCAAGCCGAGTGGGGAGGGTTCTTGGATTCGGCCGCGCTCTCTCGCCTTCGACTAGCGTGTTAGCCTAGAGCGATGGTGGAGACGATTGCGGCCGGGGGGCGCGGACGCTTCGCCGTTACCCGTGGCGGCTGACACGAGGCGGCCCCAGAAAAAAAGGCGGCGGGTACCGAGCGCTGTCCATCACAGCGCCCGGCCCCCACCGCCGAGTTGTCTTTCGCTTTTCGGTCTGGCCCTAGCAGGCGAAGTGGCCCCCTTCGGGATAGAAGAAGAAACAATCGGCGTCGCCCGTAAAGGGAAACGGCTCGCGGATCCTGGTTTCCGAGATGATGCGACCCCCGGAGCGCACCCAGACTCGAGTCGAGACTGTATAGGTGCCCGCGAACCAGGCGGGGTAGCGCTCTCGGTCGCCGATTCTCGGCGACAGCGCGCCCTCGTAGATGTAGGTCTTGTTGCCCGCCCGCCGGGTAATGCGGAGGGTATGCGCCTCCACGCCGCGCGGCGAATACCAGACTCCATTGACTTCGACGGTCGTTCTGGAAGTACGGTCCGAGGGCCAGATGCAGTCCATGGACGACGGATCCATATCAAGGTAACTCGCGGACTCGTCCCAGATGCGGCACTCGAACGTGTCGGTTCCCTCGCGATCGTGCTCGATGGTGATCAGGGCGCCCCGGAGGTCGATGGTGGGATCCACCAGGGCTCCGTCCTCGAGCCCCATAATGGTGCCTTTGGGAAGGCGATCTGAGATCGTTCGCGGCTGCTCGCCCCGGATGCCATCAATGCGAAGCGCGCCGTGGCTGGCCAGGGGCGCGAGCAAGAGGGCGCAGAGAAGGATCGGCACCCAATTCAGCCCGAACGCGCGGGTCACAGGGCGCGCGGAGGTGGTGCGAAAGCGGTTGATGGTGAGTGGAGTATTTCTTGCGGTCATGGTTGTTCTCCAGTGTGTGGGCCGGGTGGGCCTCTTCGTGTTCCGTGGATGGGTCTGCTCGAAGGCCTGTCCTGCGAGCGCTGAATTCGAACGGAACGTATCCGCCGCCCCGGCCAGGGGGCTGTGAAGGGCATCACACGTCGAGCGGCCGAAGCGCCGCTGAAGCCGTTCTCGCTGAAGAGCGGGGTTTCGGGTGATCCGTTTCGCCTCGCCCGGCCGACGCCCGCGCGCCCCGTCACGGGATCCCATAGGGATTTAACATGACGCCCATACTCGGACGTTGTGCCAAAAGCCAGCTTGTATGTCCTATCCCCCCGTGGCGGGGAAACCGGGGACCTCGATAGCAGGACGGGCCCGTAGGCGGCATACTCGTCCGGCTGCGCATCCAGCGCGAGCAACCCACGCCGCCGGTCGAAATAGAGTTGAGTAAGCCCAGCCCTACCGGTACGTGACAGAGCGTTCAGGAGGGGGATAGGCCGTTCAAGCTGGGTTCTGGCACAAGGGCTGGGTATGGGCGTTATGTTAAATCCCTAGGGGAGCCCCGTGGCGGGTTCGGTTTCGCCACACAGGCCCTCTGTATCGTGGCCATGGCGCTCGAAGTTCGTGCAGGGTTCAGGCTATTCTCGTACCCTCGGAGAGTGGGGACATCCAAGGCCAGCTTCAGCGTGGGTGAGATCATCCACCACCGGCGCTTCGACTACCGGGGCGTAGTCGCCGACGTCGATCCGGTCTTCCAGGGAACCGAGGAGTGGTACGACGCGATGGCAATCAGCCGTCCACCGAAGGACGCCCGTTGGTATCACGTTTTGGTCCACGGAAGTGACCACATGACCTACGTCGCAGAGCGAAACCTCGAGACCGATGCCGACGGCGAACCGATCGCCCACCCGCTACTGGGTCACTTCTTCGACGAGCACCGCGATGGGCGCTACCACGCGAAGCGATCGCTGAACTGAGGCGCACAGGTCGGGGATAGGACATTCCAGCTGCCTTCCAGCACAACGTCCGAGCCTGGGCGTTATGTTAAATCCCTAGGGGAGCCCCGTGACGGGCTTCAAAGAATATCAACAGTCCCGACTCGGGCTATCTCATCCCGATCGTCAACGTGGTTGAAGATATCGAGTATCTTCGCCGCATCG
>DUCH01000085.1 GCA_012959865.1 Myxococcales bacterium | reverse complement strand
GCGACGGGGTTGCCCAGCAACCGCCTGGCGCGCCGAAATCGCGGCGCCGCAGCGCTGATCGATGCCGTTTTCCCCCAGTCGGAGACGCCTGACGCGGAGCCGGCGAAGCCCGAGGTCGACAGTCCCCAGAGCCCCCAAACCCTGCTGTCGAGGGCCGTGAGCGATATCGCTCGCCGTTCTGAGGCCGAATGGGCGTGCGCGTGGCTCGCCACCCCGGACAGCGGCTTCGTTCGGGTCGCCGCCTATGGGCGCTCGGCCGAGCCTCCGGCTGACGATCTGGAGCCCGGAGCCTTCGAGGCGCTGCGCCGACTCGCGCGGGCCACGGACCTGGGCGACGCCAGCGAGACGCCCACCCCAGGGCGGATCAGCGACGCCAGCGGGCTCACTGCGGCCGTGGCGCTCGGGCGACACGGCGATGGCGAGTTTGAGCCCGCTCTCGCGGTCCTTGCTCTCGGTGGTCCCGAGGATGCCCTGGGCGCGGTACGGCCCCGAACTCTGGCGCTGCTGCAAGAAACCGCGCAGCAACTGGACAGGCCCCTGGGCACCCTGGCCGCACTCCAGCAGATTCGCGAACTCGGCCACGATATCCGCTGGCTCGACCGCCAAGCGGCTCTGGGCGAAATGCTCGGCGAGATCGTCCACGAGATCCGCAATCCCCTGGTGTCGGTCAAAACCTTTCTCGACCTTTTGCCCAGCCGGCTCGATGACACCGAATTTCTGACGGACTTTAGGCACGTTGTCCTAGGCGAGGTGGTCCGGCTCGAGCGGTTGCTCGACTCGGTGCTGCGACACGCTCAGCCCGAGCGCCTGGGCGATGAAGAGGGCCATGCCGACGTGGGGACGGCCATGGAAACCCTGGGCGGCCTCCTGGCCCACCGAGCCGGCGAGAACCAGATCCGCCTGATCTGCCAAGTCGAGCCCGATACGAACCCCGTCGGCCTGTCGCCCGATGCCCTGCAACAGGTGCTGCTGAACCTCACCCTCAATGCCCTAAGCGCAACCCCGGCCATGGGCGAAGTGCGGGTGCGCGCGTACGAGCCGGCTGTCGCCCAAGGACGTTGGATCGACTTCACCGTCGAGGACAGCGGACCCGGGATCCCGGTCGATGCCCGTGAACGAATCTTCGAAGCTTTCGCGACGAGCCGCAGCCAACGGCCCGGCGGTTTGGGCTTAGCCATC
This sequence comes from Myxococcales bacterium, assembly GCA_012959865.1. GTDB lineage: Bacteria > Myxococcota_A > UBA9160 > UBA9160 > UBA4427 > JAZXM01. The sequence continues at coordinate 5,488 of DUCH01000085.1, read as the reverse complement.
GCAAAGCGATTGGTCGAGGAAGCGGGCGGGCGAATCGATGTGGGCGAAGCCCAGGAGGGCGGCGCGAGGTTCGTTGTGCGCCTGCCCGCCGTCGGCGAACACGCCGGCCCGTAAACCGCTCGAGGGCGAGCGCTTCGGTCTCGGTCCGCGGACCACCAGCGCAAAATTCCCCGCCCCAACTCGTCGAGACCGCGCGTAAAGAAATGGTCGCAGCGAGGGCAGCAGCAAGGGGATCCGGCACCGGCGCGTATAGCCCCCTCGAGAGCGGACCCCGGACTGTCGGGGGACGCGGGAAGCGCGATGGTGGCGGGTTGCTCGGATGTCCGGGCCGAGCGGACTCCTGGGGACTTGAGGATGGTTCTGGGGTGATTGCGTTCGCGCTAAACACTAGCCTGCCTCGGAGATTGACCGGAAGCCGAACGGCGCGAGCGGGCTGCGCCCAAGAACTCGAATCCAGGCCTCGGTCCAAGGGGTTCAAAGAAACTCTCAGAGAGGAGATCCATGCCGCGACACCCGGAGCGACGCGTCCAACGGGGGGCCATGCTCGAGATGGTGACCGAGGAAGTTGAGTTGCCCGGGGGTGGACGCGCGCGCCTCGACCTGATTCGGCATCCGGGGGCTTCCGCGGTGGTTCCCTTTCTTTCCCCCGACGAAGTCCTGCTGATCCGCCAATACCGCTACGCGGCCGGTGGAGAGATCTACGAAGTCCCCGCCGGAAAGCTCGATCCCGGTGAGGCTCCGGAAGCTTGCGCGCTGCGCGAACTCGAGGAAGAAACGGGATTCCGAGCGGATCGCCTCGAGGCGCTCGCCGATATTCTCACGACCCCGGGCTTTACCGACGAACGGATTTACCTATTTACCGCTCACGGGTTGACCCCCGGAATTCAGCGCCTCGACGACGACGAACGGATCGAACTCGTCCCCATGCCGCTTTCCGAGGCCCTGGAAATGGTGTGGCAGAACCTCATCCCCGATGCCAAGAGCAGCCTGGCGTTGCTCCACGCCGCACGCCGCCAGGGGCGGCTGGGGCAAGCGCCGTGAGGCTTGCCGCTCGAGGCCGAAAAGCGCCTACCATTGGCCGCGCCCTCCACAATCCAATAGCCTTCGGCGCACGGATCGAGCGATCTCGGCCACAAGCGGGAACAATCTCAACCGTGAACAACCTCAACCGTGAACGAAACCTTTATTCGCCCGATCGCGGCTTTTCGAAAACGCTGAACCCCGATCTCACCCCCTAAACCCCCACACCAAACTCGCATCACCCCAAGGAGCTGACGCACGTGTACGGTCGCGGATCGCAAATGGGCTTTGGCCCCTCGGTCACGCCGCCGGTGATCAAGAACCTTTTGATCGCCAATGGCGTTGTCTTTATCGTTCAACTCCTGACCCGAAGCCCGGCCGGCGACTTGCTCTCGCAGTTTGGTGCGGTTTCTCCTTGGGGGGTCTGGGTCGAATTCCAATTCTGGCAGCCCTTCACCTATATGTGGCTGCACAGCGCCTATAGCCCTTTTCACATCATCTTCAACATGCTGATGCTCTGGATGTTCGGGTCCCAGCTAGCGCTGGTTTGGGGCGAGCAGCGCTTTCTCCGCTACTACCTGGCATGTGGAATCGGAGCGGGTGTGCTCATCGCCACGCTGCCGTGGATGGCCGTGCTCCTCGGGCTGATGCCCGCCACCACAAGCCTATCCATTCCGACCCTGGGCGCGTCGGGCGCGGTGATGGGGGTCATCTTGGCCTTTTCGTTCACTTGGCCCGACCGCACCCTGATGCTCATCTTCCCCCCCATGCCCATCAAGGCGATCTACATCATCCCGTTCATGCTCTTCCTCGAGTACGCGAGCGGTCCCTCCAATGTCAGTCATCTCGGCCATGGCGGCGGTCTCGTAGTGGGCTGGATCTACCTGGTTCGCGAAGGGCGAACGCCCGGGGCGCCCACTCTGCAGGGACTTCAGCACAAGTTTCGACGCTGGCGAATGCGCCAGAAAATTCGCTCGGTCCACAACGAAGAGCAGCGCAAGCGAAAACACGACGACGACCCCCCTTACCACTAGGCACTGGGCATTGGGCGCTGAGCATTCTGCGCTGGGCATTCGGCATTCGGCGCACCCAGTACGAAACATGGACCCGGGGACACGGCGGTTGGGTCACTGGAAATTCCGAGCAGGCTGGGGACACGTGATTGCGGAGATCCAAAACCCGGGCCGAGCGCGACCGGAGAACTAACGATGGGTCCCGACCTTGCGGACAATCTCTTCATCGCCGCTGCCGAAGATCACGCTTGAAAGCTTGATTTCGTTCACCCGTAGGCGGTTCCATAAATCGCCCTGACGCAACTCAACCAGAGCCCCATCGGCCGACGCGGACACCACCGCGATGCGCTTTTCGGGTGCCGGGTGCCAGGTCGTGCTCAGAACGCGAACCTCCTGAAAGCCCGACGCGTGTGGCTTTTTGCGAGAAGCCGCCGGCTCCGGGGGGGGACTGGAAATCGCGCTGGCCGCCAACGTGGTCTCGCGAGCCGCACGAGCCGCGCGAGCCGCACCAGCCGCACGAGCCGCACGATAGGGGGGCAGTTTTTCTTGCACGGGTGCGGGGCTGGGAACCCCTAGCCGGGCCGATTCCTCGGCTCGGGGAACCGGCTGGGCTTCTGCCGGCGGCTTGGGGACAAATGTCTTGGGTGGCGTATAGGTGGGCGGCGGCGGAACTCCAGCGAAGGTCGAACTGCGGCGGCGAATGGCTTCTTGCATGGCCCCGAGCCGTCTGGCATCGGATTCGCTTGGAGTCGCCGACGGCCGCCCTTCGCTGGCCTGGGCTTGGGCCTGGGCCTGGGCTTGGGCTTGGGCCTGGGCTTGGGCTTGGGCCTGGGCTTGGGCTTGGGCTTGGGCCTGGGCTTGGGCTTGGGCTTGGGCCTGGGCTTGATTCGGAGCCGATGCCGCGGGGATCGAGTGAGCACGAATATTCGCAGCGGCTTGGGCCAAATCGGGCGGCGTGGGAGGAGCGGGCGGGGTAAGACGAGCGGGCGATTCCCTGGAATCCCCAGAAGCCGCCAACTCCGAATTGGACGGAGCCGAGTCCGAACCGCGAAGCCAGAGCCCGCCTCCCACGACAAGAAGAAGAAGAAGAAGCAATCCAATACCCGCCCGCATCAAGCCGCGCGAGGGTTGCGTTTCGCGCAGAACCCCGCCCGTGAGCTGACCCTGCAAGCGTTCGCTCTCGACTTTCTCTTGCCGATCCCCCTCCACGCGTCTCAATGCCTTCAGAATGGTGCTCATCCCGCATCCCTATCATCCAGTTGCGGCGGGGCGAATTCTTCCAGATCCGCGTAGATCAACATCTGGGTCCGGGGGCCCGCCACGCCGTCGGGTTCAACCGCGTGTTGCCCCTGAAAGCGCGCGACCCCACGAAGCGTCGAAGCGTCGAAGACCCCGGGGACATGGGCATCGAGATAGCCCAGCCGCGAGAGCGCTTGTTGAAGCCAGAGGACTTCGTCTCCGCGTGCCCCTTCGGAAATTACATCCGGAATATCCAAATAGGGGTTCCAAATCACCCACGCGAGTCCATCCCAGTATTCTTCGACAACATCCAGCGAAATTCGTACGGGCGTCCGGTTGCCGACGCCCACCAACGCAGCTTCCCCGCCCTCGATGCCGACCAGAGCAACGACTCTCACCTCGCCTTCCGTGTCCCCGCTCGAAAGCTCGATCAGGGCGGGATAGTTGAGATCACGAAGCGCATCAAAACTGGTGTCGAATACTTCCAAGACGCCGAGTCCTCGCGATCGAATTTCGTCCAGCGCCTCGCCCCGCGATGAAATTGTGGAGTCCGATCGGTTCAGGCGGTGAAGCGCCAGAGTCGCTCGCGTCGCGTCGGCCACCGCAGCAGCCGGCGATTGCTGGTTCGGAGGTTCAAGTCGCGCCTCCCCCGAATCCGCTCCGGGCTCCGCGGCGGCGTCGCTCTCCCGAGCGTCCGTCCAGTCCTCGCGAGCCGAAGGAAGTTCGGCCTCCAGGGGCGGCAACTCGACGATAACCGTGACTTCGGTTCCAGAAGCACGGTCTGCATCGGCACGTGCCGCACTCACGGCCGCGAGTTCGGGGGCCGAACCCGAAACCAGATGGACGCGAGTCATCAAATCCAGACCGGCTCCTGAACCCCACTGCAGCCACGCCACCCCCGCCACAACCAGGAAACCCACGCTGGCCGCAGCCGCCCAGCCCACTTTTCGAATCCCCCAGATCCCGATCCGCCGCGAGGCGTCGGGCACCTCCCGGGCCGCCTGACGAACTCGCTTCATTCCGATTCGATGGTTGGAATCGGCATATCCCACCAACAAGGCCCGATCGCAGAGAACATTGATCAGCCTCGGAATTCCCCCGGTCAGGCGGTGCACTTCGCGCAGCGCAGCAGGGCTAAATATTTCGCGCGCGGCGCCCGCAGCCACAGCGAGCCGATGCTGCACATAGGCCCCGGTATCCTGAACCGAGAACGGGCGAAGGCTCCAGCGGACCGTGACCCGCTGACGAAGCTGCCGGAGGGAATCCGAATCGAGTTTGGCTTCGAGTTCGGGCTGACCGAGCAAAATAATTTGAATGAGTTTCGACGAGGCCGTTTCCAAATTGGAAAGCAGTCGAATTTGCTCGAGGGTCGCGGACGAAAGATTCTGGGCTTCATCGACGATCAGAATCACACGACGCTCGCGCCCGTGGCAGTCGAGCAGAAAACCATTGAGCGCTGAGACCAGTTGGCGCCGGGAGCGTCGTTCGGCGGGGAGGCCGAACTCCTCGCTGATCGACTGGAGGAGTTCAATATCGTTGTTGCTCGGATTGAAGAGAATTGCGACTTCGCTGTCGGGCTCGATGCGTTCGAGCAGGCTGCGACAGAGAGTCGTCTTGCCGGTCCCCACCTCGCCCGAAAGGACGATGAAGCCCTCGCCCTGCTCGAGGCCATAGACAAGGTGTGCCAAGGCCTCCCGATGGGAGTCCGACAAATAGAGGAAAGCGGGATTGGGTGTCAGCGAAAAAGGTTTTTCGCTGAGACCATAGAAAGCGGTATACATGGAGGTTGACCTGTTTGGCCAAGTGTAACCTATTGATTCCCAAGGATTGATGTCGATTCCTCACCCAGCCCAAGAAAATCGTACGCGTTCGATGGGCGTAGACATCGGAGCCACGCTTGCAAAGTTTGCCGTGCGTGGGCCCGACGGAAGCCTGTGCTTCGACTTTATTTCTGCGGGGGATCTCCCCGGCATTGACCGCCGAATCGGCGATGCAGCGCCCGACTGCGTTGGCCTGACGGGCTGCGGGGCCACGGCGGCGGCGGCTCGGCTCGATCGACCGAGTCGATGTTGCCTAGAATTTGAAGCCTGGGGACGCGGCTCGCAGATCCTTTTGCGCGACCAAGGACTTGGGGACGAAGCCCCCTACCTGCTTGTTTCCCTGGGAACCGGGACTTCGATTTTACGCGTCGAGGGCGAGAGCGTCTCGCGATTGGG
>DUCH01000084.1 GCA_012959865.1 Myxococcales bacterium | reverse complement strand
GCCCGCTTGCGGTCGCGATTCCGCCGCTGGCGTTGGCAATCGCCACGATCACCGGACTGGGCGTTGTCCGCCAGGTCCCCCTTGGGCTGGCGGCCCTCGTCGGCTTGGCCCTGACCCTTCTCCCGCCCCTGGGGCTCAGCCGCCTCGGCTTTCGACACCCCGGCGCGCTGGCCTGGCTGTGGACCGTGCTCCTGCTCGTCAGCCTTCCCCTCTATTTCCCAGGCGAGCGTGACGCCGCAGCCGATGCGGGCCTCAGACACCTCAGCGCGTTCCTGGGTTCGGGGACTTCGCGGGAAATCGCGTCTGCCGGTGTCGCGTTGGTCGGTCTGCTGGGCGACGACCCTCGACCCGCTCTGGCCCGGCCCCTGGAGCCCGCTGCGGAAAAACAAGCCGATCCCTTGCAACGTCCTCCCCTGTGGAGCCCCTCGAATCCCGACCCCATTGAGCCCGATTCAGATCTGACCGAGGTCGAACTCCCATACCGGGGAGACGCTCACTCCCTCCGCATCGAGGTCGAAATCGACGGCCCCGATGTCGGAGAGGCCTTTACGATGATCTTCGATACCGGGGCCACATTCACGACGCTCAATTACGCGAGCCTTCGCGCCATTGGTGTCTCCGTTGAAAGCGATGCACCCCACGTCACTCTTCGGACCGCCAACGGGTCGATCGAGGCCGATCTGGTACTCGTAGACGCGATCTGGCTTGGCGCGGCCCCCGTCGAGTGGGTAACCGTGGCGGTTTGCGACAGTTGCGCGAACCCACCCGCTGTCGGGCTGCTTGGGCTCAATGTATCCCGGCGGTTTCAGGTTTCCCTCGATCATGACCGTCAGAGCATCCGGCTTGGGCAAAGGCAAGGCGCGGACAATCGCGCCCTCGATATCCAAACTTGGTTGCGAATCCGCTCGGAAATTCGAGAAGACTGGAATGGCGGCGTTCGACTCAAGCTCACGGGCATGAACGACTCGCGACGAGAAATCGAGAGCGCCGTCATCGACCTCGAATGTTCGAGTTCCGGATTTGCGATTCAATTGGATTCGATTCCCGCAAAAGGCGAAGCCACTACCGAGTTGGTACTGCCCCGAGGAACCGATTGCCGCCAGCCAACCTTCGACCTCTCCCGAGGGCGCTGGAGCCAAGACCGTTTCTGAGGAATCCTAAAAGGCGTTGGCGTTCAGCAAACCACCGCCTACTCGCCCTCCATCGCGACCTTCGCATCCAGGAAATCCTGGATCTGGGCTTCCGTGTATCCGTACTCCGAAAGAATTGCCCGGGTATCGGCGCCGGGCAGTGGAGGCGGAGTGCGAATTCCCGTAGGCGTTTCCGTCAGCGTGACCGGGTGACGAAGCAATTCCAACTCGCCGTCCTTGGCGTGTCTGACCTTTCGGGTCAGCTGAAGGAAATCCGCCTGGGGATCTGAAAATGTCTCATCCACCGAAAGAACCGGGCCGCAGACGATCTCCGCCGCAGTGAAAATTTCCAGCCATTCGGCGGTGGTCCGCTGCTTGAGTCGACCCTCGACGACATCGCGCAGTGCTTCCTTGTTGTGAAGGCGAGCCTGGAAGTCGGCGAAGCGCGGATCGCCAGAAAACTCGGGAGCACCGATGACATCGAGAAATCGGGTCCATTCCGAAAGCACGGCGATATTGATCGAACCGTCCAAAGTCGGAAACAAGCCCATGGGAAAGAGCGTCGGATGGTCGTTGCCCGCCTGGAGGGGGACTTCAGCCTCCACCAACCAACGCGCCGCCTGAAAATCCATAAAGTTGACCAAAGCCTCGAAGAGTGAAGTGTGCACCCATTGCCCTCGGCCCGTGCGCTCTCGGGAGTAGAGAGCGGCGAGAACTCCCTGGGCGAGGAACGTACCGGCAGCGGTATCGGAAATCGCGATACCCGCCCGCCAGGGTCCGCCCCCGGGCGGACCGGTGACGCTCATCAACCCGCTCATGCCCTGAATGATCTGATCCAGCGCGGGGCGGCGGGCATAGGGACCATCCTGACCGAAACCCGAGAGGCTGGCGTAGACGAGCCGGGGATTCAGGGCCGAGAGCGTCGCGTAGTCCACGCCCAGGCGATGCTTCACATCCGAGCGAAAATTTTCTACGAAAACGTCGGATTCTTCGACCAGGCGATTGAGAATCAAACGCCCCGCCTCACGCTTCAGGTCCAGCACCATGGAGCGTTTGTTGCGGTGAAGGTTGTGCGAATCGGAACCGCGCAGATCGATTCGATTGGGAGCCGAGATACGAATCACTTCGGCACCCAGATCCGCGAGTTGTCGAACACAGGTGGGCCCGGCACGCGCGATGGTTAGATCGATCACCCGGATTCCCGCCAGAGCACCCGGCTCATCGTCTCTCGGACGATAGATGTCCTCTTCCATCGCGACTGTCCCCGTTGGTCGGCGTCTTAGCGGCCCTTGAACACCGGCGATCGCTTCTCCAGGAATGCCTTCACGCCCTCGGAAAAATCTTCGCTGGCGAAACAAGCCTCCAGGACCTCGGCGATGCGCTTTGAATCGCGCCGAGCAGGCTCCCGCTGCAACTCGCGAGAGAGAACCTTCACGCTGCGTATCGTGAGCGGGGCGTTCGCGGCAATTTCCCCCGCGACCGTCTCCACCATCGGCCGGAGTTCGTCTTGGGCGACGACTCGATTCACCAGCCCCATCGCCAAGGCTTCCGCCGCAGAATAACGCCGAGCCGTATAGAGGATTTCTTTCGCGTGGGAAGGACCGACCACCGCAGCCAGTTTCTCGATCCCTTCCAGCCCGTAGCCCACTCCAAGACGAGCGGCCGGAATGCCGAAACTCGCCGCTGTAGACGCGTATCGAAGGTCCGCACACAGCGCGACCGCCAGGCCTCCCCCAATGCAAAAGCCATCGACCATGGCGATGAGGGGCTTTTCGAGTCGGCCCAGCCTCTCAAATGCATTCCCTCCCCCGGAGTCAAGGTCCCGGGACGTACGCTTTCCGTTGGCACCGTCGAATTGCGAAATATCGGCTCCGGAAACAAAGGCCTCGCCTCCTTCGCCGCGCATCACCACCACCCGCACGGCGTCGTCCGACGCAAAGCGTCCGGCCGCCTCGGCAAGTTCGGTCCACATATTCGCCGAGATCGCATTGCGGCGCTCTGGATGATCGAAAACGATCCAACCCACGTGACCATCGATTTCAGCGTGTACTTTGCCCGGCATGACGCCAGTCTATCAAACCGCAAGACCGAAACGCCCGATGGCCTTCAGCTTCGGCGCTTGTCGAGTTCCCGGCGAATCCTGGAATGTTCGGCTTCATCGAGGCTGAAACGCGACAAAATAAGCATCGCCACGAAATAGCACCCCATAGGAAACAGACCGTAGAGCGCCTTGAGGGCAAACAGGGAAGACTCGCTTTGTACCGTGTTCGCGACAAAGCCCGACAACTCGAGGACGAACCCCGTAAGCATGAGGGTCAACCCAACGCCGAATTTGTAGACGAAGTTCCACGCGGCAAAGTAGGCGCCTTCTTTGCGGTCGCCCGTCTCCAATTCGTCGAAATCGATTACGTCGGCCTGAATCGAAGGCGCAACCACCGAGCCGGCTCCTCCCCCGAAACCGAGGATACCCGCAAGAATGCTGATCAGCGCGACATCTCCGTTTTCGAGCAGAAACATCGAACCGAAACCCAACGCCGAGATCAGCATCGAGGTCATCCAGATTCGTTTCTTACCCACCCGTTTCGACGCCCACACCCAGAACGGAACCGACACTGCGGACGGAATCATATAAAGGAGGATGTAGAGAGGAGCGAGTTCCGGCGTCCCCACCACATATTCGGACACATAGATAGTCAGCGCATTGATGGTCGCGATACCCAGGCTCTCGGCCAAAAAGACGATGAGCAGTAACCGCGCATGGCGATTGCGAAGAACGTCGCCGTAGGCCCGAAAAGGATTCGTGCTGCCTCTCCCCTGATATTCGTCGCGTTCCTTGACCCTGACGATCATCCAAATCATGAAGAGAGCACCGACGATGACGGCAAAGACCGAAACCCTCGATGCCATCTGTGGGATGTCGTCGGCTTCGATGATCATCGACATAGCGGCCAACGCGCCGAAAGAACCCAGGATCCACGCGATATGGCGGCCACCATAAATCCGGGTTCTCTGATGGGGATCGTCGCTGATTTCGGCACCCATCGACTGGTGAGGCACGACGACGATCGTCATCGCCGCAAAGAAGAGAAAGATGCCGGTGGTCATCCAGGCGATCAGCGCCGGGCTCGAAAGTCCCTGAACGGGACTCCAGAGCATGTAGAACGCCAGCGAAAGCGGGGCCAGGGAAGCCAGAAGCCAAGGCCGACGGCGGCCGAGCCGACTCCGAGTTTTGTCGGTCCAATAGCCGACCAGAGGATCGGTCACCGCGTCCCAGAGACGCGACAGCCCAAAGATCAGTCCGATGACCCCGGGCGCCATCAGCAGAACATCGGTGGCGAACTTCATCAGATACATGTTCACGAGCAGGAACATGAACCCCGTCGAGACCATGGGGAGGTTGTAGTCGGCGATTCTCAACAGAGAGAGGGGCTTCGCCTCGATGAGGGAATTCTCGCTCTGGAGCGGTGCCTCTCGGTGATGCGGCCCGGTACTCATATCATCCTATGTGGAGAGAGGAGGCAAGCCGAATCACACCTGTAGACTTGACGGCTGGATACTCACGGATACTCGGCGAGCAAGCAAGTTGCAGCACGGGAGTCATTGAGCATCGCTCCAGTGGGGGTAGTCGGAACGAAGCTTTTTCAGAGCAAAGTTGACCTCGATCCACTCGATGATTCCGGGGCTGAGGCTCAGATCCCGAGCCGCTTGGGGAGGGGAGAGATCAAAACGCCGAGATTTCCCGTTGGGGGCACGCAAATCCAGCCGACGGGGAAGCGCCAGGGCGACCAAATCCACCGCTCTGCCCGTATAGTGATCCGAAGCGCGGGCACCGGCTTGGGTTGCGTAAACGACTTCGTAGGTCTCGGCCATGGCGCGCGCCGCCTCGCGAGTTGCCTGCCAGCCTTCGGGATGAAGCCACTCGATCGATACCGAGAGCCCCCACTCTTCCCGCGCTCGATGCAAATCCTTGGCCCGCGCTCGCACTTCGTCTTCGTCCGACGCCCGGCTCAAAACAAACGCACCCCACATCAGGTAGCCCCGTTCTCGGCTACGCACCGTGGAATTGAGATACACCTCTGCCCCCTGGTTTCGCAGTTGAGACATCAACGAGCGAATCCGGGCCGCAAACGATGACTCCGCCCGGACCGCCGCCAGGGCGGCGAGAGATTCGCTCTCCCCCGATGGGTTGCGGTAGCGCATGGCCCAAGCGGAACCCGGGGGATCACCGTCTCGGGCGGGGGGCAAATTCACCTGAGGCTGGGGAGGGTCGATGTCGATCGGGCCGTGGGCTCCATAGAGGCGCGGCTTGCCTTCAAAAATATCGTCTGGGTGCAGCAGAATGCCCGCCCGCCGACCCCGGCCCGGGGTGATCCAGACCGGTTGACTGCGGGCGCCATCACGAAGGACATCATCCAGGAACAAAATGAAATCCTCGAGATCTACCGGCCGCCCGAAATTCTCGCGGACCCTGACCTCGATGGGCTCCGGTCCCCTCCCCCCCGCAAGGGCAATCAGGCGAGGGCCGTCGATGGGCACCCCCGCAAACTGAATCGAACCATCGGCCAGAGCCCGGCCCGCAAAAGCCAAGGGCTCGGCGAGACCCTCGCCCCAGGGCGGAGGGGGGATCACATCGAAGTTCCGATCGGGAAGAAGGATTCGGGCGATCTCGGGCGATCCCTGCCCCGCAAGGCACTGCGATGGCAGAGCCGGGAATAACCCCGCGCCAAAAGCAGTCCAAATCGCCCCCGAAAATACGAGTCGCCCACACCATCCCATATCGATAAGAAACATCAGCGATGTCCGGCGCGTTGTCGCCCCCGAGCCACCGATACGCCGCCCATAGCTTCGGGAAGTGCCGACGGACTCTCCTTGGCCGGATCCAGGGACAGTCAGCCGAGCAGGAAGCGGGCGCGTTCGCTTCGGCTCTCCCGGGCCTGATCGTGGAGGCTCATCTGGCCCTGCGCCCGAAAGAGATTGTGCTCGGCCGCCGTTGGAAATGCCCGCGCGTCCCAGGCGAAATGGGTCTCTTCCAGGGCATCTGCAGCAAAGCGTGCGCAAAGCTCGAGGCTCACGCGCTCCAGCGCCTCGACGAGCGATCCTTTCTCGACCTCGGAGAGTTGAATCGACAAACCCGCAAGGTAGCCTTCGGCCGAGGCGCGGAAGATTTCGAGATCGAGCCGTACATCCAAAGGCCCCTCTCCCCCCACATTGCACCAGGAACGCCAAGCATCACCCAAGTCGTAATAGAGGGGCAGGCGCGAAATCGTGTCGAGGTCGATGAGCGCGCAGGCCGCTTCACTCGCCGGTGGCTCGGCTCCCTCGAAAAGCAAATTGCTGAGTTTGAGATCACCGTGAACCACTCGCCGGGGAAGCGGCGAAGGAATCGCCCAACTCTGTTGGATGTCAAGAATCTTGTTGGCGAGCGCTTGAACTTCTGAAACCCGGCGATGATCGGCATGCTTTTCCAGCGCATGCAGAAGGTCCGATATATGCCGTGGCATATCGTGAAACGGAAAGCCGATGGGCTCCAAATCGCCTCGCCAATCCATCATTCCGC
>DUCH01000083.1:4759-6744 GCA_012959865.1 Myxococcales bacterium | reverse complement strand
GGGATCCCGCCGTTCTGCGGAATAAAGTTGTTCACGCAGCCGTCGCTCACGCTGGCCGGGGCCGGGCGCGGTTGACCAATGAACGCCGCGCAGGCGCCCGCGCCACCGTTATTCGGGATATCCACCAACGGACCGCGGTTCTGAAACCACTGGCCACTCATGGAAAGGGTGCGGGCCGCCGCGGTATTCGCGAGTCCCAAAGCCAAAGCCAGCAAGATTCCGGCTCCAAAATACAAAATTCGACGCGTCATGTGCTGCTCCTCTACTTCCTCTGATTCTTCTAATTACGTTGTTGTAGCCCGAGTACGTTGGATCTTTGCCACACCAGCTTCATAAGCAATTTGGGTGCCAGGACGTGCCCATGGACCGGGACAGTTAAATCTTGAAAAAAATCAAGGCTTTACGCCGCTTGTCCGGCGGTCGGGGTTGCCCAAAGCGGCAGAGCAAGTGGTGCAAAATCCACCAGAAGATGCTTTCACTCCAACCGAAAATACAAGAAAATTGCCTTGTTTCCGGAGACTTAAACGACCTCGAGCACAAGACGCACTTTGCGCCAGGCGGGCGTTCTACCCCACCTCGATTGGCCGGAGCCTGGCCGGACGTTCCCCTCCGGGGCCAAGAGAAAGAGGAATCGATTCACGCCCTTCGCTCCAAGTTCGCGACCTCGAGACGCATTCTCGACACTCGGATGTCGGTTCCACGACATCGCCAAGGAGGCTTGAAATCGCCCTGACTCGGCCTGCCAACGCCTGCAGGGGCCGCTAGGATGCGTCCCATGACAAAATTTTCGACTCCTCTGCTGGTCCTCATCGCCAGCATCGCCAGCCTGGGGGCGGGTTACTGGGCTGGGTCCTCTCAGGACAAAACCGAGAAGCTGCGAGTGCCGCCCACCCGGAACCTCACCACGCTACCCGATGATTTCTTCCTGCCCGGCCTCGCGGGCGAGGTCCGTGATGTTCTACTCGAGAAAGACATCTTTGAGCGCATTGCAGAGTTGGCCACCCTGTTCGACCGGCTGGGACCGGAGTCGTTGGAGGAGGTCAAGGCCGCATACGACAGCGTGTTTCTCGATCTCGGCGACACCGAGCTCGTGCTGTTCGGCGCGTGGTGGGCGGGCTTCGACCCGAGGTCCGCAATGGCATGGACCAGTTACAACTGGCCTACCCGCAGGTCGGTTCCGGTCCTGCAGGGTGTGATGCGAGAATGGGGGCGGACCGACCCCGTCTCGGGGCTTGAGGCAGCGCTCGCCGCCCCGAGCCCATCCGAGAGGCGTCGCTGGGCGGACAACATCCTGCGCGGCTGGGACGAATCGGTTCACGACGGGGCCCTCGAGTACGTGGAACAACTGGGGCGCGGCGAAGACCGTCAGTGGGGCCTTTATATTGTCACCCGTCGCAAAGTTCTGCGCGATGGACCCGAGGCAGCCCTCGCCTGGGCAGAATCCCTCCCCGACGACGACTCGAGGTTCAAGCTCAACGCTTTCCGCCGGGTGGCGGGAGCGGCGGCCGCCGTTGACCCCGCGCAGGCTGCAGCCTTCGCCGAACGTCATCTCGATGGCCCCTACGCCAATGGAATCCTGCGCCGTGTCGGGATGCGCTGGCTCGAACACGATCCGGAAGCGGCGATGCTGTGGCTCTCCAGCCTGCCCGAGAGTCCAAACCGAATCGACGGCGTCATTGAGACCTTCAGAACCTGGCGGAGGCTCGACAAGGCCGCGTCCGCCAACTGGATTCAAGGACGCGAACCCGAACCCTGGCTCGACGGCGCCCTTTCGATCTACGCCAAGGGACTGGTGAAAACAGATCCTCATGAGGCCCTTCGGTTGGCGGGTCAGATCCACGACACCGATCTTCGGAACGCGACCGTCGCGGTGGCTGCGCGCGAATGGCTGGTTCGGGACGAGGCCGCCGGCAATGCATGGCTCGATCAATCGAGCCTGTCTCCCGAATGGCTTGCGAAAATTCGGATTATTCCCGAAGGCATCC
>DUCH01000083.1:0-4607 GCA_012959865.1 Myxococcales bacterium | reverse complement strand
CTCCGGATAAAGAGCCCGGGACAGGGGGCTTAGGATGAAGGCGGCTCGGCGTCGCGCAGTTCCAGCGATTGCTTGAGGAGCCGGCTCGCCTCTGCCCCACCCCGAAACCGCTCGGCCTTCTTGAGCAGCACGATGGTGCGGGGCTGCGTGGCGCCCCGATCTTCCTCGAGCAAGAGCTGCGCCAGTTGCAACGCGGCCGCGCCATCGTAGGGTTCCCGTTCGAGCAGACGTTCAAGCTCTTGCTTGGCCTCCGCGCGGCGTCCTTGGGCAATCAGCAGCGCCGCCGCTCCTCTCAGGGCTTCGCCGTCCACGACCTCAGCGTTCGCCGCCCGGCGGTAGAGAGCGAGCGCCGCTGCGGGCTCGCCACCGGCCGCCTCGAGCGCCGCGAGGCCCCGCAGCGCTAGGGCGTTTTCAGGGTCAAGCTCGGTTGCACGCATCCAAGCCGCACGAACCGCTTTTTCATCCCCGCCGCTGAGCGAAAGGGCCTGCCCCTTCACGGCGTGCAGCGCCGGGGCGTTGGGGTGCAAACCCAGGGCCGCATCGGTCCGGGCGAGCGCCTCCTTGCCGCGCCCCAAGGCGACGAGGTCCATCACCAAACTGGACAGAGCGGCAGCGTGCAGGGGATACGTCAGATCGGTCTTCTCCGAACGCAGTATCACATCTGCAGCCGCCTGCGGACCCTTGGCTTCGCGTACACCCGCCGCCATGGCGGCAACGGCACGAGCCCAGGCCCGAGGCGCTTTGAGCGCCTCCATGATATGGGGCGACAACTTGTCGGGACGGCCAACGCGTCCGAGCAACTCGATCTCAAAAATCGTCTCGGTCAGGCTCCGCTGAGGATCACTGTGCGCTTCGTGGCGAATGACATCCAAACCCGCATCGGGATTCCCCGAAGCCGCGTACAGTTTTGCCAGCCGCAACCGAGCGTCGGTCTCGGATGAACCGGCGCGAATCGCGTAGCGAAATTCCTCGATGGCGCGATCAAAATCACCGACCTGCTCGGCCGCAATCGCAGTCAGGTAGCGGCCTATGGTGTTTTCGGGCCACAATTCAAGCCCCTTTCCGAAGTGTTCAAGCGCCGCCGTTGGGTTGCCTTGGCCCAATAAGGCCCGGCCGCGGATCAATTCCCGATGCGGAAGAACCGTCATATCTTCGGCCACCGCGAGCGCTTTTTCGTATCGGCCGGCCACCACCAGAGCATCCGCGTAAGCAAAGAGAAAATCCGGGCGGGGATCGAACAAAAGAGCCAGTGCCTGCTCGAACGCGTCGATCGATTTGTCGAATTCTTCGTGCTGAAAGTAGTAGCCAGCGAGGTCGGCGAATGCGCTGGCCGCCTCCTCGGGTTGAGGCGCAACCGTTGCTTCCAGCAGGATTTTTTCGGCCTCATCGTACTCACCCTGAGCGCTCAGCCGATAGACCAGCGAGCTTCGGTAGGAGCGGACGGCGGGTGCGGCATCAAAGGCCGCGCGAATAATTTCGAAGGACCGATCCCAGCGGCCAATCGAATCAAAAAATTTGACCGCCTCATCGGTGACCAAAAAACTGGCTGGGTAGGCCTCAAGGCACTTCTCGAAGATCTCCTCCGCCGACTCAACCTCGCCCTTCTCCTTGGCAAATGTGGCCCGCACCGAGCAAAAGTGCGGAGAGTCCGCCAAACCGAGACCCGCTGTTTCGAAATGGTCCCCCGCGGCCTCAATCGCCTCTCCGGCCTCTTCGACTCGGCCCAGACCCAACAAAGCGACCCCGCGAATCACCAGCGCCTCGCTGTTGTCGGGTTCCTGCTCCAAGACGATCTCCGCGTCGGAAAGCGCACCCTCGTAGTTCTGGCGACTCTGAGCGCGTACGTATGCCCGGAGAATAAGCGCCGTCGAGTTCTCCGGTTCCTGCTCGAGAAAGGGGTCGAGCACCCCGAGCGCCATCCCCCAGTCGGATGTCGTGGTGGCAACATTGGCCAGGAACAATGCGGCTTCTGGGTACCAATCCGGGCTCTCCATCGCCTTGACGAGGGGCCAGACCGCCTGAGTGGGCAAGCTCACGCGGCTAAGCGCTACCCCGTACAAAAAAAAGATCTCCGCGTCGTCCGGACGACTCTTGATCAGTTCCCGAAGCGGGGCGATGGAAGCCTGGTAGCTCCCGACAGCTTGCATTCGCCGGATCTCGGCCACCGGGTCAGATTGTTCGCACCCCAACGGGAGCCACAAGTGGGCCAGCACGAACAGCAGAAAAGTGTGCCGAGCGCCTCGCCAACGAGGCAGTGTCCATCGATTGTCTTTCTGGTGCCCCATTGCGCCCGACAGTAGCCCGTGTGGACCTTTTTGAAAAATCCCGAAAGCACTCGGCAAAGCCGCGGATAGGCGCGAAGCGCCTGCGCTGTCCGTTTATTCTTCGCTAGTGTCTGCGCCGAATGAGTGCACTCAATCGATTGCTTGGCCGAAAGTGGCCTTGGCTGACCGCGGCCGGCTTCGTGATCGTCGCCTATCTCTCCACCCTGGTCGAGTTCGCATGGGTGCCCCAGGACGAGCGACCCACGGGCACCGCTGCGGACATCGAGGCGCTACGGGACCGGGATGATGTGAACGTCCTCTTCATTTTGGTCGACACCCTACGCGCCGATCACCTCGGAGCTTGGGGCTATGACCGGCCAACCAGCCCGTTGTTCGACAAGATGGCCGAAACCGGGATCCGCTTCGGGCGTCAGGTCTCGCAATCGTCCTGGACGAAGTGCTCCATGGCCTCCCTCTGGACGGGGCTCTACCCGACGCGGACCGGTGTCACGCGGTTTGAGCACGTACTCTCTCCCGAGGCAAGGCTGCCCGCAGAGATATTCTCCGAGGCCGGTTTTCGCACCGCGGGGCTGTTCAGAAACGGCTGGGTGGAAAGCTACTTCGGCTTCGACCAGGGTTTTCAGGTCTACGCCAAGCCCGTAGGCCGTCCCTCGCCAGCCTCCGTCTACCGGGAGAACCCGACCCTCAAGGAGACCGGGACCGACCTCGACGCGGTAGACAGTGCCATCGAGTTCCTGCGCATCTTTGGCGATGAGCGCTGGTTTCTCTACCTGCACCTGATGGATCTTCACGAGTACCTCTACGACGAGGACTCCGCGCTCTTCGGCACCGATTACGAAGACATCTACGACAACTCGATTGTGCGCGAGAATTTGGTTCTCGCCAGGCTCTTCGAAACCCTCACCCGGGACGGTTTACTGGAGAACACCGTGATCGTCCTGGCATCGGACCACGGCGAGGCGTTCAACGAGCGCGGCTACGAGGGCCACGCCCGCTACGTCTATCGCGAAACCACCCACGTACCCCTGATCATGACCCTCCCCTTCAAACTCGAGCCCGGCGTCGTGGTCGAACAAATCACCCGCAACGTGGATATTTGGCCCACGGTTCTCGATCTGCTCGGCCTCCCCGAAATGGAAGAGACCGACGGCCGCTCCCAACTCCCGGCCATTTTGGCAGCCACCCGGGGAGAAGAAAGCAGCGAGCCCCTCGAAGCGGTCTACGCGCACTTGGATCGAACGTGGGGACAGCGACAGTCGAGCGCCGCGACCACAATATCCGTTCTCGACGGGAGTTATCGCTATGTACGAATCCCTCTGCCGGGCGGCGTCTATGCAGAGGAACTCTTCGACATGAAGAACGATGCGCCCGAACTCAAGGACGTGGCCTCCGAGCACCCCGAAATCGCCGAGCAGATGAGCGCGCTCACCGACCGCTATCTCGAAGCCGAGCCCTCGTGGACCGAGGGGACGCCCTCCCTCGAACTCGATGAAATCCAGCTCAACCAGTTGCGAGCGCTCGGCTACCAGGTCCCCTGATCTCGCCGAAGAAATTCGGGCAATTTGGGTATCGGTGTTTGGGTATCGGTGGCTGTTCTCAGACCCTCGATAGACCCTCGATCAAGGCGTGCACGGCCCGACCCGAACCGCTCGAACGAAAGCGTCGACGGTCTGGAGGGCGAAGACAACGTCGCCGTTGCTGAACTTGGCCACCCATGCGTATCGGGACGGATTCAGCGGAGGAGAACTCGAGGGAACAGTCTTCGACCAGTAATTGGACGGTGCGGTGGCGCCACCCACCGCCGTGAACTCGGCATCGATGCACGGCGCATCCGCTTGACAAAGAATATCGGACTGACCCGTTGGGTTGTTCCCCGCTAGCGGATCGCCACTCGCCACCTTGGTCACACCCGGGCCAACCATGATACTCTGGAGTTCTGAGATATCGGGCAACCGCCAGTTCTTATAGCCCGCAAAGCCGGGGCCTGCATTCAGGCTTACCAAAAAGTTCACGGCGTTCCCTCGCAAATCACCCGGTGTAACCGCCGACAATCGGTATTGATTGCTCACATCGTGGGGATCCGAGCAGGGATCGTCCGTGCAGACCGCAATCACGCCAGGAGCGAAAGCCCCGTTTTTTCTCTCCCAGAGCAGCCCTGTCTTGAGGTCCGCCACGGTACCATCGGCTTGCCCGGTAAGGTCGTCCACGCACGCCACGAAGCGGGAGGGGGGCGGAGGACCCCCCGAATCGGAGTCAGAACATCCGAATCCTCCCGTCGCCAGGAGAAGAACCAGCGCCGCAACCGATCCCAATCGAATACTC
>DUCH01000082.1 GCA_012959865.1 Myxococcales bacterium | reverse complement strand
CCGTAGTGGTGAACCATGCTGGCATCTGGATCGATGAGCGGACCAATCAAATCGTCGTACAGGCTCCGCCCGCCAAGCTCGCGGCCATGCGCGAGATGATCGAGGAACTGGATCGACCCATGGAGGGAGAGGGGCTCATGCGGGTGGTTCGCATCCGGAACCGCGATGCGGAAGCGATCGCGGAGATTCTCCGCAGCATGCAAGCACCCTCAAGAGGTCAGGTCTCTCCGGCCATAACAGGCAATCTAACTGCCAGGAGCACCAAGCTGGCCAACCGCGTGTACTCCGTGACCGTCGATTCACCGACGCGTTCGATCCTGCTGGCCTCGGATCCTGAAACTCTCGGAATCCTGACGGAGGTCATCGATCAACTCGATCGGGTGCCACCGCGGATTGCCGTCGACGTCATGATTTTCGAGTTGACGCGGCCCAGCGACTTCGAGCTTGGCGTGGATTATTTCTTGCCTGTCTTCGAGCCGTCGAGCATTACCGACCCGGCGGCTTTTATATCGTCGGGCTCGTCCTCCATCGTGAATTCAACTTCGCTGACAATTCCGGGTGCTTTGAGTACGGGGGTGCCCACCGGGCCGGGGGGAAAGGACGCCTTTTTCGGCCGCTATACCCGGGCTCCGCTCCAGCTGAGCTTAGATCCCGGCACCGGCGACCCGATTACGATCTCGATTCCCCGGGAAAGTGTTTCGTTTCAGGCGGGCGAGTTCACCGCCGAAACCAGCATTTTAATGCGCCCGCATATTCTGGCGATGAGTGGCGAGGAGCACGAAATCTTCGTTGGCAACGAGATCCCAGTTCCTGTGGGATCTTCAACTTCCGACGTTGGGGCTGTTGGATTGAACGGTGGTTTGAGCAATCAGCAGATTATCGAGCGTCGGGACGTGGGTATCGGTCTGACCGTCAAACCTACGCTCGGGCAGGCTGGCTTCGTGAGCCTCGAACTCAAGGTGGAAATCTCCGACATTCAATCCTCCATCGCGGGATCGGTAGAACAGGTGGGGCCAACTTTTACCCAGCGAACCATCGAGTCGACCTTGAGTCTCGGCAACGGCCAGATCGCAATTCTAGGGACCAGCAATGGCAGTGGGGAATCGGTTTCTGTGTTCGGTGTGCCCTATCTGATGGACATTCCGTTTTTAGGTTGGTTTTTCAAGAGCGAGTCGAGAACGAAAATCGAGAGCGACCTGTTGATCGTTGTCGAAGCGGAAGTAATGCGGAATGCCAGCGAAGACGTTGCCTATACGATTCGGCGGCGAATTGCCATGGAGCGCGCCATGTCTCGAGTGGCGGATCTGGGCGGCATTGACGCCGAGCCCTATGGGATTTTGCTCGAGACCGTCGATGTTGAATCCCGAGCGCGAAAAATCGCCGATGCGTTCGATGAAGATGGCTTCGAGACGCGGGTGACCGGTTGGGAATCGACGAGAGGGAGGCTCTGGGATATCTATCTGACGGATTTTGAAACTTTTGAAAAGGCCGGCGGAATCGCTCGGAGTCTCTACGAAGCGGGCTGGAAGCCCGAGGTCACGGTTCTTTCGCCTGAGAACGTATTGGCGGGTGACTAGCCAGAGACGCTTCAGATGCCTTCGGGGCCGCCAGGGACGAAGAGAGCTTCCACCCCGTAGCGTTCGGCATCGGCGCGAAGTTCGGCATCCCGCTGGGTAATTTGGCCGGCCTTACCGGTTTTCTGGGCGGCCTCGAGAATCGTGGGCAACAGGGTTGCATCGCTCGATGAGTTGAGGAAAAGGTTCTCTTCCGACATGACGAAGCGAACCGCCCGCCCGATAGCGTCGGGTTCTCGCAGCGGTTCGTACCAGCTATAGCGCGGGCTGTTGTCTTCTTCCCGCCAGCGCCGGCGCGCCACCGCCTTGATGGTCTGCACCGCGACATTCCGCTCGCGGCAGGTTTTCATCAAGGCGTTGAAGTCTTCCGCGTAGGCGGGCTGCGCGAGCATCGCAAAATTGTACGGCAGGAGAACCGAGTCGAAGTCGAAACGCTCAAGGCTTCGCCGATGCATTCCTGCGACGCGAGTGCCGTGTCCGGTGACTCCAATGAAGCGAACCAGCCCCTCATCCCTCGCCGCGACCAACGCCTCGAGGGCGCCGCCCTCACCGAGGGCCCGTTCCCATTCGTTCTCATCGACGAGGTTATGAAGCTGAATCAGGTCGACGGAATCGACACGGAGACGTTCAAGCGATCGATGTAGGCTTTCCCTTGCGCCAGCGAATCCGCGTTCGCCCGTCTTGGTCGCGAGGAAAAAGTTTTTGCGGTGTTCGGCCATCCAGCTGCCTACGCGGAGTTCGGAGTCGCCGTAGCCCGCGGCTGTATCGATATGGTTCACCCCGTATTCCAGCAGCAGTTCAAGAACCTGATCCGCGCGATCTTGCCGCATTGCGCCAAGGGCAGCGGCCCCAAATAGAATTCGGCTGCTTGAATGTTTTGTACTGCCAAAGAGGTTTTTTTCGATCATGCTAGCCATGTTAGCAGCCGATTTGTACCCAACAGCGCGACCCCCGCCGGGCTTGGAATTGTGCTCGTGCTAGTCTGCCCCTCGTGTAAATAAGTGCGGCTGACCCAAAACGAAACTGGATTTTCTCGATGGACATGCGCTTTCAGCTATTGCAAGTGTGTTTTTTCGTATCGGGCTTCGCCGCGCTTCTCTACGAGACAGCCTGGACTCGGGAATTCGCCTTTGTCTTTGGGACCTCCGAACTCGCTGTAATCGCGGTTCTCGCAGCCTATATGGCGGGCCTGGCGCTGGGCGCTGCTCTCGCCGGACGCTGGGCGCATCGAATCCGCCGGCCGGTTTTCGCCTACGGGCTCATCGAGTTGGGAATCGGTTTGGGGGCCCTGATGGTCCCATTCGCGATTCGCGGTTTGATGAGTGTTTACGTGAATTGGCTTGGCGGCCTGGATGCGCCTCCTGAAAGCGTCGGTCTTGCCACCGCGCTCTTCCACTTGGCGGGGGCATTTCTGGTTCTGGTCCCTTGCACGGCCCTAATGGGCGCAACCCTTCCCCTTTTGGCTCGGCACGCGGTACAGAACAACGAGCAGGTCGGCCCGCGGATCGGGTACCTCTACTCGGTCAACACCGCCGGGGCCATCTGCGGGGCAGTGACGGCGGCCTTCTTCTTGCTTCCGGAATTCGGTTTGCGTCAGACAATATATTTCGGGGCTTTGGCCAATGGCCTGGTTTTCGGAGCCGCTGCGTTGCTCTCGCGCTACGCCCCCGCCGCCGAAGGTATTCCTCCGCGACGCTCCACGGGATTTTCGCCGATTCTCTTCCTGATCGCGATATCGGGCATGGTTTCCTTCGCGTACGAAGTCCTTTGGGTTCGCTTGCTTGGATTTGTCCTCGGAGGGAGCACGGCGGCGTTCGCCACGATGTTGGCAAGCTTTCTGATCGGAATTTCGCTGGGTAGCGCGGTGGCTTCGCGCTTCGCCCGGGACTCGGCGCGGGCCGGTCTGGGATTCGCCACCGCGCAGTTGATGACGGCCCTGATGGCGTGGGTGACTTTTTCCCTGGCAGATTCGGTTCCCAGTCTTGCGAGCTACTTCAACGCCTCGTCGTCGAATCTCCTACCCGGCGCGGCGGTGGCCATTCTCGTACTGCTTCCGGTCACAACGTGTATCGGGGCCAGTTTCCCGTTCGCGGTGCGCCTGATGGCCCAAGATGTTGACGATGCGGCATCGGCCAGCGCCCGGGTCTACGCCTGGAACACGTTGGGGTCCATCGTGGGCTCGGCGGCCACCGGATTCTGGCTGCTCCCCGCCGCCGGTTTCGAGGGAACTCTGCTGGTCGGCGCGACCCTCAATCTGATTTTGGCCATAGTGGCGGCTGTTTTGTTTACGTCGGGCTCGCCGATGCGTGTTATCGCCGGACTTGCCCTGGCGGTAGGCTGCATCTTGATGGTCGGGAAACCCGGTCCTCCCCTCAAGCTCTTAAACATGTCGATTTTGAATTCGGGAAACAGTCATGGGCAGATGGACTTCCTCGGAGTGGGTCGGTCGGCCACAGTCACCCTGAATCGATTGGCCTACGCCCATCAGATTTCGACCAATGGTTTGCCCGAGTCGATGGTTCAGTCCAGTGCCAATCCTCCGGACCTGTATCATGCCGGCCGCTGGCTGGGGCTTCTACCGTTGTTGGCAAGGCCCGACACCGAAAATATTCTGATTATCGGATTGGGAGGGGGACGAACCCTCGGAGCTGTTCCGCCGCCGATTCAGGCGATCGACCTGATCGAGCTCGAGCCCGAGGTTGTAACGGCCAACCGATACGTGGTGGGTCTCTACGATCTCCCGGATCCTCTGGATGATCCGCGCCTAACACTCCGAATTGGCGATGCGCGCGGTGCGCTCATGCTCACGGGAACGAATTACGACGCGATCATTTCGCAGCCCTCACATCCCTGGACATCGGGCGCATCGCATCTTTACACCAAGGAATTTTTCAGTCTGGTGAAAGATCGGCTGACGCCAGAGGGTGTGTTTGTTCAGTGGATGGGTTTGACCTTTGTGGATGGTCCTTTGTTGCGCGGCTTGGTGGGAACTCTGTCCGAAGTTTTCGAGCACGTCACTGTGCTTTTGCCTGGTGGGGCCGCGGTTCTCTTTATCGCTTCGAACGAAGAGATCGATTTCGTGAAAACAGCCGAGCAAGCCATCGCAAGCGCTCCAGCCAGCTTCGAGACCATTGGAGTTCACACGTTGGCCGACGTAGTCGCGGCGATCTGCATCGAAAAAGAAGCGTCGCGTGAGTACGCGTCGGGCTACCCAATAATTACAGACGATCACAATCATCTGGCGTGGGCATCCGGGCGCACCTCGAATAAACGGAGAAGCTTGGAAGCTGGACAAGCGCTTAGGCTCCACGATGGGCTGCTGGATCTCGCCTCTGAGGTGGATCCCGGGCTCCTCGTTCGGCGCTTGCGCGCGCGTCGATCGAGTGAGCGCGCCCGACTGATTATTTCGCAGCTTCCGGGCCCGAGCCGCAGGGTGGCTCAAGGTTGGCTGATGATCGCGAATGGGCGCCCGTTGCGCGCGAGAGAAGCATTCAGAAAGGCCCTGGAGCTCGACCCCGAATCTCAATCGGCGAAATACGGGTTCGCCTTGGCAAGCCCCGAAGGCGCCGATGTCAGCGACTGGCCTCGACCCGAGGCTGCGGTCATCGAGGGCGAGCTGTTGTCGCGGGCAGGAGAGTGGTTGCAGCTGCAGGCACTCGATGCGCGTCTGTCGGAAGTGGCTGCTGGGAGCACGCTCTATCCCGAGGCCGCTCGGCTCCGGGCGAGTTGGAGGTTGGCTTCGCGGGCTCCCGTGCGTGGATGGGAAGCCGTGGAATTGATCGATGTATTGATCGCACGCGACCAGAACCCCTGGGACCTTCTGCTGCGCGCCGAAGGGGCGGGTCTGAGTGGTCGGCATGACTACGCGTGGGCATCGCTTTCGCGCCTATCGTCCTCGATGAAGCGCGCTTCCAACCGTAAACATCTGGCAAAAAAGGCCTTGCAGTTGGCATCGAAGCTCCCGCCCGGTGTGTCGTCGGGCGCAATTGTACGACGGCTGAAAGCGCAGGCGCTCGAGAAATCAGCGACGCGGAAACCACAACCGCCAACGCCTTGAAGTTCCAGCCGAAGGGTTGCTGGGGTTCCGTCCGGTTCGCCTATGGCTCGGGCTCTTCGCGCGAATCCAGGCGGCGAAATTCGAGACTGATCAGGTTGTCGGTGGTGGCTTCTTCCAGGTATTGGCTATGCCCTCTGAGTGCACGCCGGTAGGCGGCATCGGCCGCTTGAAATTCGCCAAGGCGAGCGCGGGCAACGCCGACATTATTCCAGGCGCGTGCAAGATCGGGATCAATTTGCGTCGCGATCTCGAATAAACCCAGGGCCCCGCGCCAGGGCAGGGGCTCGGCTTGCTCCCGGGCCTTCCGGATCAAGTCGTAGCCCTTGTCGTTGTAGTAGTGGGCCACGAGGGCACGATCGCTCAGTTGCTGAAAACGGATCCGAGCGTCCTCGTCTCGGGCACCTCGAAAATCGACCACCAGGGGTCCGTCGAGGCTGGGGAGAAGAACCGCGATATGGCTGGCCCAAATTTCCAGATCTCCTTCCTCTCTTTGCTCGGGATGATCCTGGATTTCGATGTAGCGCGCCGCGCCCGAGTATCTCCGGGCGGCGCCGACCAAAACCGCGGCGAGGGAGAGGCAGTTTCCGCCTCCGGCCGCGATGGTGAGCTCTGCGCTTCGGGTTTCCCCCCAGATGTAGTCGAGGTCCAGATAGCGTTCATCGAAGAGCAACTGCAGGAGGGCACGGGCACCCTTCGAAGGGTCTTCGAGCTCGTCGACCTTCGCGTGCATGCGCGCGAAAGTCTCGTCCGAAATTTCGTGAGGAATAACCACGCTGCGCCTCGAAAGCCCGGGCACGTCGCGCGCAATTTCTCCCCGAAGCTGGAGCGGCGGAACGTCGTGAATGGGAGGGGGAACGGCGCAAGCGGCGGCCAGCCCAATGCTCAGGCCCACGGCCAGGGGGAAAAAGAAGCGGCGTGCCCGGCCCAAACCCAAAGACCGCGAGTTCGGCCCGGGGCTCAGAGCGAACCATTCTGAAGCGCTTTCCGGTGTACGCACCCCCAAAGTCCTCCAGGGCTGGCAACCCAGGAGTCTAGGGGACGCGACTCCTATCCCCCATACCGCGAATGGCGCCTTGCCCCTCACCTCGTGCCCCTCACCCCACACCTAAACGCGT
>DUCH01000081.1:34842-38880 GCA_012959865.1 Myxococcales bacterium | reverse complement strand
CGGATCGGCGTGGCCTTGCCAGCGGCCGCTCGCGTTCCACTCGGTCTGGGCATGGCGCACCAGATAGATCTCGCAATTGGGGTCGCGACGTGAAGAATCAGTCATCGCGGGCAACCCTAGCAGCCCGCTCCCCGTGGAGTCGCCACGCGCCGGGTGTCCCTGGCCGCCGATCCGGATCTTCCAGGCGACTAGACAGGTGATTATACAGGCGACTACACAGGTGATTACACAGGCGACTACACAGACGACTAAGAGAGGACCGCTTCGTCACAGGTGACTACCGGGCGACTCCACAGACGACTAAGAGAGGGCCGCTTCTTCGAGCGCCGGGCGCAATAGCGCCATGGCTCGGCCCCGGTGTGAGATGCGATCCTTTTCCCCTGGATCGAGTTCGGCCATGGTCTGCCCGTACCCGTCCGGCCGGAAGATGGGGTCGTAGCCGAATCCGCCGGCGCCGCAGGCCGCCGGGAGTATACGGCCCGAACACTCGCCCCGAGCAACGGATCGCTCGCCGGATGGACCGACCAGTGCGGCTACGCAAACGAAGCGCGCCGTCCGATCGTCCGACGGCGAATTCTTCAGCGCCGCGAGCAGATGAGCGACCCTCCCGGCATCATCCAGCTCCGGACCGCCGAAGCGCGCCGAAAGAGGGCCGGGAGCCCCATTCAGCCCGACCACCTCCAGCCCGGAGTCGTCGGCAAGCGCCCATTCGCCCAATCGATTCGCAACGGCTTGCGCCTTGGCAACCGCGTTGGCCGCGTAATCTGTGCCCTCTTCGGGAAAATCCACGGGGCCGCGACCTTCCAGGGAATGAACCACCAGGGGCAGATCGTCCAACAGGGTCCGAAACTCCTCCAATTTACCGCGATTGGAGGTTGCGGCGATCAATTGAAAGCGAGCCACTACCACTTAGTCGGCGGGAACGGAATCGGCGCGAGGCTTCATCCCGCCCGCCGCCGAGAGTGCCTTGTTCTGCATCAGGCTTAGCGACTCGATGCCGCCCAGGGCCATGGCGGTCAGTTCAGCCAGTTGCTCGCGCGAAAACGTCCCGTCCTCCCCGGTTCCCTGGACCTCGACGAAGCGCCCGCTCCCGGTAGCGACGACGTTCATGTCCACTTCGGCCCGGGAGTCCTCTTCGTAGGGAAGATCAAGCCGCACCTCGCCGTCGACGACTCCCACCGAAATCGCCGCGACACTGTCTCGAAGCGGATTGCGTTCGAAATCTCCCCGGGCGTGGATTCGTTCACAGGCCAGGGCCAGCGCCACATAGGCGCCAGTGATCGAAGCGGTACGCGTACCCCCGTCGGCCTGAAGGACGTCACAATCCACCCAGAGTGATCGCTCACCCAGCGCCCGCATATCCACCACCGCACGCAGGCTTCGCCCAATCAGGCGCTGAATTTCCATGGTTCGACCCGAGACCTTGCCCTTCGAGGCCTCACGATTATTGCGACTGTCGGTCGCCGCGGGGAGCATTGAATACTCGGCGGTCACCCAACCCTCGCCCCGACCTCTCAACCAGCGCGGAACGCTCAACTCCTCCGAGACGGTGCAGAGAACCCGGGTTCGACCCAGGGAACAAAGCACCGAAGCCAAGGGATTGTCGGTGAAATCAACGATCAGCTCAAGCGGGCGAAGTTCATCTACGGCTCTTCCGTCTCTACGCATTCTTCCTGCTCACCTTTTCTCCTCAAGACCACAGTCAGGGAGTGCCAATATTCTTAGCGTGCGGCACGCCGGCCGAAAACACCTTCTTGCACTCCTCTCCGCGCATCGTACCTCTTCCCGAAAGCCTCGACCGCCCTAGCAATGGAATCCGCGATCGCTTGCCGATGGGGGGAACTGCGCAATTCCACCTCGTCATGGGAATTGCTGAGAAATCCGATCTCGACCAGGGCAGCCGGCATCTCCACGCCCATCAGGACGACAAAGGGCGCCTGCTTTACACCTCGCGCGTCCCCGCCTCCGAGCCCCGCCAGTTCCCTTTGGACGAGTTTGGCGAACTCGCTCGACTCGTGGACGTGCTCGGTCGAGACTAGATCGCCGAGCAGAGCCGCGAGGGGGTCTGCGCCAATCGGCCCTGCGGATTGCGCCGAGAAAGCGTCGTTCTCCCGCTGAGCCAATCTTCCCGCTCGAGCGTCGCTGGCGTCGAGGGATACGTAGTAGGTTTCGACACCTCGGGGCCGGGCAGTGGCCGCCGCATTGGCGTGTACCGAGATAAAGAGGTCGGCGCCGGCGGCGTTGGCCAGGGACGTTCGGGCCTCCAGGGGCACAAAACGATCGTCCATCCGGGTGAGCCTGACCGACAGTCCGCGCTCGCGCAGACGAGCCGCCAAACGCTGGCTCACATCGAGAACAATCTCCTTTTCGGCTAGACCCCGAAGGCTACGCGCCCCGTGGTCTCCGCCCCCGTGCCCCGCATCGATGACCACGGTGTCAAAAGCCACGCCCCTGCCATCGGCCAAGGCCCGGGGAGCCCATAGCCCCAATCCGGCCACCACCGCGGCCGACACCGCGGCCACCGTCGCGGCCACCGTCCACGAGGTCGATCCAAACGGTGCCCCCACCGAGCGGTGCGCCAAGGGCGTCAATCGGAACGGTCGCGCCTCACACCGCACCCGGGCGACGCAATTCAAGCATGCCATGCAGGCGGCCCCCCATCCGCACCACAACTCGCTTCCCAATGCTTTCCGCAGAAGATCGCTCTTCTTCGGATGCGCTGCGGAGCCTATCACGCCGGTCCGCCCGCTGCCCGGAGACAACCCCAGGCTACGGGGAAAAGCGATCGCCTAGCCGTTTTCGGCCAGTTCGGTGGCCGGCGTGGCGCCGGGGGCTCCACGACTCACCGTGTATTCCGCAGTGTCGCTAAAGAGCTTGATGGGCACCCAACCGGGAAGTTCCGACATTCGCGGCATTCCCAAGGTCATGGCGCCGGTGGGGTCGATCACCCAGGGATCCTGGAGATTTTCAAACCACAGCGTCACCATATGATGTTGCCCATCGGACGCGCGGTAGACAATCGCGCGAAAGACCTCGGTCATCTCAAAACCAAGATCGCGCAGCGCATTGAAGGTCAGCAACTCAAGGCCATCGCAGTCGTCGCCGTTGTTTCGCAGGGTCTCTTCCAGGGTGGCCCAATGATCGATGGGGCCGTCCTCCACGTAGTGGGCAAGCGCCTGGCTCTGTGTCCATGCAGCGACCGAGCGCGCCGTGGCGCGTTTTTGTTCAGCGCGAAAGGCATCATATTTGGCTCGCAAATCGCCCCCAGCGGCTTCTTCTACAGGGCGTTCGATCTCAATGCCAGGAGCAGGGGCGGATGCCGCTTCGGTGGGGGCCGCTTCTGAGACCGCAGCAGGCGCCACCACGGCGGCCCGTTCCTGTGCACGTTCACGGCGCTGCCAACCCGAGATCTTCGGGCTCCATTGATCTTCGGGAGCCGGTTGCGTGAAGTACTCGTACCTCGAATCCCCTGGAGCCAACCCCACGCATCCGCTCCCCCCGGCGAGAGCCAGGAGGCAGAAGATCAGACCCAAAAATTTTCCATTTGCTCGGGAGCCCATAGAGGCCGTATCGACCCGAGAGCACGCAGGGTTGAGTCAGAAAATAATTTTTTTTCAGCCTCAGTGGAATTCCGGAGGACTTTGGATTCCCTTGGGAGGCCGTCAGCCTCCTCGGCAACAACCGAAACTCAGCCCGGAATCATAATGTTGGCGCCATCACAGGTGCCAATCGATCCGAAGAAGAGCAGGAAAAAGAGGATCATGCACGGAACCCCACAGAGCACATAGAGCCAAGACCCTAGATCCCCTCTCGGCTTCGGGCCGGTCTCCATCTCCTCAGGAGTGAGTTCCTTCTCTTCGCTGACTGGCATTGCCGTTGCTCCTGTAAGGTCGGCCAGTTGGCCGCCCGCCCGACGATCGATTGGCTGCGCTGCGGGGGAGTCCCAGACAAGGATTCCACCGCTCCGGGCGGCGCCAGTTTAGCCGTGCCCCTTCCCCCTGCAACCAACCAGGGGAGCAACCCTATGTTGCGTCCCGA
>DUCH01000081.1:34438-34780 GCA_012959865.1 Myxococcales bacterium | reverse complement strand
TCGCCACGCCTCGGGTACGCCCGCGATGTCCGCCTCGATGCTAAGCGCTCGCTCCCGGCGCCGAAGCGCTTCGAGTTGCTCTTTGCCACTGCGAATCAACTCCCGGTGCTTGAAGCTCATGGGGGTAACCTCTGTGTTATTGCTGCCCGGGGCCCCCATCTGCCAGGGGCCACCGCCCCCCTGTCCAGCCATGCCGTCGAGTTCCCTTCGGGCCTTCCCGAGCATTTCTTCGACCGCCTGCTGCTCCTTGGCAAGACCGGCGAAACGAGCGCGCCACTGCCCGGCGCTCAGGCCTTGGCGCTTCTGCTCGCTTCCCTCCCAGCTTGAGGGCAACTTCAGGAG
>DUCH01000081.1:11789-34413 GCA_012959865.1 Myxococcales bacterium | reverse complement strand
TTTCTCGGGTAGGGCCTCACCCGTAACACTAAAATCTGAGGGAGCGTCGACCGCCAAGCTCGAGACACTCCCCCCGCAAATTCCAAGCACGGTCGCCAGAAGCAGCCCCGCCAGCCGAATCGAACGGAGTCGGCGTCGGGCTCGTCGAGCAGGCTTCCCTGGCTGGCTCAGACCCATTCGGCTACCTCAACAACTCAACAGCCCAACAACTCAACAACTCAACAACCCAGCAGCGGGCTTCGCGAAGCCCGCTTCCAGCTTTCGGACGAGTTCGGCTCGACTGGGGCGGAACAGCGAAGACTCTCGTCTCGAATCAGCTCAGATCGCCCGGCTCGTCTTCAACCGGCGCGATGGCCTCGGCCTCGACCACCGCCTCATCGGCCAAGCTTGAGACCGCCTCGCCCTCTTCCAGCGGATCCAGAATTCGCTCCCCCGGCTTCACATGACCCGCTGCGATCTCCCTCAGAGCAATGACCACGGCCTTGTTGGTCTCGGCCTGAACCAGGGCCGTGGCACCACGCTTGAGCTGCTTGGCCCGCGTGGCCGCCATTTGAACAAGGTGGAAGCGGTTGGGCACCGCGTGGATGCAGTCTTCGATGGTGATGCGCGCCATGGGTTCTCCCCGGGAGAGTGTCAGGACATTCCGGGAGCCGATGCCCGGAGCGGGCCGAACGATAGGTCACCCGCCCCAACAAAGAAACCCCGGCAGACACAGGGTCAGCCGGGGTCCTTTTGGCGATCCAACCAAGGGAAGACCCCTCAGCGGAATCGAAATAGCTCGCGCTATCTCTTCTTCCTTCGAGTTGCCTTCTTTTTCTTGGCCGCCTTCTTCTTCTTCTTAGCTGCCTTCTTCTTCCTGGGGGCCGCTTTTTTCTTTGCGGCCTTCTTCTTCTTCTTTGCGGCCTTCTTCTTACCGGCCTTCTTCTTACCGGCCTTCTTCTTCCTGGCCTTCTTCTTGCTGGCCTTCTTCTTGGCGGCCTTCTTCTTCGTGGCCTTCTTCTTGGTTGCCTTGCGCTTCGTTGCCTTGCGCTTGGCGGCCTTCTTGCGAGTGGCTTTCTTTCGAGCTGCCATTGCTTGGGTCACCCCCCTTGTTGGTCAACGCTCCGGCACCGCAGTCCTGACGCTGGCCCGGGCGATTTGCCCGGTGATCGACTTTGTGCTGATCGATGCACGATGAAAACCCGACGTACACACATACTCGAAAGAGGTCTTCACCGGCCATCATCGGGCGTGAGTTAAAAGTTCTTGTACTACTTTTCCTCACAATCCACGGTCGTAGAGCGTTTGTTGCTAGTGATCCTAGGGCAACATTTTCGACCTAGTCAAGTAAATTGGCTAAAAAAAACAAAGACATGAACTCCAAAATTGCGGCTACAACGATAAAACTTCAATATAGATCTTCGTTATGACCTAGCGCCGATCCAGTTGCAACGTCTGGAATAACCCACACAACTCATCCTGCACATTCGTCAGCCCATCCAAAAAAAACCGCCGATCCAGACAGACCGACGGTTTATTCTCAAAAGTTCCAAGCGCAGCAAAACTACTTTTTATGCCGCTGGCGCTTCAGAAGCTTGCGCTGCTTGTGCTTGCGCATCTTCTTCCGACGTTTCTTGATTACGCTTCCCAAATTTCACCTCTACAGTTCAATGGAGTGGGTGTCCTACCGTTTTTAATCGGTTTTTTCTTTGTGCGACTCTGCGCGCCTTCTGCGATCCGACTCGGGTAAACGCCAAGAACACAACCGCATCAGTCCCGCGTACCCACCTGGCGCGCCGGCCGCTCCATACTATCCGGCAGTTCAGGTTGCGCCGAGAAAGGTGCTCGTACCCGACAAGGGCCTACGATTAGTGGGTCTCCAGCGTCAAGTCAAGCGCTCAGCAATCTCCCGCGGGGCACGCCTCCAACGGACGCGCACTCGCGCCCTCAGGGCGGCTCTTGCGGACCCGAGTCAGTGTACAGCTACGATTTCACCCGTCGGCGCTCGCGACGAAAAAATCGACGGTTCATGGTGGGCCGAACCCGGCGAAAGCAAGCCTCTCCCCTTCGTACGGATAAATACCGATACAGAAACGGGTCCGTTGGGTGCGCGAGTTCGCAATAGCACCGGGACCGAACCCGAGACACTTCGCCACCCAGGCTGAGGCCACGCCCGAGGAACTCACTCGACGACTACTGAGTCCTCGGTTGAGTCCTCGATTTAGTCTTCGATGATCTCAAGGATGTATCGCTTCTTTTCCTTGCCGCTCGCGGCGGACATCAGAGTGCGAATTGCTGATGCGTGCGCCCCCCCCTTGCCGATGACCTTGCCGAGATCCTCGCGTGCAACCCGCAATTCCAGTAGGTGAGCGTGATCACCAACCACTTCCTTTATCTGGACTTCACTCGGCTTGTCCACCAGAGCGTGCACGATGTCTTCAATTAGTTGCTTCATCATCATCTTGGCTCCCCCGCTGCCTGTTCCGTTTCTACTAATCATTCCAATTCACACCCGCCTGCGAAACGATGCGACCTTTAGCGACCACTTCTGCGACCAGCTCGTACGCTCCGTTGAACTTTGACGGATCCCACGGCCTAGGCCGCTTTGTTCTTATCGGTTGTTATCGGCTCCGTTCCGCAAAGTCTTCACTACTGCCGAGCAAGTCATTCATTTTTCGTACTCGACCCCGCAACCCGAATCGGTCGTCCCTCTCAGTTCACCGAAAGACTGATCTCTCCCCCCGATTCACGCAACCGAAAAAGACCCAAGAGTGTCAATCAAAACACCCAATTCCGCATGAATTATCGTGTCTCTTGCCGATCACCCCCACTTCTATGCCAGACGAAATATTCAGAAGGCCCGATCGGCACAGGGTGTGTGCGAATTCCTTCAGCCGGTCGCCTGCCCCCATTTGCCAAATCCATCGAAGCTTCGAGGTCCGTCGGCTCTCCCTGCGAGAGGTCGCTCTTGGGCGAGTCCAGTAGAGAAAACGGCAGAAGTGAGGTAGTCACTCGGCGGGTCAGCGGCATTGAATTATCCCCCTCGTCTGGCATCGGTACCCGAAGCGACACGGGTCTTCATCTCCGTTCGGTCTTGCCCCTAACTTCGGCCCAACCGATAGACCTCCTGGAGAGCCCCCGAAAGAGAGACTGCGAGATCCCATGACGGACCAGGACATCACGACCGACTTCCTCAAGCGCCTGCTGGCCAATGATGGCGATCTCCTGGCCGAAGAACGCCTGGCACAGATTCATCCGTCTACCCTGACGCCTCTCCTCGCGGATCTCGCGCCCGACGAAATCCAGCGATTGATCGACCTGCTTTTCATTCGTCATCGGGCGGCCGCGATGCTGGCGGGGCTTCCCGCCGAGTTGATGCCCCAGATTCTTGAGGCCATCCCCGACCAGCGACTGGCCGAGGTGTTGGCTCGGCTTGAAATCGACGACATGCTGCTGCTGGTCGAGCATCTTCCTACCGAGCGACGGGACGGCGTCGAAGAACTGCTGCCCCCACGCCAGCGCCGAGACCTGATGCACGCCGAACTCTACCCCCCGGATAGCGCGGGCCGGGCGATGGTGACCCACTTCATCGCCCTACAGCCAAAGATGACCGCCCAGGAAGCCATCGACGCGATTCGACTCGAGGGCGACTCGAGTGATGCCGAACCCCACCTCTATGTAGTCGACGAGTCTCAACGTCTTTTGGGCGTAGTGCCCATCAGGAAACTGGTTTCGAACCCGCCGCAAACCCCCGTCGGGCACTTGATGATCTCCGAGTCGATCAGCGTTTCGTCCGAAGCCGACCAAGAAGAAGCTGCCCAACTCGTCGCCCGATACGACTTGCTCGCACTCCCGGTCACCGACCCCGATGATCGTATGGTCGGCATCATCACTGTGGACGATGTCATCGATGTCATCAATGAGGAGGCGACCGAGGACATCTACCGCCTGGCGGGGCTTTCCGACGCCGATCGGGTCTACACCTCCGCCCGGGTGTCCATCAGCAAGCGCCTTCCGTGGATGATCGTCAATCTGGGCACAGCGTTCACAGCGGCCTCCGTGGTCGGACTCTACGAGTCCACGCTGGATCAGCTCGTCAGTCTCGCGATATTTCTCCCCGTCGTGGCGGGGATCGGCGGAAATGGCGGCATCCAAACCTTGACCGTGATTACTCGCTCCATCGCCCTGGGCGAAATCGAATTCTCCAGCGGTTTCCGCGCAATTGGCAAGGAATTGTGGGTCGGCCTGGTTATTGGGAGCGTCGCAGGGATTCTGGCGGGCTTCGTGGCCTTCCTCTGGCAGGGAAACGCAATTCTCGGCCTGGTCCTCCTGCTCTCCATGATGATCACCATGACGATGGCGAGCCTGTTGGGTGCCGCGATCCCGCTACTGCTGAAGAGCTTTGGCCAGGATCCCGCTTTGGGGGCTGGCGTACTTGTCACGTTTTGCACCGATGCCCTCGGTTTTTTCTCGTTCCTCGGAATCGCCACGCTGCTGCTCCAGAAACTGGTCTGAACCCGGCGGCTTCCCCCTTGCCGATTCCGCATCCAGGGGCTGCGAAATCCGATGCCGCTGCCAGCCATCGGTACCCCGGCGCAATTCCCACGTGGGCCAGTACTCCAGATCCAACTTCAAGGTCTTGACCCGAATACGCCCTTCAAGATCGAGCACTTTGAGGCGTACGGAGCCCCGGTCCTCGGTCTGCGCGACAGCCTCAAGAAATCGGTCGAGATCCGGCGTTGGGGTGCCATTGACCTCGACGATACGACTCGTGGCTCGCAGGCCGTAACGATTGGCCGGGGAACCGAACCAATAGCGAGAGATATACACGCCCTCACGCCGCAGGGAATGATCCCGGGCCAGGGCCAGGGGCGGTTCTTGAAGAAGCGTCCCCGCCCAGAGCACCCCGCGATCCGTCCCCCCACCCATCAGGGGTTCGGTGGGAACTGTCAGTTCGAGTTCCTTACCCTCGCGCAGAACCCTCAGGCGAACCCGGTTGTGCATGGAGGCCGCTTCCACTTCATGAAAGCGAGTCACCGGATTATCGTCCACCGAGAGCAGCAGGTCTCCTGTGCGGAGCAATTCCTCGGATGGGCTTCCGGCCGTCAACCGCAGAACCGAAAGCACTCGCTTGCCCTCGGGGTCATGATTCTCCAGCCTGCGGGCCTGCTGATCCGACAAGCCCCGACTGCGGGCATTCGCCAGAGTCAGCGGCTTGAACTCGACGCCTAGAGAGCGCCACCCCACCGTCTCCCCCCTGCGCAACACGGCAACGATCTCTCGAATTGGGCGTACGGGGATGCCCGCGAAGAATGCTTCAGGGGCCGCTCCGTCCCCCAACGCAAAGGACGCCCAGAGCGCCTGCACGCGCCCCTTGCTATCCGCCAGAACACCGCCGACGGTGGGCGTCGTATCCTCCAGCATGACCAACTCGACATTGCTGTCACGGAAACGGGGAGGAAATGGGGGTGGCAGCGACACCGGTTCTCTTCGGGCCACTCGAGTCTCGCGCGCGACGACCTGGTGTTCCCTCGACATACCCACCAGCCAGGTTTCGTCGCCCGCCGCGATTTCATCGTCTCGAAAACGAGCACTCCGAACAGGCGAATCACCCAACAATTCGGGCGGGTAGCGGACCACGGCGAAATTGTGCTCGGGATGCAAGTACACGACTTCGCCCGGAACAACGACCGAGCCTCCAAATGTCAGGGAAAGTTCGCCGAGCGCCACCGGGACGGTCTCTCGATCCACCACCACCAGCCCCATCTCTGCATCCACCACCAGCCCGGTACCCACGAAGCGATCGTGGTGCACGCCGTCGATCAGATAGGGAATATCATTGGTCACCAGAACGAGAGACGGCGCCAAGGCGCGAACGGCGCGAGAGCCCGAGGCTTCCATCTTGGTTGTCGCCGGCTGCTGGGGACTGGCAGCGGGGGGCTCCGGAGAAGCCTCACAGGGCCAGCGTCCGCTCGAATCGTCTCGCGCGCACCGCTGCATGGAGAACCAGCGGCGGCTCATCTGGACGACCCCGACCCCCGACATCCGATGATTGCTGAGTAGGTGGAAGCGAATCGGCACGCGCTCCCCATCGGGGTAGGCGGCCATCTCGGCTTCGAAGGCATCCAGAGTTGGTGTCGCTTTTCCGTTCACCCCGGTGATCACGGCACCGGGAGGCAATCCTTCACGGGAAAACATAAAGCCGGGGTTGGCGAGGTAAACCCCTTCCGCAGGAACCGCATAGTTTCGCGCCATGTGGTAAGAGAGCGGGTTGAGCACAGCCCCTCCCACTTCGACATACTCGGAGGG
Source organism: Myxococcales bacterium (assembly GCA_012959865.1). Lineage (GTDB taxonomy): Bacteria > Myxococcota_A > UBA9160 > UBA9160 > UBA4427 > JAZXM01. The sequence continues at coordinate 28,125 of DUCH01000081.1, read as the reverse complement.
GATCAATGCGTGGAGGTCGGCCACTTCCAGCCGCAACCGCATGGGCGCTCCACCTCGCTCGACATCCAGGACGACCTCGTCGCCCACCGAGACATCTAAAACGGCTTCGAGATCGATGAACCCCCCAACCCTCTTCTCGTTGATGCGAACGACTACATCGCCGGGCTCGAGAATTCCCGCCGCGGGACCTTGGGGGACGACTTCGCTCACCACGATCATTCCCGTCCCCTGGGCAAAGGCTCGCCGGGCAGCGGACTCAGTCTCCCGGAGAACGCCGAGTCGCCTCACCTCGTCGTAAGGCTCGTAGCTGAACACTGTCTGAAGCGTGCCCCGGGTAACCGGCTCTCCCTTGCGCAGCAGCTCGAGCGCCCGTTTCACCCGATCCAAAGGCAAAAAGAAACTAGAGGCCGCGGTTCGTTTGCCCCCCGCATTCATCGCGACCACCTTGCCTTCGATGTCGACGACCGGCGAGCCCGACGAGCCACCCGAGGTTCCCGACGCAGCCTGCAGGTAAAACGTATTGAAATCATTCCACGAATCGGGTCCATAGTCCGGGGCCTCCCGATCGAGTCGCGCGATGGTCCCGGGGAGTATGGCCAGTTTCTCGCCCGCATCGTTGCCCACGACCCGAATTTCCCGACCCACACGAGCGCGCTCGGGAGCCAGCTGCAATTCATGAACTTTCATGAATTCAACGTCCGCCGGGTCGAACCGGAAAAAACCGAAATCGTGGACGGGATCGCGGTATATCGCTCGGATCGGCAGCTCTTCGTTGTCCAGAAGCACCGCTTCGGCGACCACCGGCCCGGTGGTCACCACATGACGGTTGGTCAAAATCAGCCCCTGTTCCGCATCCACCACGAATCCCGTGGCCGTCGCATAGCCTGGGCTCAGCCCATCGAAGGCTCGCGGCGAATTGACCCGCAGAACAACGACACCGCGTACAACCTCATCGAGACTTTCCTGCCACCCTTTCCCCGACTGACCCAGGGCGGCGGTCGCTACCAGTGTAGCCACGAGAGCAAGATTCAAACGCTCAGCTCCCGAACCGCAGGTCAATCTCGCGCAGCATCCGATCGCGCACATCGTCGTAACGCGCGGGCAAATCGATGGGCGGGTTCGCATGAGCCGGAGCCATGTCTTCGAGATTCATCTCGTGGTAATTGCGCTTGAAGTCGGTGAATTTGAGGCCATGAGCCGTCGACACGACCACCACACGATCGCTCTTCTTAATAACGCCTCGAGCAAGCAATTTCTGCATCGCCGCAAGCGCCACACCGGTATGGGGACAGTTGAAGAGGCCGGTCCGATCAGCGGCCGCGCAGGCTTCCATGATTTCCGCCTCGCTCGCCTGCTCAACAACCCCGTCATAACGCCGCAGGGCGTCGATGGCTTTGTCCCGGGAGACGGGGTTACCAATCTGGATCGCCGATGCAACGGTCTGCCGAGCCGCGATCGGCTCAAAAACCTCGAAGTCTTTCTGGTAAGCGAGATAGAGCGGATTTGCCGCCTGGGCTTGCCCGACACAGATCCTCGGTTTGCGATCGATCAAGCCGAGTTCGAGCAGCAGATCCAATCCTTTGGCGAGGGCGGAAACGTTCCCCAGATTACCGCCGGGGATGACGATCCAGTCAGGCACCTCCCATCCGAACTGTTCCACGATTTCGATACCTACGGTCTTCTGGCCCTCGATCCGCAGGCTATTCATGGAATTCGCCAGATAGATTCCATCCCGCTCGGACACTTGCTTGACGATTTCCATGCAACCGTCAAAATCAGTATCCAGCGCAAAAACGATGGCCCCGTTCGACACCGGTTGAATGAGTTGGGCGAGGGAAATTTTTCCGCGGGGAAGAAAGACCACCGCAGGAATCGAAGCCGCCGCCGCATACGCGGCCAATGCCGCCGAAGTATCCCCCGTCGACGCACAGGCGACTGCCGGAATGTCGACTCCTTGAGCGATCATCTCCTTGACCTGGGAGACGAGAACCGTCATGCCCAGATCCTTAAAACTCCCTGTATGGGAGTTTCCACAGAGCTTGATCCACAAATTTTCGAGCCCGAGTTCCCTCCCGTAGCGCTCGGCCCAAAACAAATTCGTATGCCCTTCGTACATCGACACCACGTTCTCATCCGAGACGCCGGGCAGAACCCATTCCTTCTTGCCCCACACGCCCGACCCATAGGGCCAGTCGTTCCTCCGGGCCCGATTGTCAAAAATTTGCTTCCATTCGTCGGCCGAATGCCGCTTCAGAGCCTGCACATCGTGCACGACCTGAAGCAGTCCGCCGCCCTGATCGGTGTAGACAATCTCGTCGAGCGAGTAGCGTTCCGAAGGGTTGCTGAGACTCTCAAACCAGGCTTGATATTTGGGGTCGGAAGCCATATCAGGCCTCCTCTTCGATGCGCACCACAACCGTAGGTGCTTTCACATCTTTGAGTTCATCCACCTGAGCCAGAGCCCGGACCAGCGCCGCTTCATCGGCCCGGTGGGTGAGAACGATAATGGGCACCGCCGCTTTAGAATCTTGACCGCCCTTCTGCACCACCGATTCGATTCCCACCCCCTGATCGCCGAGAGCACCGGCAATCCGCGCCAGCACCCCGGGTTCATCGGCGGCGGTAAAGCGCAAATAAAAACGTCCAGCCAACTCGTCCAGACCCACCAAGGGCTTCGGAACCAGGTGGTGGGGCAGATACGACAGCGGCGCCACCGCCCCAGCGCTCCCCCGTTGAATCTCGCGCGAAATCTCGATCAAGTCGGCGACGACCGCACTCGCCGTCGGCATCTCCCCCGCACCAGCTCCATAATAGAGAGTCGGGCCCACGGCATCGCCCCGAACCTCGATGGCATTCATGGCCGCATCGACGTTGGCCAGCATGCTACCCGCCGGAACCATGGTGGGGTGCACGCGCGCCTCGATTCGCTCGCCGCCGTCCTCGCGGTGACACTTCGCGATCCCCAGCAGTTTGATCCGGTAGCCAAATTCACGGGCGAGTTCAAAATCGATGGGCGTCAGGTTTCGGATTCCTTCGGTGGGGATTCCCTCGTAGGTAAGTTCGGCACCGAAGGCCATCGCGGTCAGAAGCGCGAGCTTATGGGCGGCGTCAATGCCGTCCACATCGAAGGTCGGATCGGCCTCGGCGTAACCAAGTTCCTGGGCACGTTTTAGCACCACCTCGAAATCTTCTTCGGTCTCCTCCATTTGAGTCAGCACATAGTTGGTTGTGCCGTTAAGAATCCCCATCACGCTGTCGATGTGGTTGGCGGAGAGTCCCTCCCGAAGGGATCGCAATATTGGGATACCCCCGCCTACAGCAGCCTCAAAAGCCACATCGACTCCAGCCCCCTCTGCCGCTGCAAAAATTTCCTTGCCGTGCAGGGCCAGCAATGCCTTGTTGGCGGTGACCACGGGCTTGCCCGCCGCAACTGCAGCCAGAATAAAACGCTTGGCGACCTCATAGCCGCCCACCAACTCGATCACGATGTCAACCGCCGGGTCCGCGATCAACCGTTCGGCGTCGGCGTCGAAGCGAATTCCCGTCAGATCGACTCCACGATCGGTCTCGGTATCCAGATCCGCAATCGCCACCAAGCGCAGGGGGAAACCCAGTCGCTGCTCGATGACAGCGGCGTTCTGGGCCAACACCTTGACGACTCCAGTACCAATGGTCCCGAAGCCGATCAGCCCTACACCAATACTCCGTCTGGTCTCTACCGCCATCGGCGTTCTATGCCTCTCTGGCCTGCTTGAGGAGGCGGCGTATGCCTCGGGCAGCTTGCCGAATCCGGTTCGTGTTCTCCACCAACGCAAAGCGCACATAGCCCTCGCCGGTCGGACCAAAGCCGATCCCCGGAGAAACGGCAACCTTGGCTTCACGGAGCAACAATTTCGAAAACTCGAGCGAACCCAAGGATTCAAATGGGGCTGGGATGGGCGCCCAGACGAACATGGTCGCCAGGGGTTTCTCGATTTCCCAGCACCCCTCACCCTCCTGACCGAGTCCCTCGATGAGTACATCCCGGCGCTCACGATAAACCTCGACATTCTCTTCCACGCAGTCCTGGGGTCCGCGCAGGGCCGTGATCGCGGCGATTTGGATGGCCTGGGGCATTCCGTAGTCCAGGTAGCTCTTGATACGGCGCAGGGCGTGGATCATCTCGGGATTTCCGCAGGCGAAGCCCACCCGCCATCCCGCCATGGAGTGACTCTTCGACAATGAAATAAACTCGATGGCGATGTCCTTGGCCCCGGGCACCTCGAGAATACTCGGAGGCTTGCAGCCGTCGAAGGCCACCTCCGCGTACGCGAAATCGTGGAGCACCATCAGATTGTGAGCCCGCGCGAAATCGACCACCCGCTCGAAGAAGCTCAGATCCACCACGTGGGTCGTCGGATTCGCGGGAAAGGAAAGAATCAGCATCTTGGGCCGGGGCCACGTGAGGGTCACCGCCTGCTCGAGATTGGCAAAGAAGTCCTCGGTACCGGTCAGGGGAACCGTTCGCAGATCGCCCCCCGCGATGATCACCGAGTATTGGTGAATGGGATAGGCGGGGTCCGGGACCAACACCACATCCCCCGAACCAATGGTCATCAAGACAAAATGACTGAGCCCTTCCTTCGCGCCGATCACCGCGATGGCCTCGGTATCCGGATCCAGCTTGACTCCGTGACGTCGGTCATACCACTCGGTCGCGGCTCGCCGCAGATTCGGGATTCCCTGGGAGGACGAGTAGCGGTGGTTGCGCGGATCACGCGCCGCGTCGACGATTTTCTCCACGACGTGGGGCGGGGTGGGGAGATCGGGGTTACCCATCCCCAGGTCGACAATGTCCTCGCCTTTGCGGCGAGCGGCCCGAGCCAGATCGGTCACCTCCGACAAGATATAAGGCGGCAAGCGATTCAGCTTATTGAAATCATGGCGGGGTCGAATATCAGTCATCGCCAGGCGGCTCCATGTTCTTGTTCGGGTTCTTACTCTGGGGTTGGGCATATTCGCCCGTTGGCCGACGGCCTGCCACAAAGAACGCGTAGAATGGCAGGCCCGCCGCCAGCATGCCGATGCCCATCAGACATTCCATGGGGCTACCCACCAGCATCGCTGCTCCGATCCCGAGATTGGCGACGAGGTACAAACCGGGGACCCACGGATAGCCCCAGGCCCGGTATGGGCGGGGCCGATCGGGCTGCTTGGCGCGCAGTCGATACAGGGCCAGAATATCCGCCACAGTGGCGAGTACGATGGCAAAGACCGTGAAGCCAAGCGCTGCGGGAAAACTCTGGAGAACCAGAAGAAGCCCAATGGCCACGATGCCCTGAATCACGATCGCCGTCGAGGGCGTTCGAAACGTGGAGTGAACGCGATCCGCACCGCCGATAAAGAGGCCGTCCAAGCTCATTGCGTAAGCAATCCGGGGCCCTACCAGAACCGTGGCATTCAACGTCCCGAGCACGGAAATCAACACGAAAATCCCCACCAAGGTTCCCGCCTGTTCGCCGAAGAGGGCGAGGCCCGCCGCCGTCCCGGCGTCCCCGATGCCAGCCAGGGACTCCATGGGCAGCGCGTAGAGGTAGACGGCGTTCACCAGAAGATAAATCACCGCGCAGATCCCCAAACCGAAGAAGAGCGAGCGCGGCACGTTGCGGCCCGGCGAGCGAATTTCGCTGGCCACATAGATTGAAGCGTTCCATCCCAGATAAGTGAAAAGGACCGGCGAGAGCGCCTGACCGAAGCCCACCAGGGTAATCGCACCGGGTTCGGCGACCCCCGAGAGCCGGGCCGAGTCGCCCGCCCCGCTAAAGGGCCCCAGGACCACAAAGGCCACCAGGGCAAGGATCTTGAACGCCGACGTCAGATTGTTTGCGCGAGCTCCCCAGCGCACCCCGACATAGTTGATCCCCGAGGTCGCCGCGGTGACCGCCAGGGCGCAGAGCAATACTGTGCTGCTCTCCCACCCAAAACGTTCGCCGAGCCCCTCGGCGAACGCCGACGCCAGAGCCGCGATGGTTCCGGCATAGATCGCGAAGAAGGTGAGCCAGCCGACCAGAAAGCCCGCGATCGGATGAAAGGCTTCCCGAAGATAGACATAGTCTCCACCCGCACGGGGATACATGGCTCCGAGCTCGGCATTCGCCAGGGCCCCAGCCAGCGAGAGCACCCCCCCCACCGCCCATGCGGCCATGATCCAGCCCGGTGCGGGAAGCAGCTGGGCGACCTGACCCGGTGTAAAGAAAATTCCGGCCCCAATCACCGACGCCACCACCAGCATGGACGCGTCCAGCAGCGAGAGTTCGCGCACGAGTTGATCGCGGGGATGGGCTGAACCGGAGCTCTCGGTCACAGCCACGAGCATAGCGGGCAGATTCCAGAGCATTGAATCTCGCGAAGGGTATCGTTGGGCTTCGCCGAACGGATGATCTATACCACGCCGACCGATGGAGTTGACAGACTTCCCCTTTGGCGATCTCGACCCTGGGCGGGTCGGCATTCTCGCGGTGGCCGCGCTGCTCACCTCGATCCTTTCGGCCATTGTGGGTATGGGGGGTGGCATCACGCTCCTCGCCATACTGCTCTTGTTCCTCGATCCATTGGTCGCGATTCCCCTCCATGCCACAGTGCAAATGGTCTCCAACGGAACGCGCGCCGTGGCCCAGCGCCATCATGTGGAATGGGGAATCCTGTGGCGCTACGCCCTGCCCCTACTGCCTTTGGGCTGGCTGAGTTTGCAACTCGCCCAGGAAATCCCCCCCGAAGCGGCTCGGATGCTGATCGGCGGATTCGCTCTCGTGGCCATGTGGCGTCCGACCTGGATCCTGCTGGGAACGCGCCCGGGAGAGACCAACCCCAAACTTCGTTTCCTGGGTCTCGGAGCCGCGGTTGGCGTGCTCAATATCACGGTGGGGGCGACGGGGCCGCTGATCGCGCCCTTTTTCCTCAACTTGGGGCTGACACGCTTCGCAATCATCGGCACCAAGGCGGCCTGCCAACTGGCCGCCCATGCAGTCAAAATCGGCGTTTTCGGCCTTGCGGGGTTCGCCTTTCCCGCGTGGGCGGGATTGCTCGGGGTTTTATCCCTTTGTGTCATCGCGGGCACGGCCGTGGGGACCCGAATTCTGGCGAAGGTCAGTGAGAGGTTCTTTCTCCGGCTCTACCAGATTGTGCTGACCGGAGTCGCGGGGTATCTGGTCCTCCGGTACGGCTGGCTGGCGCTCTGAGCGCTTTCGAACGACCACCGGCGGACCCAAACTGCAACTCGCCGAAAAAACAGGGCGAATCGGTTGCCGGAAAACCTCCGAGTCGCTAAATCACATCCGCAACACTCTCTTGACGACCGGCCACGCCCCTCAGCCCGGGCAGGCGCCAACAACGAGCCTTTATGGTGGTAAAAACCCACGATTAGTCATCTCTGCCGCCACGGCATCGGAGACAGCACGGGGGAGGCTTTTGAGAGAGCGAGGGTCGCTGCCCGGTAGGAGCCCGAGCGGGCGGCGCTAGCGAGGCCGCTGCGCGAAGGCTCGACGAGAAACGCCGATGACCGCGAAAGACACACGGGCCCCTCAAGCCGAATCGATCCAAAAACAAGCACACACAAAGTAGAGGATGGAATTGATGAACGAGCTACTGGACCAACTCACGCTAGCGCCCCTCGGGGCGGGGGTCCTCGGTTTGGCCCTTGCGGTTTTTTTCTACATCCGGGTCAAATCGCTTCCGGAAGGCACGGAAACCATGAACCTGATCGCGAAATATATCCGCGAAGGCGCCATGGCGTTCCTCTCCCGCGAGTACAAAGTGCTCGCGGGCTACACCGTGGCGGTGTTCGGCTTGCTCTATCTCGCCTTTCGCTCGGAGGGTACCGGCATTCTGGCCGGACTTTGCTTCGTCCTGGGGGCATTCCTCTCATTGGGGTCGGGCTTCGCGGGCATGAAAGCCGCCACGTACGCCAATGTGCGCACGAGCCAAGCGGCCCGAATGGGCTCCAAACCCGACGCGCTGCTCACCGCCCTCGACGGCGGAGCCGTCATGGGGCTTTGCGTTGCCGCCACCGCGCTCCTGGGCCTGGGCGGTCTCTACTACTTCTTCCGCGAAGACCCCCACCTGGGAACCGTCCTGCACAGCTTCGCGGTGGGCGCGTCCTCCATTGCGCTCTTCGCCCGGATCGGCGGCGGCATCTACACCAAGGCCGCCGACGTGGGTTCGGACATCGCGGGCAAGGTCGTCGAGGGCATTCCCGAAGACGATCCCCGCAACCCGGGCGGTATCGCGGACAACGTGGGGGACAACGTGGGCGATGTCGCCGGCATGGGGGCGGACATCTATGAGTCCCTGGTGGCCGCCATCGTAGCCGCCATGGCGATCGCCTTGACGGCCCGGCCCGAATACATCCAAACCCTCTTTACGAATGGTCTGCGCGGCCACGACGCCACGATGTTGGCCGTCACCCTACCCGTCTTCCTCTCCGGATTGGGCCTGCTGGTGAGTATGGTCTGCATTTTCATCGCGCGCAGTTTGCGCCAGAACAGCCCCGCAATGGTGCTGCGAGCCGCACTGATCGTTCCCTCCTTGATCATTTGTGTCGTGGCCTTCATCGCCATGCCCATGCTGGGAGTCAGCCAGTCCGTCACCTACGCACTGGCGGCGGGCGCCATTGGGGGCGCCTTGATCGGTCTCATCACCGAGTACTACACCGCCTGGGGGCCCATCGAGAAAGTCGCTGAAGCGTCGAAGACCGGCGCCGGAACCGGGATCATCAGCGGGCTGGCAGTCGGCATGGAGAGCACGGTGGTTTCTCTCCTCATCGTGGCCGGAGTGGGCTTCGTCGCCAATGCCGTCATGCCCGAGGGCATGGGGCTCTACGGCATTGCCATGAGCGCCGTGGGAATGCTGGCCGGCACCGCCATCGTGATGACCGTCGACGCCTACGGGCCCATCGCGGACAACGCCGGGGGCATCAGCGAAATGAGTTCTCTTGGCCCCGAGGTGCGGGCGATCACCGATGAACTCGATGCCGTGGGCAACACCACCGCGGCCATCGGCAAGGGCTTCGCCATCGGGTCGGCCACATTGACGGTGCTGAGCCTTTTTTCCGCTTTTATTCTCGAGGTCAACCACAAGCGCATGGAGGGGGGCATGGAGTCGCTCATCCTCCAACTCGACGATGCTCAAATTCTGATCGGACTTCTGATCGGCGCGTGCCTCCCCTACGCGGTGGGGGCCAGCACCATGATCGCCGTGGGCAAGGCCGCCCAAGCGATCATCGAGGAAATCATTCGGCAATTCAACGAGATCCCTGGCCTGCGGGAAGGCAAAGCCGAGCCCGAGGGCAAGGTGATCGTCGACATCGCGACCAAGGCCGCTCTGGCCCAGATGATTCTGCCGGGTACCGTGGCCATTGCGGCCCCGGTCACCGTGGGCTTTCTCTTGGGGCCGGCTTCGCTGGCCGGCATGCTTGCGGGGGCCGTCGCGGTGGGCGCGTCGCTCTCGCTCTTCATGGCCAATGCGGGCGGGGCCTGGGACAACGCCAAGAAGCACATCGAAGCGGGTGGCCTCCCCGGTCACCCCAAGGGCTCGGAAGCCCACAAAGCCTCGGTGATCGGCGATACCGTCGGTGATCCCTTCAAGGATACGTCGGGTCCCGGCGTCGCGATTCTCATCAAGGTAATGAGTGTTGTCAGCCTGCTGATCGCTCCCCTAATCGCCACACTCTGATTCAGGGGAGACCGATTCAGGGGGAGACCCCAGGAAAAGCCCTGGCCCGAGCTCGGATGAGCAGGACCAGGGCTTTTCTTTATTTTGGCGCCGCCGCGCAGTTGCGCCAGATTTAGCGAGCCGGGGCTTCGCCGGACGCCGCCGAGCCCGCCCGTTCGAGTCCGGCGCTTCCCACTTGCGAACGATTGACCGCCGAGACTACGGCCTCCAGGGAAGCCACTATGCTGCTCGGGTGTCGCCCCGCCCCGAAGTAGCTCCGGCCGCTGTTATCGGAAACCTCCACGTACGCCGCCGCAACAGCATCGGATCCCGACCCCAGGGCGTGCTCCCAATAGTCGGTCAAGGTAAGAGTCAGACCGAAACGCGTGCAGAGCGCAGTGAACATCGCATCGATGGGGCCGTTGCCCTTGCCTTCCAGCACGTGTCGAACACCCTTGTAGAACGCCTCACCCTCCAAGTGATACGCTGGCCCCGAGATCGCTTCGAGCCGACACGCGTCCACCGCGCAGCCGATGGGCTCGCGCCATGCGAGGTACTCGGACTCGAAGAGCCGGCGAATGCCCTCGGATCCCACTTCGCCCCCGGTCGCTTCCGCCGCTTGCTGAACTCGGAATTGGAAGTCGACCTGCATCGACCGAGGAATCGAGTAGCCGTGATCCCGCTCGAGTACGAACGCGACGCCGCCCTTTCCCGACTGGCTATTGACCCGAACCAGACCGTCGTAGCTCCGGCCGACGTGGGCCGGGTCCATGGGGAGATAGGGAACCTGCCAGAGTCCCTCGGGATCGGCTTCGCACACCGCCAATCCCTTTTTGATGGCATCCTGATGAGAACCCGAGAAAGCCGTAAACACCAGTTCCCCCGCATAGGGATGGCGCGGGTGCACGGGCATCCCCGTACAGCTTTCGAACAGTTCCACCAGCGAGTCAATTTCCCCAAAGTCGAGTTCGGGATCAATGCCCTGGGTAAAGAGATTGAGGGCCAGGGTAACGATGTCCACGTTCCCGGTTCGCTCCCCATTGCCAAAGAGCGTTCCCTCGAGCCTCTGGGCACCCGCCATCAAGGCGAGTTCCGCTGCCGCCACTGCGGTCCCCCGATCGTTGTGCGGGTGAACGCTGAGGACCAGCTTCTCGCGGTCACGCACGTGACGCCCGAAATACTCGATCTGATCGGCGTAGACGTTGGGGGTGGCCATCTCCACAGTCGCCGGCAGATTCACGATCAGGGGGTCTTCGGCACTTGGCGCCCATTCGTCGGCGACGGCTTCGCAGATCTCGAGGGCAAAGTCCAATTCCGTCCCGGTGAAGCTCTCCGGGGAGTACTCCAGGGTGATCGGCGTCTCGGGCATTCGGGCCGCCCGCTCACGGATCAGCCCCGCACCACGACGGGCGATCTCCATCACCCCGGCACGGTCCTCACCGAAGACTACCCGACGCTGAAGCGTAGAGGTCGAGTTGTAGAGGTGCACGATGGCGCGGGGGGCGCCCTTCAGTGCATCGAGTGTGGGGTGGATCAGATCGGCCCGAGCCTGGGTGAGAACTTGAATCGTCACCGCTTGGGGGATCGCCTCCTCCTCGATCAATTCGCGCAGGAAGTCGTGCTCGGCGCGCGCCGCCGCGGGAAATCCGACCTCGATTTCCCTGAACCCCGTGGCCACCAGAGCGTCGAAAAACCGACGCTTGCGACGGGGCCCCATGGGTTCGACCAAGGCTTGGTTGCCATCGCGGAGATCGACGCTGCACCAACGGGGAGCCCCCGTGAGGGATCGATCCGGCCATCGGCGATCGGGCAAGGGTACCGGCGCATAGGGGCGATAGGCGTCCGTGCGCATGCCCGGAACAGCGGGCTTGCCGGCACGGGGCTCGGCACTCGACTCGGGTTGGGAACTTGACATCTCTCTCTCCTCCGGACTCACCATGGCAAACACTCTTCCGCACGATGGACCGGAGAAACTCGAGGTGCTTTTGGGTATCGACCCTTTAGCGTCTTGGCGTCTTGGCGTCGGACCCCGAGCATGGCGAACGGGCTCCAAAGCGCGAAGCCCCCTCCGGCCTTTCGGCGGGAGAGGGCTTCGCGCTTGTTGAGTCCGTTTCAGGGGCTTTGGTCTTTCGAACTCAAAGCCTTTGGACCGGCGCTACACCTCCCCCGCCCTGCTAAGCAGCAGGAGGGATAGAAGGCGAAGCTTTCGGTCGGGTTGCGAACACATGGTACCTAACACTTACAGGAAATCGGAGTAGCCGTCAAACAGACTCTGCCGGGGGGCGCTTCAACCCACATCCACCAGGGCAAGGCGGTCGCCCCAATGCGCCTGTACTGCGCGCGCCAGACCCGGGTCGCCCGCCAAGCCGGGATCGGCGCGCACGGTGGCCAGGGCGGCTTCCCGCGCCACCGCGACCAGTCGAGAATCTCGAATCAAATCGGCGATTCTGAGGTTCGGTAGCTGACCGCTCTGGCGGGTTCCCATGAACTCACCCGGGCCGCGAATTTTCAGGTCGGCGTCGGCGATCACGAATCCGTCCGTGGTATCAAGCATGGCGCGCAGGCGGGCTTCGCCTTTTTCGCCGCCCCCCCGAGCCACAAGCAGGCAGCGACCCGGCCGATCTCCCCGCCCGACCCTGCCCCGAAGCTGGTGGAGCTGGGCCAAACCAAAACGCTCGGCGTGCTCCACCACCATCAGGGTCGCATTGGCGACGTCCACGCCCACTTCGATCACCGTGGTGGCCACGAGAATCTGAACCTCACCCGAGGTGAAACGATCCATCGCGTTCGATCGCTCCCGCGCATCCAGGCGCCCGTGAACGATATCCACTTCCGCCCCTGGGAAGGCACGCCGGATGCGTTCGGTGGACTCCAGGGCCGAGCGGAGATCGACTTTCTCACTCTCTTCCACCAGGGGGTAGACAACATAGACCTGCTCGCCTCGAGCCAGGGTTTCCTCGATGATGCCGACGATTCGATTGCCTTCGCCTTCGCGCAGGAGATCGGTTTCGACCGGGGAGCGGCCCGGCGGGAGCGCGTCGATGACCGAGACATCGAGATCCCCATACACAGTGAGCGCGAGGGTCCGGGGGATGGGGGTCGCGGTCATCAACAGGCTGTGGGGACGCAAACCACCCGCGCCCTGTCGAGCGAGGGCAGCGCGTTGGCGAACGCCGAAACGATGCTGCTCGTCGATGATCGCTAACCCCAAACGGCGAAAACCGACGTCCTGCTGAACCAGGGCGTGAGTGCCCACTACGAAGTCGATTTCCCCGGCCGCCAGAGCCGCCTTGATGCGCGCGCCTTCGGCGGCGGATCGCGACGCAGTGAGGAGAGCCATGCGCATGGATATTTTCGACCCCGATGCTTTCATCAATCCCGCCAGGGTCCGGGCGTGCTGCTCGGCAAGGAGTTCGGTGGGGGCCATCAGGGCCGACTGCTTTCCGCTGACTTGGGCGGCCACCGCTGCCAATAGCGCCACCACGGTCTTGCCGCTCCCCACATCCCCCTGAAGCAGGCGATGCATGGGGTGCGGGCGACCCAGATCCCCGGCGATCTCGGACCAGGCGCGACGCTGTGCGCCGGTCAGCGCAAAGGGCAGCGCTCGGATTGCGGCGTCGATCGCCCCATCGCCCGACTTCAACGCGATGCCGGGTTCCCGCCCACGGGCTTGACGGCGCAGGGCCAGCCCCACCTCGAGGAGATAGAGTTCTTCGAGGATCAAGCGCTCGTGGGCCGCCGAAACCTGTTCCGAATACGAATCCACATCGGCCCCCGGATCCGGCCGGTGGACCTGACGAATCGCCTCGCTCGCCCACGGGAGCTCCCGCTCGACGACCACGTTCCCGGGCAGCCAGCCCACGAGCAGATCCGCGTGATCGGCCACCGCGCCCTGGATCAACCGACGCAAGGTCCGCGGATTGACTTTCTCGGGTGCGGTATAGACAGGAACCACCTGGCGCACGTTCTCGGGTTCGGTCTCCGTTTCGTCCGGGGACGAAGCGTCGTCGAGGCGCTCGATCTCGGGATGCACGATCTGCTTGGAAAAGCGATAGCGCGCGATATCCCCGGTGATCAGCAAGCGGTCACCCTGATTAAGGTTCCGCTCAATGCTCTCGCCGCCACGAAACCATTTCAGATTGATGGTGCTGCTCTCGTCGCCCACCACCGCTTGAAGGGCCTGACGCATTCGTCCGCCCGCACGGGAGCCCACGAATTCCACGGCCAGCACCGAAGCGATGAAGGTCCCCCGATGCCCCACTTCGAGCTCGGAAATTCGCGAGAGCCTGCGGCGATCCTCGTAGCGCGAAGGCAGGTGAAAGAGCAGGTCGCCGACGCTCCCGATCCCGCGCTGGGCCAGGGACGCGGCGCGCTTGGCCCCCACGCCGGGCAGGGCCGAAGTCTTCCGCGCCAGCAGGGCGTCCATCCAGCCGGGCTCGCGCAGCGGAGCCAAGCGTGCCCAGATACTTCGTAGAGATCGCAGACGGTCTTCGCCCTCCAGAGGCTGCTCGAGAAGCCGCTCCACTTCCCGGAACTCCTCGATCAAATCCCGAGGAAGGCTCAGGGCCTGGAGGGCCCGGCACGCGGAGACGGCGCTGGCTTCAAGGCCCTGGATGCGTTCCAGATTCGCACCACCCTCCCCCACCGCAAATTCCAACGGTCGCAGCAAGCCCGCGAGGCTCCCTTCGAGGGGACTCCGGGCCGGCTCCAGTGGTTTTGGGGGAAAGGGCTGCGCCACGCGATCAAAGCTCCGAGGATTTTGGGGGCGTGCGGCGTGCGCACTCCGCCCCGAGTCTACATCCTCGCGTGAATCTCCTGCAGGGAGCGAACCCCAATGGTTTCGGCCCGGAGCGCCTGGATGGCCGACGCCGAGGCCCGGGCCGCAGCCAGGGTCGTGCAGTAGGGGATGCCCCGCTGCAGGGCCGCTCTCCGCATGGAGAACGAATCCTTCACCGCCCGCTCATCGGCGTCCACGGTGGTGATCACCAAGTCGACCTCGCCCCGCTCGATGAAGTCGACCGTATGGGGGGAGCTTTCGTAGGCCTTGTTGACCTTCTGCGCTTCGATCCCGTGGCGCTCAAGCGCCTCAGCGGTTCCGGCGGTGGCCAAAATCCGAAACCCGAGATCGACCAGAACACGGATCGCGTCCGCCACGGACTCCTGGTCTCCGGTGCGTGTGGAGACCAGGACGGTCCCCCGACTGGGCAGGCTGTTGCCCGCTTGAATTTGGGCCTTCGCAAAGGCGCGGCCGAAATCCGAATCGATCCCCATCACTTCGCCGGTACTCTTCATTTCCGGTCCCAGCAGAGTGTCCACCCCTGGGAACTTCATGAAGGGGAACACGGCCTCCTTCACCGAGAAGTGACTTGGAACGATCTCCTCGGTATACCCCAACTCGTCCAGGCTCTTGCCCACCATCACCAGGGCAGCCAGTTTGGCCAGGGGCCGCCCGATGGCCTTGGAAACAAACGGGACGGTCCGCGACGCCCGCGGATTGACTTCGATGACAAAAACCTGGTCGTCCTTGATCGCGTACTGGACGTTCATCAGGCCCAGCACACCGAGAGCCAGCGCAAGTTCTCGGGTTGAGCGGACGATCTCGTCGATCACCTCTTTGCCAAGGGAATACGGGGGCATCGAGCACGCACTGTCCCCCGAATGAACGCCGGCCTCCTCGATGTGTTCCATAATGCCACCCACCACGACCTGCTTGCCGTCGCAGATCGCGTCCACGTCCACCTCGATGGCGTCGCTGAGAAAACGGTCCACTAAAACGGGATGCTCGGGAGAAGCGCGCACGGCGAATCGCATGTAGTCCCGGAGCGCCACGACATCGCGGACGATCTGCATCGCCCGACCGCCGAGCACATAGGAAGGACGCACTAGCACCGGATATCCGATCTTCTCGGCGACGGCTTCGGCTTCGGGCGCGCTACGCGCCACCGCACCCTCGGGCCGCTTCAAACCCAGGGACTCCAGCAATTCATCAAAGCGCTCGCGATCTTCGGCACGATCGATGGCATCCGGGGAGGTTCCGATGATGGGTGCACCAGCCCGCTCCAAGGAAACGGCGAGTTTAAGCGGTGTCTGCCCACCAAATTGAACGATGATGCCGTCGGGCTTTTCTACATCGACGATGGCCAGCACGTCCTCGAGGGTCAGAGGTTCGAAGTAGAGGCGATCGCTGGTGTCGTAGTCCGTGGAAACAGTCTCGGGATTGCAATTGACCATAATGGTCTCAAAGCCAGCCTCGCGAAGCGCAAAAACGGCGTGCACACAACAATAATCAAACTCAATGCCCTGACCGATTCGATTGGGCCCCCCCCCCAGGATCATGATTTTCTTGCGATCCGTAGGGCGCGCTTCGCATTCATCCTCGTAGGTCGAATAGAGATACGGGGTGTGCGCTTCGAACTCCGCCGCGCAGGTATCCACTCGCTTGTAGACGGGATTTACGCCCAGACGGTGACGCAGGGACCGGACTTCGTCTTCGTGGCTTTCCCATAGCTCGGCCAGGCGTCGATCCGAAAAGCCCATCCGTTTAGCGGGCCGGAGCCAGGCTTCGCGTTGCTCGGCGTCCGCTGCGCGCAAATCCGCCTCGGCGCGAACAATTTCTTCGATTCGCCTCAGGAACCACGGATCAATCCAC
>DUCH01000081.1:0-11745 GCA_012959865.1 Myxococcales bacterium | reverse complement strand
AGGGCCTCGGCGAGCGCCCAGAGTCGACCTGGGCGCGGCACCTTCAATGCCTCAATGAGCCTGGCTTGCGGGTCGGGTCCCAGGTCCGGGCTCTCCAATCCCGCATGACCGATTTCCAACGAACGAATCGCCTTCTGAAGACTCTCTTTGAAGGTCCGACCGATAGCCATCACCTCGCCCACGCTCTTCATCTGGGTGGTCAGCATGCTGTCCGCAGTGGGGAATTTCTCAAAGGTGAAACGGGGCACCTTCGTGACCACGTAGTCGATACTCGGTTCGAAACTGGCCGGCGTTTCGCGGGTTATATCGTTCCGTACCTCGTCGAGTGTAAAGCCCACGGCGAGTTTGGCGGCGATCTTCGCGATGGGAAAGCCCGTCGCCTTGGAGGCCAGGGCCGACGATCGCGAGACCCGAGGATTCATTTCGATGACTACGATGGATCCGTCGGCTGGATCTACGCCAAACTGGACATTCGACCCCCCGGTATCCACACCGATTTCTCGCATGATGGCCACGGCGGCGTCACGCATCTCCTGGTATTCGCGGTCGGTGAGGGTCTGGGCCGGGGCTACGGTAATGGAATCGCCTGTATGAACCCCCATAGCATCGAAGTTCTCGATCGAGCAGATCACCACGACGTTGTCTGCCTTATCGCGCATGACCTCGAGTTCGTACTCTTTCCAGCCGAGAACGCTGCGCTCCACGAGACATTCCGTGGTGGGGGACTGGTCCAGGGCCCACTCCACCAAACCGTCGAAATCCCCGTCCTCGAAGGCAACGCTCCCCCCGGTTCCCCCCATGGTGAAACTCGGACGAATAATGGCCGGCAAACCGGTTCTTTTGAGGATGCTTCGCGCCTCGGCCAGAGTCCGCGCGAGACCCGAAGACGGAACCGCCAGGCCGATGCGATCCATCGCGGCTCGGAACTGCTCCCGGTCCTCGGCCTTGTGGATTGACTCGATATTGGCGCCGATCAACCGCACCCCATACCGCGCCAGTACACCCGCTTCATCCAAATCCACCGCCAGATTCAGCGCGGTCTGCCCGCCAATGGTGGGCAGCAAAGCATCGGGTTTTTCGGCCCGAATAATTTTCTCCACGGCGTCGACCGTCATGGGCTCGATGTAGGTTCGATCCGCCGTTTCCGGATCGGTCATGATTGTTGCCGGGTTGCTGTTGAGCAGAACCACCCGATAGCCCTCTTCTCGCAGGGCCTTGCATGCCTGGGTGCCCGAGTAATCGAACTCGCAGGCCTGACCGATCACGATCGGGCCCGATCCGATGACCAGAATGGTGTGGATATCGTCTATTCGCGGCACGGGGGTGGCTTCCTCTCTACTCGCCTAGGCGCTCTGGCCCTTCGCGATAATGGTTCCGGTCACATCTTCACCGGATACGTGTCGATCGACCATCTCGCGGAAACGCCTAAAAAAGTATGATGCATCATGGGGTCCGGGTGAGGCCTCGGGGTGGTACTGAACCGAGAAGAGCGGGCGTGTACTGTGAGCCAGCCCCTCAACTGTCCCGTCGTTGAGATTTACGTGGGTCACCTCCACGGGCTCGCCCGCGCGCTGCAGGGACTCGGCATCCACCGCGTAACCATGATTCTCGGCGCAGATGGCGACCTTGCCCGTGGCGAGGTCCTGGCCCGGCTGGTTGCCCCCGTGGTGACCGAATTTGAGTTTGTGAGTCTCCCCGCCCAATGCCAGGCCAAGAATCTGATGGCCCAAACAGATGCCGAAGAGGGGCTTTTCGTTGGCCAGGTCCCGAACAATCTCGCGCACGCCCACGACTGCTCCGGGATCGCCGGGGCCGTTGGAGAGAAAAATTCCGTCGGGCGCCATGGCGAGGGCCTCCGCGGCGGGGGTCGTCGCCGGAACCACGGTCACCTCGAAGCCCTGCTCGACGAGCAGGCGAAGAATGTTCCTTTTGATTCCGAAATCGTAAGCGACTAACCGCCGAGGGGTATCGGGGCGCTCGTGCCGGGGGACCTGGCCCGGCACCCCGCGCCAGCGGCCCTCCGTCCACACATAGGGCGCCGTGCAGGTCACTTCCGCGACAAGGTCGCGTCCGTCGAGCCCGGGCGCACTGCGGGCCTGGGCAACAAGAACTTCGGCATCCTGTTGGTTGGGATCGGTACTCAGAACACCCACCTGCGCACCGGAATCGCGAATCCTGCGAACCAGAGCCCGGGTATCGATCCCCGCAATCCCCGGAACGCCCGACTCGGACAGGAAATCGTCGAGACCACCCTGGGCTCGCCAGTTGCTCGGCTCGTCGAGAAATTCCCGGACGACGAAGCCCGAAAGGAAGGGCCGAGCAGATTCGTTGTCCTCGGGATTGACTCCGACGTTGCCGATTTGGGGATAGGTCATGGCCACGATCTGCCCCGCGTAGGAGGGATCAGTGATGATTTCCTGGTACCCCGTCATACTCGTGTTGAAGATAACCTCGCCCTCTCGAACACATTCGGCACCGAAGGCCTGACCTCGATAAACGGTCCCATCCGCCAAGGCAAGGGTGGCTGGCCGCAATTTCCCCATACCGCCGGTCCCAAGAACCGGGGTGGACGTCGAAAACTCCGATTTCACTGGATCAGAACCCCTCTCCCCGCCTGATAGACCAGGCGCCCACCCACGAAGGTCGCGAAAACCTGCCCGGTCAGTTCGGCACCCGCCCAGGGCGAGTTTCGGCTCTTGGAGAATCCTTCCGTCGGATCGTAGACCCACGCCTGATCGGGGTCGAGAATGACCACATCCGCCAAGCTGCCCTTGGTCAGGCTTCCACCCGCAAGATCGAAAATGCGCGCCGGCGCGGTGGACATTCGCCGCATCAGTTCAAGGGGTGAAATTTCGCCCGCCCGAACCAGATCGTTGACGACCCCGAAAGCGGTTTCCAGACCGAGGACGCCGCACGGGGCCGCGGTGAACTCCACATCTTTTTCATGGGTCGCATGGGGGGCGTGGTCGGTCGCCACACAGTCGATGATTCCGTCCGCGAGAGCCCTCCGAAGCGCCTCAACGTCACTTCCTGTTCGCAGGGGCGGCGCCATCTTGGTGCTCGTGTCGAAGCCCTTGGTGGCCTCGTCAGTCAGCGCTAGATGGTGGGGAGTCACTTCGGCGGTGACGGACAACCCCGCTTCCTTGGCCTCACGAATCAACTCCACCGAGCCCCCGGACGAAACGTGACCCACGTGGAGACGCGCGCCGGTTAGCCGGGCCAGACGGATATCCCGGGCGATATGAATTTCCTCGGCCTCCACGGGGTTTCCCGGCAGGCCAAGCTGCGTCGAGACCCGGCCCTCATTCACCACCCCGTTCGCCCGAAGCCCGCAGTCCTCGGCATGGATCACCACGACGGCATCGACCAACTTTGAGTACTCAAGCACGTTGCGCATCACCCAGGCGTCCATGATGGTATTGCCGTCGTCGCTGAACGCGACCGCCCCGGCGTCCTTGAGGGCCGACATTTCCGTCATCACCTCGCCAGCGAGTCGGCGGGTCGCGGCAGCGATGGGAAAAATGCGAGCCGGGGAGTCCTTCGCAGCACGGTCGAGAATGTATTTCGTGACCGCGGGGTCGTCATTCACGGGTTCGGTGTTCGCCATGCAGCAGATCGAGGTAAAACCGCCAGCCACAGCGGCACGCCCCCCTGAGGCGAGATCTTCCTTGTACTCTTGCCCGGGCTCGCGCAGGTGCACATGCAGGTCGACGAAGCCCGGCGCCACCCATTTTCCATCGGCCTCCATCACTTCGGCGTTCTCGACGCGAAGGCTGGGGCCCACTTCGACAACCCTTCCTTCTTCGATCAATAGATCCGAAACCCCGTCGTGATCTATGGAGGGGTCGAGCAATCGCCCTCCCCGAATCAGCACTCTGGACAAAAATCTACTCCCGGTCTTGCGGGAACGCGCGTCCCGCGATGAGGTAAAGCAGCGCCATCCGCAAAGCGACGCCGTTTCGCACTTGGTCGAGGATCACGCTGGGGCGGTGATCGGCAAGGTCATGGGAAAGTTCGACACCTCGATTCACCGGCCCCGGGTGCATCACAATGGCATCGGGGCGAGCAAAGCGTAGTTTTGCTCGATCCAGCCCGAATGTGGAAGAATATTCGCGAACACTCGGAAAAATCCCTCCGCCCAGGCGTTCATTCTGAATGCGAAGAGCCATCACAACGTCGACCCCATCGAGAACTTCGCGAAGCGAGGTATACGCCTTGACCCCAAGACAATCGACATGCGGCGGGAGCATAGTGGGGGGGCCGGCCACCCGGACCTCGGCACCCAATTTCGTGAATCCGTAGATATTGGAACGCGCCACCCGGGAATGCGCGATATCTCCGATAATCGCGACGCTGAGCCCTTCGATCCGGCCCTTCGCTTGAAAAACGGTCAGCATATCGAGGAGCGCCTGGGTGGGATGTTCGTGGGCCCCATCCCCGGCGTTGATGACCGGCGCGTCGAGCACGTCGGCAATGCGCTGAGGGACACCAGCGACCTTGTGGCGCACGACAACGACATCGGGGTCCATGGCGTCCAGAGTCTTCGCAGTGTCGAGCAAACTCTCCGCCTTAGTCAGACTGGAAGAGGAGGACGAGAAGTTGACAACATCGGCGGCCAGGCGTTTCCCAGCGATCTCAAAACTCGTCTGGGTTCGGGTAGAAGGTTCAAAGAACAGGTTGACCACAGTTCGGCCACGAAGGGCCGGAACCTTCTTCACGTCCCGAGTCCCGATCTCCTGCATATGCTCTGCGGTCTCGAGAATCAGTTCGATTTGATCGCGCTCGATATGCTCGATTCCCAGAAGGTCCTGACCGATCATGAGGATTCTCCGGCTTTGTTTTCAGAGCGAGGGTGATCGGCCACTCTATCCATCGAATGGACAGCGACTTCCAGTACGTCTTCCTCGGATTCACCGGCCGGTTTGGCCCGAAATACGACCGATTCACCCGGCTGAGTGGGAATATTCTTGCCCACATAGTCGATCTTGATGGGCAATTCCCGATGCCCCCGATCCACCAAGGCCATCACCTTGACCGACCGCGGCCGACCGAAATCCATCAGCGCATCCATGGCCGCCCGAATCGTCCGCCCGGTACTCACCACGTCCTCAACCAGAATCACTACGCCCTCGTCCACCGAGGAGGGCATTTCGGTGATCCTGAGTCGCGGACGGATGCCCCGGATGGCCAAATCGTCCCGATATAGCGTGGTATCCATGATTCCCAATTTAGGCCTGCATCCGGCAAGGGCCTCGAGGTTGACAGCGAGACGCCTCGCCAGGGGTACCCCTCCATTCGGGATGGCCACCAGGTAGAGGGGGTCGAGGTCGGCGTTGGACTCGACGATCTCGTGCGCGATTCGCATCAGCGCCCGGCGGATCCGGGTATCATCCAGAACGATTCGCTCGCTCGACTCGTCCCAGCCGGGGGCGGTTGCGATCGCTTCAGGCCCCTTGGCGAGGCCCGTCTTCGGGGCCAAATTGCCGGTGAAAGCGCCTGCTGCGCTTTCTCGGGTGGGCTTGGAATTGGGAGTCGGGGGTCTGGGATTCGCCAACGCTGCGCCTTTGACCGTCTCTCGGGACGGGCTTAAAAGGGGCTCATCAAGTGGCCGGAGTCTAACGGCTACCGCGCCGCCGTCAATCGGGTTGGCCGGGGCCAATTCAGAGGACTCTGGGGAGCTCTCGGACTCAGGGCGAACCCAGCTCCTCGATCGTCCGGCAACGCACGCGGTTGAAAACCCGATCCCAGCGCTTGTCAGCTCGCCACCAGTTGGCTGGATTAAAGAACTGCAGGGCATTGCCGTTGACGTCCCACGACCAGTAAAGGAAGAAGGCGGGCCCCTTCATCTCTTCCTTCCGAATTGTCCCCCAATTGCGGCTGTCGTTCGAATGATCACGATTGTCGCCCATCATGAAATAACGCCCTTCGGGCACGACATATTCGCGATTGCGTCCGAATGGGCTGCTCAGTACTGGATCGTCGAGCACCTCGTGCACACAGTCCACCAGAACTTCTTCCCGAATCGCCAACGCGGTCCCTCGATTGTCCTCAAAAACCTTGCCCGTGGCGATCTGCTCAGCCGGGATTCCATTGATGCTAACGAGTCCGTTCTGGATATAGATCCGATCCCCCGGCAAGCCGACCAAACGCTTTACAAAGTCATCCTGGGGCAGATTCGGATAGAAATCAGCCGGAACGATGTCGGTACGCAGACCCTCTTCACTGCCGTTATTTCTGGCTACTTCGAAAACGACTACGTCTCCCCGTTCAGGTTCTCGAAATCCCGGTAGGCGAATTTCCGTAAACGGGATACGCGGTCCGTATGTGAGCTTGTTTACGAAGAGGTGGTCCCCGATGAGGAGTGTGGGAAACATGGAGCCCGACGGAATCCGGAACGGCTCCACGAGAAATGCGCGGATCGCCAAAGCAATCAGGATGGCGACGATCAACGTGCTGACCTGTTCCCAGATCGCTGACCATCGACTCTTCCCAATGGGGGCGTCTGCTGCCTCGGCTTCGTCCGCTTGAGGGCCGGACTGAGGGTCCCTGACCGAATTCATTCGTCTCCAAGCTTCAAAGCAGCGAGGAAGGCCTCCTGGGGAATTTCCACCGATCCAACCATCTTCATCCTTTTTTTGCCCGCCTTCTGCTTTTCGAGCAGCTTTCGCTTACGCGAAATATCGCCACCATAACACTTTGCCAAAACATTCTTGCGTAGGGCGCGAACCGTTGTTCGCGCGATCACCCGGGTTCCAACCGCAGCCTGAATGGCTACGGGGAACTGCTGGCGGGGAATAAACTCTTTCAGCTTTCGCGCCAATTCGGATCCCCGTGCATGTGCCGCATCCCGGTGAACGATGAGCGAGAGCGCGTCGACGGGATCACCATTCACCAGCACATCCAATTTGGCCAAATCCGCAGGCGCGAAGCCCACAAGTTCGTAGTCGAATGAGCCGTAGCCCCGTGTCGCACTCTTGAGCTTGTCGTGAAAGTCCGTGACCACCTCTGCCAGGGGGAGTTCGTAGCGAATCTGCACACGAGACCCGTGGACCTGCATGTCCTTCTGTGTTCCCCTTCGGTCCTGACAAAGGCCAATCACTGCGCCGAGATAAGTCGAGGGAACGTGAATATTGGCATGGATCACCGGCTCCTCGATCCGGTTGATCTCTGTGGAATCGGGCAATGACGCCGGGCTCTCAATTTCGAAACTCTCTCCGCTTTTCGGAACGACCCTGTAGCGCACGGTGGGCGCCGTAGTGATGAGATTCAGACTGTACTCGCGTTCAAGTCGCTCCTGAATGATCTCGCCGTGGAGAAACCCGAGAAAGCCGCACCGAAAGCCAAACCCCAGAGCCGCGCTGGTTTCGGGTTCATAGCCGAAGGAAGCGTCGTTGAGGCGAAGCTTTTCAAGCGCTGCTTTGAGATCTTCGTAGTCCTCGGCGTCGACGGGATAGAGCCCAGCAAAGACCATGGACTTGACTTCGCGGAACCCTTCAAGGGCTTCATCGGCTGGATTCGACCGCAGGGTGATGGTGTCGCCGATGCGCACATCGGAGAGTGTCTTGATGCCCGCAACCACCATCCCGACCTCGCCCACACCGAGTTCGTCGACCTTCCGAGGGGAGGGATCGATGACCGAAAGTTGGGTGATCGTGTGTTCGCCGCCGGAGATCATCATCTTGGTCGAATCTCGGCGATTTAGCTTTCCGTCCATCACCCGGACCAACATGACCACCCCCACATAGGGGTCGAACCAGGAATCGAAAATCAACGCCCGAGTGGGTGCATCGGATTCACCCACCGGAGGCGGAACACGATCCACCACCGCCTGGAGAAGCAGCTCGATGCCTGTGCCCTGCTTCGCAGAAACGAAGAGAACGTCGGTGGCGTCCAGACCCACCACGTCCTCTATTTCCTGGGCAACCGCGTCGGGGTCCGCCGAGGGCAGATCGATTTTATTCACCACTGGAATCAGTTCGAGGTCGGCGTCCACTGCGAGATAAGCGTTGGCCAAGGTCTGAGCCTCAATTCCCTGAGCGGCATCCACCACCAAAATCGCGCCCTCGCAGGCGGCCAGCGCGCGCGAGACCTCATAGGAAAAATCCACGTGGCCCGGCGTATCGATCAGGTTGAGCAGGTAATCCTCGCCATCGGCGGCACGAAACTGCAATCGCACGGTCTGGGCCTTGATCGTGATCCCGCGCTCGCGCTCAAGTTCCATATTGTCCAGAAACTGATCCTGCTGGTCGCGTTCGGAAAGAGTGCCCGTCGCCTCGAGCAACCGATCGGCGATCGTGCTCTTGCCGTGGTCGATGTGGGCCACAATGCAGAAATTCCGAATGCGCTCGACAGGTATTCGGCTCACACCGACTCCTCAAGAAGGGCAATTCCCGCACTCGAGCTGAGATAGTCGGCCAGAGCTTCGCGCCAGGGCCGGAGCCCAACCCCCAGACGCGCCGCGCGTTCGCAACCGAGCACCGACCAAGCCGGACGCTCCGCAGGAAGGTTCAGGTCGGCGGTCGCTAGCGGTTCCAGAGCCAAATGCGAGTACCCTGTCAGTTCCAATATCGATCGGGCGAACTCAAGCCAGGTCGTTCGCCCTGAATTGGAGAGGTGGAATATACCCGTCATCTTCGCGCTCTCTTCCTCTTTTCTTCTGGCCTCCACGGCCCCCGGAGCGGCCCGGGACTCGTCCTCCCCATCGGCAGGATCACGCCCAAAGGCAAGCGCCGCGAGGTCTAGAATTCCTCCCGCAAGATCGGCCGCGTAGGTGGGCGAACCGCACTGATCGGAAACCACCCTGAGCGGGCCCTCTTCCAGGCCTCCCTCACGCCGACGGGCCTGACGGAGAATCGCGCCGACAAAATTCCTGCCCGGTCCGAAAACCCAGCTGGTTCTCACCACCATGGCCCCGGGAAGTGCCTGCAGAACCCGACGCTCTCCCTCGGCTTTCGAACGCCCGTAAGCGGTTCGAGGCTCCGGCGAAGCCGCCTCGGAATAGGGGTCACTGGCAGTTCCGCTGAAGACGTAATCCGTGGAGACGTGGACGCAATTGATCCCCGCTTCACGGCAATCCTCGGCCAACCAACCGGGCGCTTCGGCATTGATCCGCCAGGCCACCGCTTCCTCACTCTCGCAGCGGTCTACAGCGGTGAAAGCCGCTGCATTGACAACTATATCGGGGTGCCCGAACCGCCCCGTACGAAGTAAATCCGCCAAGGCTCCCGGGCGGCCGATATCCAATTCGGAATGGTCAAGAGCCGCCACCAGAACTTCGCCGCCCCTCGCCTGTACGGCCGCCGTCAAGCATTGTCCCAGTTGGCCGCCACTTCCCGTTATAAGCCAGTGCACGGACTCTCCTCAGCCCCCTCGCACGGCCAGGACCGCGCCGATCAAATACATCCCTCGCATCTCTACTCCACCGACTCGGGCAGAATCCAGGTCGGGAGTCGATTTTCGAGCTTGAGCCGCCGAGCCATTTCCTCGGCAGCGTCACGCTCGGCCACGGGACCGACCCGAACTCGCCAACGGTCGTCTACCCGGGGCTCAATAACTTCGACGGGATAACCCGTCGAACGCAGGCGCTCGGCCAGGGAAGTCGCCAGCTTCGCATCTCCAAAAGCCCCCACCTGGATCGAGAAAAACGCCGGTTCTGACGAAGCCCGCCGCGAAGCCATCGGAGGCCCGGCCCCCACAGGTGCTAAAGACCCGCTTTCCGTGCCGAGGCCCACCCTCCGAATGGCCAGTTCCCCTGCCCGTTCGGGTCCCCAATCGATTACTGCGGTTCTTCCGGCGATATGCCCGACCACCAGAGTGGGCTCCTCCAGAACGAAGCCCACCACAAGACCGATGCTGAAGCCCCCGAAGAGCAGGAGCAAAAACCCCAAACTCTTCACGAGCCAGCCCACACCCCAACCGGAGCCCCTCGCTTTTGTTCGCTGCCCCTTCACATGCGCTCCGGTGCGGATAGGCCCAAAAGCCCCAGACCCACCGCCAAAACCGTTCGCACGGCCAGGACCAGCCCTAGCCGAGCGGCGGTCAGTTCCGTGTCCTCGGAGATCACGCGGTGGCGGCTCCCGTCTTGAATATAGGGATTCCATAGCCCTGCGAGCTCGCGCAAGTAATAAGCCACATGGTGGGGCTCACGCTCCGCGGCCGCGCGCTCGACCATTTCGGGGAACGCACCGAGCTTGCGAATCAGATCGATCTCCTCGGGCAATTCAAGACGAGAGGGATCAAAGGAAGCGGCGGATGGCATGGGAACGCCTTCTTCCTGGGCTCGACGCTCAATCCCGTAAGTCCGAGCATGGGCGTACTGCACATAGTAGGCCGGGTTCTTTCTCCAGTTCTGATCCTTGGCCAGATCCAGATCGAAGTCCAAATGACCCTCGGGCTTCCGTTCGATCATGAAGAAGCGAAAGACATCACTTCCGACTTCCTGAACGAGTTCGTCCACGGTGACGAACGTGGCCCGGCGAGTGGACTGCTTGACCCTTTCCCCTCCGCTCGTGATGGTCACGAACTGGTGCATGACCAATTCGAGCCGCTCTTCGTCGAATCCCAGAACACCTACGGCACGCCGCACAAAGGGAAATTGTTCGATGTGATCGGCACCCTGAACATCGATGACGCGGTCGAAGCCGCGGCGGAATTTCTCCCGGTGGTACGCGATGTCGGGGAGAAGGTAGGTGGGCTCGCCGCTGCTCTTGATCACGACCCGGTCGCGATCCAGGCCCAGCTTGGTCGATGCCAGCCAGACGGCTCCTTCGGACTCGAAGATGAGATCCTGGGCTCTCAGATCCCCGACGACCTCGTCGATCTTTCCATCATCGTAGAGTGATTTCTCATTGAAATGAACATCGAAGGAAATGCCGATGGAAGCGAGCGTCGCCTCGATATCCTTGAATATTTCCTTGTGGGCAAATTCCCTAAAGTGGCCGTCCCCGGGTTCATCCACCAGCGCTTCGGAGTGGCTCTCCACCAGGGCGCAGGCCAGTTCGCGGATATAATCCCCCTGGTAGCCATCCGGCGGAAAAGCCACATCCAGGCCATCAATTTCGCTCCGCCACGCTTTTTCGGGATCGGCGAGCGCTTCCGGGGGAGGCGGGGCCGCCCGGCCCAGTTCCTCGAGATAGCGCGCCTTGACGGAATCTCCCAAAACCCGCATCTGGCGACCGCCGTCGTTGAAGTAGTACTCCCGAACGACGTCGAAGCCCACTTTCTCCAACAAGCGAGCCAAACAATCGCCGAGAATCGCTTGCCTCCCATGCCCGGTGCTCAACGGACCCGTCGGGTTGGCCGAGACAAATTCAACCTGCAATTTCTCGCCAGCGCCCAGTTCGCTCGATCCGTATTGGGTACCGGCTTCGATGATTGTGCCGACCAGTTTTTGCCACGCCTCCGGAGCAATACGGAGGTTGATAAAACCCGGTCCCGCAATCTCAGCAGCCACCAACAGACCGCCGGCATCGCCAAGCCGCGCGACCAGATCTTCCGCGATAGCTCGCGGGTTCTTTCCGATTCGCTTGGCGAGCCCCATGGCGAGACTCGACGCGAAATCGCCGTGCTCCGACTGACGGGGCACCTCGAGGACGACTTGGGGTGCGGCGGCCGAATCTCCGGCATCTTCCAGAAGTCCTGCCAGCGCCCGCCCAATTTCCTTGACGAGCTCTTCCTTCATCTCTTGATCCTGGGCGAACCCGATCGGCGCTGGGCCAGCCTCCTTCTAGTCGCGCGTGGAGCGCG
>DUCH01000080.1 GCA_012959865.1 Myxococcales bacterium | reverse complement strand
CGGGAGTGAATCACCCGATCACGGTCGCGCTGATAGGCGGTTCGAAATTCATGTTCGGGCTCGGGGTACAGCCTGCCCCGGGAACACTCGCTGCGACTGGCGACCGCCGCCAGGCCCGTGCTCTCACTTCCCTCCTGGGCCGCCCTGTTGCGAAAGCCCGGAGGTCCGACCCGTTCGGTGGGAGTCATCGGTCCGACTCCCGGTCCCGCTCGGCGCGACGCAAAATGTCCCGCATGGCCTCCCGAGACTCCTCGCGGATCTGTCCAGAATCTGTCTCGCTCTTCGCGGCAGGAGACTCCCAACCCGCCAGAATCTCGGGCATTTTCCCATTTTGGAGAACCAGCGCCGACCCCGCCCAGAGCACAAAGGCTATACCCGCAGCAAGCAGCACCCAGAATCGCCAGCCGATCATTGCCTCTCCCTCGGCGGCCTGGATCGCCGGCACCGCCAAGCCTTGAAACGAGCGACTCCCCGCTCGCACATCACCGCCCGGCTTCGGCGGGCCCACGGGCGTCAGCCACGGAACGGCGCGAGCCAACCTAGGCTTCGCGCTCTGAACTGTCAACGGAAGGCAACCGGGAAATGTCTGATTTTGCGGTGCTTTTCGGCTCTTCCATGGCCCTGGCGAGGCGCGCTAAGTTTGGGCGATGACTGTACGACAGCAAGCCCACACGCCCGAAGACATTTCACCCTCGACCCGGCGACTGCTCGGCCCCGGACCTTCAAATGTCCACCCACGGGTATTGCAGGCCATGGCGAAGCCCCTGCTGGGACATCTCGATCCCGAGTTTCTCGAGATCCTCAACGGTGTCCAACGCGCGCTCCGCCAACTCTTCTCCACCCAGAATCGCTTCACCCTCCCCCTTTCGGCCACCGGGAGCGCGGGGATGGAGGCCTGCCTGGTCAATCTCCTTGAGGCCGACGATCGGGTCGTGATCGGGGTCAACGGGGTCTTCGGCGGGCGCATGGCCGATGTCGCCGCCCGTGCCGGGGCCAAGGTCACCCGAGTCGAGGCGGAGTGGGGACTCCCTCTCGACGAGGAGGCCATGGTCGCCGCAATTCGGAGCGAGATGCCCAAGGTGGTCGCCTTCGTTCACGCAGAAACCTCTACCGGGGTCTGCCAGGACCCCCAAGCCATCGCCAGCGCAGCCCGAGAGGCAGGCGCCCTCGTGGTCCTCGACTGCGTGACGTCTCTGGCAGGAATTCCGGTAGAACTCGATCGCTGGGGAATCGACGCCGCCTATAGCGGCAGCCAAAAATGCCTTTCGTGCTCACCCGGCCTCTCTCCGGTCAGTTTCTCCGAGCGTGCTCTTCACGCCGTCGCGACGCGATCGACCCCGGTACAGAGTTGGTATCTGGACGTCGGCCTCCTCGATGGGTACTACGGCGGCGAACGCGTCTACCACCACACGGCCCCCATCTCGGCGATCTATGGTCTGGCGGAGGGTCTCGCTCTTGTCTCAGAGGAGGGCATGGAAAAACGAGCAGGACGGCATCGGGAGGCCGCCGCGCACCTGATTGAAAGCCTCGCCCCGCTTGGATTCAGTCCTCTGGTCCCCCCGGAACACCGGCTTCCCATGCTGACAACGCTCCGGTTGCCCGAAAGCGTCGCGAAACAGGGAGAGGCCAACGTCCGCCGCAATCTCCTCCAGCGCCACGGGATCGAAGTCGGATCCGGCCTCGGCACCCTAGCGGGCCAAGTCTGGCGTGTGGGGCTAATGGGCGAAAACGCGCGGCCCGAGTCTGTCGACGCCCTGCGAAAGGCTCTTGAGTCCGAGTTGTCTTCGGACCACTGAGTCACGATTCGGAACCGAGAATGGTATCCCCAACGGGAATCGAACCCGTGTCGCCGGCTTGAAAGGCCGGTGTCCTAACCGCTAGACGATGGGGACGCATCCTTAACACCACACCAACCTACCGAAATTACTGGCGATTCATGGTGTGAGCGGGCTGAATCCTATCACGTTCCGGCTCCGATTCCACCGGCAAAATGGGCCGGTGACATTGGGCCGGTGACGCACGTCGAACCCAGCAACCCACCCCAGGAAACCGACCTCGAAGCCGACCCTGAATCCGACACGTTGGGAAAGGTTCCCAGTGAAAATAACGCCTGACCATCGGTATCACGCCATGTGGCTTTACACAGCCAATGGCCGAGGAGGGAGCACAGGAATTATGCAACCGGCTACGAGCGATCTACACGAGCAGAGCACCTGGAAACTCTTCTTTCTTGGGTCCCTCACTTACGGTGTCTATGCCGCTTATTACTGCCAGCGCCAGACACTTCGACTCAACCCCCATCTTGCAGAGGGGCGAAATATCAGCACCGACCTGGGTAGAGTGATCGTCGGTCTGAACTGGGTAAGTCTTGCCCTTTTCGTAATGAACCTTGGGGTTGAAGACGGTCACGCCATAGAGCCACTTAGCGGGTTCGTGGATACTGCTGCGGGTATCGCGTTTGTCGTCTGGGGTTTCACGATGCGCGGCCGTATCAACGAGCTCTTTCGGTCGCGCCCTGGAGAGCCGCTCTGGTTTCACGGTTTTTGGACTTTTTGCTTTTCTCCCTTCTACTTCAACTACAAGATCAACACACTTGTTCAGCACAATATGGATTTTGCCGTGCCCCCTATCGCCCCTCCGCCTCCGATCGACATTTGAGCGGAGCCGGCGCAAACCTGGGGCGGACCGATTGTGTTCGGGTGAGCCGGTTGCGGAGCCGCGATGACAATTTCAGCGGGCGAAGGAGCCCGGTCCGGTGCAGAGAGGTGCGCCGACTGTGATCGGCCCTACGTCCTCCGCCAGCCGCGGAGAGGCGCTCTCGCGGGTTCCCGGGGATGGGTCCGCCGAGAGGCTCTCCCCAAAATTTTAATGACCGCGAGAGAGAAGAAGCCGCGCCCATTGCTGGGAAGGCGGTAGGATGTCCTCAATGGCAGACAAACAGATCCAGATCGAGAGAGCCCAGAACCTTTGGTCGAGTTTCGCACGAAACGTGGAACCGATTGCAAGAGCCAGCCAGATCACCGGGGATCCGCAACTCGGGTTTGACCGCATTGGGGGTCTCCACCCGGCAAAAGACGAAATTCTCACGTACGCGTGCGCGGCGACGAACCCCGATGTCTACTCCAAATGGGGCACCTTTCCTCCCTCGGGCCTGCTCCTGATTGGCGCACCGAGTACAGGGAAGGGTTTGCTCGCCCAGGCCCTCGCCACCCAGACCGAAACATCCTTCCTTAGGGTCGACGTTCCGCGGCTCGCCCTCGATGTCGTTCACTCGGGGGGCAAGGTGGGAGAGCTCGTCCAACAGTGGTCGCAGACTCTCGATGAGATGCCGCGCTTGACGGTGTTCTTTGATGAGCTCGAATTTTCCCAGGCCCACGACCTGGGCGGCCCAAGGCCCGACCTCCCTGTGGGCCCCATTATGGACTTTCTGCTCGAATTGATCGATCGAACCATTTCCTGCGCGGGACACCTCGTGGTTGGATCCACCGGGTTTCCGGACACTCTCCGCCGCGCATTCGCCCGACCCGGGCGGCTTGAGCGCATCGTCGAGGTCACTCCAAGCTATCCCGACGACGTGATTTCGGCTCTGGCGATTCACGCCGCGGATGCCGAATCCCGCGCCGGCCGGCCCCTCTTCGAAAACGTCGACTGGAAGCGTGTGGTCGGCCAATCCAAAGAAGGAGGTACCGGCGATTGGGTCCGCTTGTTGCACGGCGTTCTGCGCCACAAGGCGAGGGTTGAGGCCTCCGGCGAGGTCGCCACTCCGGTCACGACAGAAGATTTGGACAGTGAAGTCGGCCGGTTCAGCCAGGCCCAGCGGCGAATCCGCGTCACACGGGGCGGGAATTACGTCTAAAATGGCAGATGCGACAAAAGAGCGCCCCGATGCCAATCCCGAATCGTCCTCCGTTTGATGAAGAATTCCCCGTCCTCTTCGTCTAAACGCCCCCGGCGGGTTCTCTTCCCGTAAGCGAATTGCAGGTCCCTTGCTTGTTCCGTAAGAATTGGCTCCCGGCCACCCATCAACGCCTCTTCCCTGGGCCCGGAACCCCAAACGGGCCTAACGCCCTGGGCAAGTTTGGCCGATACTGAAGTGAACGCGACCCCGGACTGAGAAGCCGCGTTCAGGAGAGTCATCATGCAGCCGCACACAGTCCTGTTCGTCGATGACGAACCCAATATCCTGAGGGCAATCCAGCGCGTTCTCCGCAACGAGCGGATGACGGTGCTCACGGCTACCAGCGCCGAAGAAGCGGTCAATATCCTCGCCCATACCGAGGTTCATGCCGTCGTCTCCGACCAGGACATGCCGGGAACCAACGGCGTCGAACTGCTTGCCCAGGTACGCGATCACCACCCCGCAATCGTGCGCATGATGCTTACTGGCTATACCGCCATGGATATTGCCGTAGAGGCCATCAATCGAGGCGAAATCTTCCGACTCATCATGAAGCCCTGGAACGAAGAGGAACTCAAGACCATCCTCCGCCAGGCCTTCGATCACTTCGACCTCAAGCACGAGATCCGTAGGCTCAACCAAGTTACCCGAAGCCAAAATTTCAGTCTTCAAGACATGAACAAAAGCCTCGAAGCCAAGGTTCGTGACCGTACCCGCCAACTCGACGAGAAAAATCACGAACTTAAAACGGCCTACATCCAGACCATTCGAGCACTCGCCGAGGCCATCGACGCCAAAGACGCCTATACGCGAGGGCACTCCGAACGAGTCGCGGTCTACGCCGCCCGAATCGCCCGCAAAATGAAGCTCGAGACCCCACTAATCGAGCGGGTATATTTCGCCGGACTACTTCATGATGTCGGGAAAATCGGGATTCCCGATGCGATCATCGCAAAGCCGGACCGACTCAATGATGAGGAATACCAGGAGATCAAGAAACACCCCGAGATCGGCGCAAAGATCTTGGAGCCTGTCGAGTTTCTTCGACAAATAGTTCCGTGCGTTCGCCACCATCACGAGTGGTTCGACGGTTCGGACCGAGGGTACCCCGAGCGCCTGATCTCTCACGCAATTCCCTTACCTTCTCGCATCATTCTCGTGGCCGACACCACTGAAGCAATGACAAGCGATCGCCCGTACCGGAAGGGCTTGCCCCTGAATCGCGTGACCTCTGAACTTCAAAAATTTTCAGGAAGTCAATTTGATCCGGTTGTGGTCCACGCTTTCTTGGATCTCCTCGACGAGGAGGGCGAGAACTTTTTGTCGAAGGATCGAAAATTCGACATCTACGATTTCATTGAAGGCTGATCCTCAGCCGCGGAAGGCAGCATGTCACAATCAGAAACCTCCAAAAGGCATGAAGAAAATCGTGTCAGTCTCGACGAACTGGGTTTCGGCCCCGATTCTATTCTAATGTCCGATCCGAAGCTTTTCCTGGACAGCGCTTTCCTCGCTATCGTCACGGCCGAATTCAGGCAGGAGCTTGGAGATGATTGCTGTCGCCAGGCCCTCATCGAGATCGGGCGACACC
This sequence comes from Myxococcales bacterium, assembly GCA_012959865.1. Lineage (GTDB taxonomy): Bacteria > Myxococcota_A > UBA9160 > UBA9160 > UBA4427 > JAZXM01. The sequence goes on along the minus strand of DUCH01000080.1, from coordinate 1,270 downwards.
ACGGCCTTCGGGACGCGAATCGTACCGTCTGTTCCGAGTCAAGAGCCGATCTGGATCGGGCCCTCGCGGTTGCACCCAGCGGACCCAATCTTTCGATGAAATTCTCTAGCGCCCATCGGTCATCGGGCGTTTTGGTCTTACGCGGCAGTTGGCCGGAAGCCCATGAGTCTTTGGCAAGACTTTCCAGGCTAGGTGCTTCGGAGGTTCCGAGTTGCTACCTAAGCGCCGGTTACAGCGCGGGATGGCTCGCCGAAATCTACAACGCTGAGGTTGAGATCAACGAAATCGCTTGTCGGTCCAACGGCGACCCCCAGTGCCAATTCGAAGCCCACCTCATTTGCCTCGAGAACGGTCTCGAACCAAGCACTTCGAAACCCATGACGCTGGCCTCGACAGTCGCCCCCTGTGAAAATGAGACAAGCACCGAAGAACGATCAATTGACCTCCCGATGGGTGACACCGATAGCCACAGCGCGAACAACCCCGCACAAAGGCTTCGCGCTGAGCCACACAAGCCGTCCCACCCGAAGGCCGTGGACGCGGAAACTTCTCTCTACTCCCACATCGACCCCGAGGACAATGCGGTCCATGCCTGGGGACCGGTGATGGTGCTTCCGTTCATCGATCCGGATATCGCTGATACAACGATTCAGGCCTTGGAGGGAGAATCTTTCACCCAGCACATCAAAGCCGTGGTCATCGATCTGCGGGGCCGCCCAATCGACTCCGAACGAAGCGCCGAGAGCCTCGAGCGAATCTTGAAAAGAATCGATCGCTGGCACGCTCAGGCGATATTGGCAGGCGTCTCGGAAGCCAATCAGGCTTCGGTTCGAGCCTTCGGCTCTGTGTGCTTGGTCAGTCACAAGAAACTATCTGAAGCCATTGCAATGGGCTTTCAAATTGCCGAAGCCCAACGGCACGCCCTCTAGCCCCTTGGCACCCCCGCCGTCTGGACGTTGAGCATGCCTCGCGCTGAACTCAAACTGACCGACTCGGGCGAACTCGTGCAAACTCCCCTGCCCCGGGTCCTCGTAGCTCTTCACCGCTCGGGCTTCGACGGGTCGCTGGCACTCCGCAACGGGCGTCAGCAGAGAAGCTTTACTTTCCACGCCGGATCTCCGGTTTCTTCCGAATCGAACCTCCAGGGCGACAGCCTCGGCGCGTATCTCGCCGAAGTCGATCTCGTTTCGGGTGCCCGCTACCAGCCCGCCCGAGACTACGCGTCTAGAATGAACGTCAGCGAAGGGGCCGCACTTCTTGAGCTTCGCAT
>DUCH01000079.1:457-6798 GCA_012959865.1 Myxococcales bacterium | reverse complement strand
CTTGCCGGAACCCGAGGGGCCCGTCAGTATCACGATCTCCCCCGCCTCGATTTCGCAGCTGATGCCGGTGAGTACCTGCTTCCGCATTTCGCCGGCCCCGAAAAAGTGATTGACGTTTGCAATTTTTACTGCGGCCGTCATCAGTAGATATCCGCCGGATCGAGGCTTCGAATCTTGCGCAGGGCGAAAGCGCCCGAGAGAACGCACATCAGGACGGTGAGAGCCAGAACGGAAGAGACGCGAATCGCATTCATCTGCAGGGGCAGGGAGGTTGCGACTCCTGCGACGTCGTAGAGGAAAAGAGCCAGCAGGAAGCCCGGTAGAAAACCGAGCAAGGCCATCAGAATCGCCTCCTGGAAGACCAGTCCAAAGAGGTAGCCGTTCGAGTATCCCATGGCCTTCAGGGTCGCGTATTCCTGGAGATGATCCGAGACGTCGGCAAAAAGAATCTGGTAGACGATGATGCAGCCCACTGCCAGGCCGACGATGACCCCGAAATTGAAGACGTAGCCGATCGGCGTGCTGGTATTCCAATAATTGACTTCCCGCTGAACGAACGCTTCCCGGGTCAGGACCAGAACATCGTTTTCGAGCATTTCATCGATGAAATTCCGGGTCGTCTCGACATCGGCGCCGGGCTCTAATTTGATCAGACCCAACTGGATCAGCCCGGGCTGGCTTCCGGGCTGAAGCCGAAGAAAGTTGAGATCACTCGTCACCACACTCCCGTCGATTCCAAAGGAGGTCCCGAGATCATAGAGTCCCACGATTTTCACTTCGCGATTTCCGATCTCCGTCGCGACCCCCGATCCGGGAGTCGTGGCCCCCTCCAACAACTCGACGATTGGACCGTATTCCGGCCGGGATTGTCGATCGAAGAGCACCTGATCGGGCCGCTTGATCCGCTCGCTGTTCCGGGTCACGCCCGGCAGCGACAACCCCGGGTGCGAGGGGTCAAAACCCACGACGAAGATCAGACGACTTTCGCTGGGCCGGACGGGATTTTTCCAACGCATCGCTCCCAGGTGCACACCGTTGATCGACTTCACCTCGGGCAGGCCCGCCACCTGATAGAGCCGGCGGCGGGAAAAGGAATCCGGCTGAACGATGAAATCGGTTCGTGGTGAGATCAGCGCCAGATCGTATTCGAAGGCTCGATGAAAACGCACGGCACTGGAAAAAAGTGCCTCTTGGAAACCGAGCTGCATAAAGATCAGGACTACTGCGAAACCGACGCCAAGCAAGGCGATGGCCAGACGCAACTTATCCTGCTTTAGCTGGAGCCATGCAAGGGGGATCGCGAGTAGCATCTTGGGCGTCTCTTGCTCACGGCCGGATTTCGACCGTCACCTGCAAATTCGTAAGCGTGGCCACGGCGCGAGAATCGTCCAACTTGATATTGACCTCAACGACCCGGGCATCCGTCTTGGCTGCGGGATCCGTCGAGAGAACATCGAGTTTTCCGATCTTCAGGCCGATCCACTCGACCGTTCCCGTTAGTTTTTCCGAAAGGGCGGGGCTGCTCACCTCGGCGGTCTGGCCGATCTGGACGCGGCGAATATCCGTCTCGTAGACCTCTGCGATCGCGTACATCTCATCGGTCCGCGCCAACTCGGCGATTCCTTTTGGGGTCACGCGCTCCCCGCGGCGGGCATGGATTTCGAGCACCTGGCCCGTGAAGGGCGCCCTGACGATGGACAGGTCCAGTTGGGCATTCGCGCGCTCCAGTTGGGCCTTCATAACGGCGACCGCCAGTTCTGCGTTGTCGTATTCGGCCTCCGCCGAGACACCACCGCGCTTGAGTCTCTTCGCCCGTTCGAAACTGCGCCGGGCGGCGGCCAATTCTGCCTCTATACGGGCGACCTCGGCCCGATTGAGGGATTCGTCGTCGAGTACCGCGATGACATCGCCCTGGGTCACGAACTGCCCCTCGCTGACAGCGAGACTCGCAATCACGGCGGGCTTGGCGGCGGGACCCGAGAGGCGGGTGATCCCCTCCCGGGGTTCGATACGGCCGAGGGCCGAAATCGGAACTCCTTCTCCGGTGTCGGCGCCGATGGGCGGGCCCGCGAGATTCAGGCTGAACACCAGGGCCAGTACAACGAACCAGTGGCTCCGCTCCCAGCAGCTGAGATTCGGGAGGCTGCAGGACGATCTAAGACGGGACCAAGACATTGTCATGCAAGGTAGCACCTGCGCCAGCGCATCGACAGCAATCTCAGCGTGCCGGGGCTACGCTACCGTGCCTCCATGGATCCCTTCACATCGAGCGGCGCACCCCTTTTCAGGTGCGCGAGCCGGAATAGTGCGGAGGGCCAGTCATGGTCGTCGTAGTGTTCCGCTCGCGCCTTCGCCCCGAATACGCCGACGAGTTTCGCCCCCTGGCTCGGCGAATGCTCGAAATCGCCGAGTCGATGCCAGGTTTTATTTCCAGCCGGGACTACAGGGATGCCAGTGGCGAATCCTGCAGCGTCATCGAGTTCGAATCCCCCGAACTCCTCCAGGCTTGGCCCGAGCACCCGGAACATCTCGAAGCCCAGCGACTGGGAAGGGAACTATTCTACGACGCCTACACGCTCTAGGTCACCCAACTGATTCGCGAATCCCGCTTCGAACGTTGACCCCATGACAGCACCCTCGCGCCCGAACCGAAAAACAAGGAGAGCTCGTATGCCCTTTCGACGAATGGCCGTTATCGCAGGCAGCCTCCTGCTCGTGCTCGGGATTTCTGGGTCTGCCCGGGCCGGCGATCCCGAAGCCGAAGCCTCGGCAATGCAGGTGCTCGACGCCTTCATGACCGCGTTCAATGCCCGAGATGTCGACGCCTTCGAGGCAACGCTTAATTTTCCCCATTATCGAATCGCCAGCGGCGGGGTCTCGGTGCTGGAAAGGGCCGGCACCCGCCCCGACCTCTTCGCGCGCTTTCTCGACGCCACGGCGGGCTGGGACCGCAGCGCATGGAAGAGACGCGACATCATCCACTCGGGGCCGTCCAAGGTGCACGTGGACACGGGTTTCATCCGATACCGGGCGGACGGCTCGGTTCTCTCCGAATTTGACTCGCTCTATATCGTGACGAAGCAGGGCGATCGGTGGGGAATCAAGGCGCGATCCAGTTTCGCCCCCTGATCGCGGCCGTCGTCCCCGATTCCCGAATAGAAGAGGAAAACCATGGATAGCAGCCCGGAGAGCGTGGTCACTGAGTATTTCTCGCGCATGCGCGCCGGGGACAAATCCGTCGTGGATCTATTTCACGAGGATGCCGAACTGGTGGGCCTCGGAACCACGAGACCCGGCAAGGACGCAATTCGAGATTTCTACCACGGCGTGATCGAAAGAGCGGGGCCGACCCCAAGGTCGGCGGGGCCGCTGCTCGCAGACGGTTCGCGCGTCGCCGCCGAGGTCTATATCGATCTCTCGGGCGATACGTCGGTTCACGCGGTCGATCTCTTCGTGGTCGAAGCCGGCCGAATTCGCTCCTTGACGTATTTTATCTGCGCACATTCTGAGTAGAGTCCGCCGGCGCCGAGAGCCCCTTTTCGAGCGCTCTGTCCCACGAACTCCGCACGGGTCGCCGGCGATCAGCAGACCGTCCAGAACCCGTCATCGGCCTCCCGATAGGAACTTGACATAGCCCCCCCATCCCCGGACCCCCTGCCAGAACCCAGCTTGAATGTCCTATCCTCTAGCCTCAAAGCCTGTTAAGGAGGAGTCCCCATGAATGCACCGATTCTTGCACCTGCTGCAGTACTCATAGTCTGGTCACTATTGGTGCTGCTCTGGATGGTTTCTACTCGACTTCCAGCATTGTCCAAAGCTCAGATCGATCTCGGAACTGCCGAGCCCGGCGCCCGTGGCTCGGACCTGGAGGCCTCGTTACCCAGCGTAGTGAACTGGAAAGCCCACAACTTCACACACTTGATGGAACAGCCAACCCTCTTCTATGCAGTCGTTGGGGTTCTTGCTCTAGCGGGCGCAGGTGATGGGCTGAATGCACAATTGGCCTGGGCTTACGTCGGCATCAGGGTCGCGCACAGCCTTTGGCAGGGCATGGTCAATACCATTCCCGTACGCTTTGGGCTCTTCGCACTTTCAAGCCTGTGTCTGGTCGTCCTAGCAATTCGAGCCCTGATGGCAACCTTGGGCTGAGCGTCTTCGCCGCGAGTAAACGACACCTCGATCGAGTTTGCGTGGGTTCCGGTCCTACGGGCCTCGACCTGCTCTCGAGGCGGTCTTGCTACGTCTGGTGATGCTTTGTGCCGTTCCATGCGGCTGCTCACAGGGCGGCGAGCGTGGCCAGGAGTCAGTGGATGCGCCGGTTCGTCTTCCCAACCGTGACCTTCGTCAGGCCCAGCGGTCTATCGGGCTCCGGCTGATTGGCTCGGGTATGCGATCTCCAGAACTAGGCACTCCTCTTCGCAGAGAAATGGACCATGTACTTCAAAGGGCGGGCGACTCGCAAAGTGGCCAGCTTCGAGCCACATGCCAAAGGCTTCGTCGTATATCCGACCAGAGATGATATAAATTTCTTCTGGATAGTCATGGGATTTACTGCCCAATGATTTCGTGTCGGCCCCGGCTTTGAAACGGGTCAGTCTCGTATAGTCACCGCTCTCTTGATCAATCGACAGGGTGAGCTCTTCGAGCATTCCCTCGGTGTCTTGAAGGGGCTGCCATTGATTCGAGTGTTCGGGCTTCAAGACATTCCAATAGGTTGCAGTAGATCTACTCACCTGACCTCCCGGCCAATCGGCTGTGGCCCCGTAAACTGTCCTCATTCGCCCAGAGGGCGGCGGGCGCTATCCGTTGCGGGGTCGAGATTTTCCCTAGCGGCGATCACACTTCCACTCGCGGCCACTTGTGCTTTACGTGCTGCGCTCCATTGGTCTATTTCTTCCTTGGGGACCCCGTAAGCCAATCCCCTCTCCACCCCAGGTCGAGTTCGAACTCTGGCCACCCAAGCCTCGAGGTTCGGGATCCCCACGATGGGAATCTTGCTCCACTTCCAGCCGCGAACCCGCGACGGGGCCCCCCTAGCGATTTAACATAACGCCATACTCGGACGTTACGCCAGAACCCAGCTCGTATGTCCTATGCCCCGTCACGGGATCCCCTAGGGATTTAACTTAACGCCCATACCCGGACGTTGTGCCAGAAGGCAGCTTGTATGTCCTATCCCCCGCCTGGCGGCTTCGCACCCAGCGAGCTCTGCGGGATGGTGAGGCGCCGTGCCACGGCCTCGGTGCACGCTGATCGCCGTCCTCTCCCGAGTCGCATCCCCGGCGGAATGCCGTGGCCCGAAGAGCGCCTGCGACATAGACTCCTTTGCCGAAAGAGGCAACTGGTCTACTGGAAGTGCTGTCGGTGGAAAGGAGATGCGATGTCGGGACTAGAGTTTGTGACAGGGTCGCTTCTGCTCGTTGCGGGTGCTGTTCTCGTGGCGGGTGCAGTGGTCTATTTCAAGATCAGCCGCATGGGCTCCGGCGAGAAGCGCGAATTCTTCAAGCAGACGCTCAAGAGCGTGTTCTTCTGGCTCGAGGACAGGGGGATGATCCGGCGATACCCGGCGTTCCTCACCGACTACGACGAAGACTTCCCGAAGCTGCGCCTGCTCGAGCAGAACTACTCCGTCGTTCGCGAGGAGTGTTTGAAGCTGCTCGAGATGAAGGACCAGCTCACCGACGTCTCGGCGCTCGGTGGCGACTACACGGCCGGCGGCATCCACGCGATCCACTGGAAGTCCTTCATGTTCAAGTCGGGCGAGTTCATCGAGGACAACTGCCGACTTTTCCCGAAGACCACGGAGATCCTTCGCCAGATCCCAGGTGTCTATACGGCGTTCTTCTCGATCCTCGATCCAAAGCAGTACGTGACGCCGCACTTCGGCTATTACCGGGGCTTCGTTCGCCATCACCTCGGAGTCATCGTCCCGAACGACAACGAGGACCATTCCTGCTGGCTGAGGGTCAACTCGGATCCCGCGGACAACCGGGTCGATGACAAGGATCTGGTCGAGCGCGGCGAGAAGTACTACTGGCGGAACGGTCAGGGCGTTGTATTCGACGACACCAATCTCCATGATGCGAAGAACGACTCGGACGAGGTTCGCGTGGTGCTGTGGCTGGACGTGCGGAAAAAGTTCCCGTTCTACCTGGATTGGCTTAACCGGCTCGTACTCGAGATTGCCCACCGCGATCAGTCGGTGAAGAACATCCGAAGGAACTCGCTGATCCGCCCGTAGGTCTCGACCCCGCCCGTCACGGGGCTCCCCTAGGGATTTAACATAACGCCCAGGCTCGGACGTTGTGCTGGAAGGCAGCTTGTATGTCCTATCCCCCCCG
>DUCH01000079.1:0-324 GCA_012959865.1 Myxococcales bacterium | reverse complement strand
TAGCCATCGTACGTGCCGGGCACGCCGATTCCAATCGTACTGGTCGCATTCAGGTCGATACCACCAAAGAAGGACCCAGCATAAAATCCCGCTGTCGTATCGAGTGTCCCCGAGCCCGTAATCACCACGTCCCCGGCCAACTCAACAATGGTTGCGGTGACGGCGGCTCGGGCTGGGCCAACCGGCCCAGCGATTGCGAGGATCGATCCAAGGGCGAGTGCGTAGCGAGCGAGTTTCATGTCGATCTCCTGTTATCGGGCGCCGAGTCCGGCCATGCCGGGTGCCGACGATCGGGTTCGGGACGGGCGCTGCACAGCCGTAGCC
>DUCH01000078.1 GCA_012959865.1 Myxococcales bacterium | reverse complement strand
AGAATCGCCTCGGCGCGGCTTCGGTCTCCCTGACTCTCCAATAATCGCGCCATGGTCCGGGTCCGAAATGCCGAACCTTCGCCGACTGGCAGTTCAACCGGGGTCGCACGGTTTGCCAAAGAGCCTTTGGCCCGCGCACCCGCACGGTGAGTTGTCCCGCGTCGGGATTCTGCGTGCTTCCTCGGAGACACGTCGGTCTCGGCTTCGCTGGCACTGGGCATGTTCTCGAAAATTTTGGCGAGTTCCCCCCTCGCCGCCTCCGGCTTTCCTAGGTCGAGCAGGATCAGTCCGAGCGCTACGCGCCCAGCAAGGCGGTCCGGGGTCGCACGAAGCCCCTTCTCGGCGACCCCAAGCGCTTCGTCCAGGCGCCCGGCTCGCCTTTCGGCATCAGCCAGCGCCGGAAAATCAGAACACCCCGGATCGGCCGCAACCCGCGCTCGCAAAAGCGCGGTCTCGGGCGTCAGGTCGCTTGAAACTCCCGCTTTGCCCTGGGACACGGTACTCCTCGCCTCGACTCAACCTTCGAATCGCGAAGAGAACCCAGAGTTCTCCTGCGGCCCTGAAATCGCCAATCTGCGGAGACTGCCAGCCGCTCTCAATTGTCGGCCAAGGCGGGATTCACGACGATTCGGGGCGTCACAAAAATCAGCAGTTCCTTTCGGCTATCCGCCACCTTCTTCGACACGAATGCTGCGCCCAATATCGGGATCTTGTAGAGATAGGGAACTCGGGTTTCGGTCGTCGCCCGCTGAATGGTGTAGATCCCGCCAATCACCAGGGTCTGCCCGTTCTTTACCAGCGTTTCGGTCTTGGCCTGATTCTTCGCAATCGCGGGGGAACCCGTGCTCGTAACGATGGACTCATCCGGAGCATTCCGGGTGACTTCGATGGCCATGATGATGCTCTCGTCCGGCGTAATGTGCGGCGTCACCCTCAGGCTCAAAACTGCGTCCACGAACTCAAGCTTGGCATCCCCGCCTTCAAAAGTCTGAAACGGAATCGCCACACCCTGCTCGATCACAGCCTCCCGGTTATCCAGAGTCACGATTCGAGGACTGGAAATCACTTTTCCCTGCCCAGCTTCCTCCATCGCTTCGACCTGAACATCGATCCGGACGTTATCGTCCAGCACAAGGAAACCCATGCTTGCAGCGCCGAATGCATTGGCTATCTGGCGACCGACAGCAACGCTGTTCTGACCATCCCAGGTCACGCCTCCGGTACTGAAAGGCTGATTGTTGACGTTTGTTCCCACAGACCACTTGGTGCCTAGGTCGCGTCCAAAGTCCAGAGCCGCCTCGACGATCTTCGCTTCGATCATCACCTGGGGCGTTTGCGTATCCAGGGCTTCAATAAGGGCAGTCGCTTCGCTAATAACGCTGGGAATGTCCTTTATGATAACTGTATTCGTTCTTTCGTCGGAGTTGACCGTTCCTCTGGGCGAGAGAAGGCGCCGGACAAGCTCGCTTACATCGGCCACCGCGGCGTAGTTGACGGGCTGCAGCTTCACTTCCAGGTCTTCCAGCTGTTCCTTGTTGCGTCTCTCCTGAAGTCGCTCGGCTTCTTCGGCTTGAAGTACCTCGGCAGGGGCTATCCGCAAGACATTCCCCACCCTGACAAAACCAAGGCCACGGGTCACGAGAACAATATCCAGTGCCTGGTCCCACGGAACCTGAACCAATCGCAGAGTGATTGTCCCTTTCACCTCATCGCCGGCAATAATATTCAATTCGCTAACTTCAGCGATCAAGCGCAGCACGTCCATAATCGGAACGTCCTTGAAATCCAGGGATATAGGGCTCCCCGTAAACCCCTGGCTATGAGCACTGGCGGCCGGGGCCCCACTCATGGGCTCCGCGGCCAACTCGCCGTCGCCGAAGGTCTTCTCTCCTGTTGCGCGGATCAGTTCAGGCGCAACCGCAATCGTTTCCTCCGGCTGATTCGGAGATGAGCCCTCGGAAGCAGTGGCATCCGCAAGCGTTTCCGGTGCGTCACCCTCGGAGACTGCCGTCTCATCCGCGGCTGACTCTTCGGGGATCAGCACCACGGGAAGCGATGCCGCCACCGCCGAGTTCGAAAAATCAGCAAGAAGCAGAGAGCCCCGCTGATATATATCGGGAACAAGTCCGCTGGCCCGGCGAATCACAACTCGAACCTCTTTGCCTTCGATATCGGGCTGCTGAAAAATCGTTACCTGGGACACTGGTCCGCCGAACTCAGGCGTGATTCGCTCACCCATCCCCTCTGAAAGATCCGCATTCTCCAGAATAATGATCAGGGTTTCGGCATCCGGCTCATAGATCCGATAGGTGCTCGCCTTATCGCCCAGAATCGCAATTCGATCTCGCGACTCGTCCCGATCATATTGAAGCCCGAAGACCTCGCTCGGCGTCGGTGCTGACGCTTGAGAAGCCTCGGCTCCTGCCTCGCCGGTCCCAGCTCCTTCCGAACCGTCAGACCAGGGGTCGCTCGCCGAAGTCGCTGACGTTGCGCTCTCCTCGGCACCCGTACTTGCCTGAGCCAGCTGAACCAGCTCCGGCTGTGCTGTGGTCTCGCCTTCCACGGACAAGTCCGAGATCCGAGTCTCGACCGACTTTCCGGCCCGGAGCGAGAAGTCCTCTTCTGCCTGGATCGCGCTGGCCACTTGGCCCGAAGGAACCACTACGGCAACCGCGGGCGCAACGACCGGCACTGCTACGGGGACGACCGAGGCCACAACCTCCTCTGCGGCAACAATAGCTTCGGGAGCTTCCTGGACGGGCGCGGCGCTGATCTCCACCGCCCAAATATCCACTGCAGAAGCCTGAGGGGCCGCCGGCTCGGAGCCGAGCCCCTTTGCCGATTCGGCAGCTTCACTATTTTCGGCTGCTCCGCCCAGTTTCACGGGCTTTTGCTCATCGTCCCGGAGGCCCGAATCCGCCCCTGGAGTCGCCCCTGGAGAGTGACTCGGAGACCCATCACCTGCCGGATAGGGGTCGGAAATCCGAGCCAGAATCGCGGCGTCATCGGGAACATCGACCAGTTCATCCCACGGATTGACCGTGTCACTTCCATTGTCCACCGCCCTCATGGCCACCTGGATCGGTTCGGGTGCGGATTCGGGGGCTCCTCCGAGGACTGTCCCAGACCCAACCATTCGGCCGAGGCCAGCGCCGCTGTCCAAACGAGATTCCAGTTCCAGTGCCATTTCAGGATCGTCACCAATGATGAGATAAAGACCATCACCCGAGGGATATGCTTTGTAACTCGCGAAGTTCGCGACCTCTGGGCCTCCATCGATTACTACACGCAGTTTGTCCGGGTGCACACCGACTCGGACGCCCACGATGACATCACCGCCCAGTACAAACGCGTTCGAAGACAGATCCCCTCGAATACCCGGTAAATCCACAACCAGCCGCGCCGGATCATTCAGCGTGAACGTGCGCGCCAGGGCCAGTTCACCGTCGGCGTGAAAATGAATCAGCGCTCCGTCGGTTCCGGGCTCGACGTCGACCGCCATCAAAACGGTTCCCGACTGCAGAGCGGTCGGCATCCCCTCCATGGCAAAGTCGATACTTCCGGTCTTGACGGCCGCCACCTCAACAGAGACCGGGAGCGCCCATGGGTCATCCAGGACATTCTCTTCGTCCATAGTCAGGTCCGTTCCAATATCGGGCGACGCCGAAACCGAAAAAAAACCTCCACAGGCCACTAGAAAAATTCCTGCGACAACAAGTTTCTCGGTGACTTTTCCGCTCATAAGACTCATCCCCCCTGCCTCTTCTCAATACGTATCTCGACGTCCTTCGTGCTCACCGCACCTTCGAAGTCGACGAATTTTTCTTGAACGAGAATCATGTCTTCCTTAATCTGAATGACTTGACCTCGATTTTTCCCAATCGAAGAACCTTCCCTCAAGACAAAAGATCGCCCAGCGGGGTCAGCCACAAGGGCCCTTGGGTTCGTTGTATTCCAGACGACACCAACGACTACCAACTGGGCCAGATCGAAATCCGCAAGTGGCCCCATTGAAACCACGGGCTCCTCAGGATTTTTGAAATGAAAAGATCGGAACGGATCTCGCTTGCCCTCGGCGACGTAGCTCTCTAAATCATCGCCCTCTTCTGACACTGGAGAAGCTGCAGGCGTCTCCTCCACAGGAACTCTGGGCGACCGGGAGGGCACTGGCGCCTTCCGCTCCACTGCGACCGCCGGTGCGTCTCCGCCGCTCTCCGTGTCATCACCACAGGCCATTAGACCAAAGCCAGCCACCAGGGCGAGGAGCACTTTCGAAGCCTTCGAATACATCAGGACTCGCCCTCCTGCCCGTCACTGTTGGCCAGGAAGCGAAACGTGGTCGCCGTTCCTTGGACGCGTAAATTTGTGCTTTCGCGATATTCCTTATCCACTCGAAGATCGAGCTCCCCCACATTAACGATGCGAGGCAACCTCCCTATCCGCTCGAAGAACCGGGCAAGGTCGTGGTAGCTACCATCGAGTTCGATTCGAAACGGAACCTCAGCGTAGAAATCGTGTGGAATTTCCGATTGTCGCTCAATTGACTTGATCCGAACGCCAACCTTCTTCCCTGCCGTTGTGATATCGCTCAGCAGATCTTCAAATTGTTTGCCTTCGGGCAGCCGCCTTCGCGCATCCTTGAACTCAGATTCCAGGGAGGCGACCTCCATCTCAAACGCTTCGAGATTGCTCGCCACCGCTCGGATGTTCGAGAGTTGTCGTTCGAGCTTCTGGGTTTTGTCTCCTAGGAGATCAACCTTTTCGGCTTTCGGTTGATACGAAACGAACCAATAACCGACGGCGACCGAAATGAGCAGGAGAACGGCAACCCCCAGCCGAATAGGCTTGGGCACTTTTCCGACCTGCTCGAGCTGCTCGTCGATGTCAAAATTGAATGCGATGGCCATCTTATGCTCCCGCCGAGCTGGCCGCATCTGTGGGCGCCGCATTGGAAGGTTGAGCGAAGTCGGCCGTAATTTCGAATTTGACTAGGCGAACCCCATTGATTGGCGTCCCGCGATCGGTCCGAATCAGGTCAACGTTGTTGAAAAACTCCGAGCCGTTCAGTGACCGCAGAAAATCCGCAACGACCACGTTGTCAAGGCTCGCACCTTCCAAGCGGACCTTTCCGTTTTCCGTCGAGAGGCTCGTGACCCAAAGCCTCTCGGGGGTATTCTCGGCCAACGCATCAAACATCATCACCGGCCCTGTTCGAGCGCGATCCAGTTCCTTGATAACTTCCAGCTTCCCTTCAAGCTCAGCTTTTCGCCTTTTGAATACCGCGACCTGCTCTTCTTGGGGGCGATATTTTTCGATCTCTGCCTCCAATTGCCGCACCGTCGCTTGAGCCGCCGCGATCTGACCCTCAACACGGCCGTCTACAAAAATTACTCCGAGGCCTACGGCCACGAGCCCGAGCAGGAGAACCACTACGCTTTCCCGGATCTGGGCAATTCTTTTTGCTTCGCGATGGGCGAGGAGATTGATTTCAAGCATCAGAAACCGCTCCTTCTCGCTGCTAGGCCAATGCCCACCGCAAGTGACGGCGCGACTTCCTGAAGGAAGGCTGGATCGTACGATCGGCTCGGGAGTGCACGGGAAAGAGGGTTCAGCATCGCCACCTCAAATCCGCTGCGCTCTTGGAAAGCCCGGGCAAGACCCGCCACCTGAGCACCTCCACCCGAGAGCATCACCTTTTCAATGCGCCCCGAGTTCGTGGTCGCGGCGAAGAAGTCGAGCGACCTTGATATCTCACCCACCACTGTCTCCGTGACCGCCCTCATGGCATTTTCCACTTCTTGCGGCAGGACCGCTTGGTTCTGATCCACTGCGGAATCACCTCGCTTCACTCGCTCGGCTTCCTCGAAGCCAATCGACAGCGCTCTCTGTATCTCCTGGGTGTACTGATTCCCTCCGGTAGTGATATCCCGCGTAAAGGCCGGCACACCGTCCCTTAATACATTGATATTCACCACGTGGGCGCCAATATTCACCAAGGCCACCACACCATCGGCGTCCGAGGTCTGGTTGATCTCGAAGGCGTTAGCTAGAGCAAACGAAGCAACATCCACAGCGATAGGAGTCAAGCCCGCCTCGGACATCACCTGAACATAGTCGTCAATCAGATCCTTCTTGGCGGCGACCAAGAGCACATCCATGAGAGCCGGGTCCTCGGAAGTGTCGAGAATCTGAAATTCGAGGTTCACCTCGTTCACGTCGAAGGGGATGTACTGCTCGGCCTCCCATTGAATCTGGGACGCCAATTCCTCGGCGGTCATGCGCGAAAGGCTCACCTTCTTCACAATCACCGAGTGGCCGGAAACAGCGACGACCGCGTCTCGCGTCTTGATGCCGCTCGTATCCACCGCTTCCTGGATCGCTCCCACGATGGCACTCGAATTGAGAAAAGCACCCTGGACGATGGCCTCATGAGGCATCGCCGCGACGCCGATGCCAAGAATTTCGAAGCCCTTGTCCTGACCCTGAAAATCGATCTCGACGGCCTTCACCGAGCCCGAGCCAATATCCAAGCCCAAGACGGACTTCTTCCCAAACCCAGGCAGTGAAAGTTTCATCGATTGGATCCCTTCGCGATATCGCTCAGACAGGCCATTTCGCGATCGCTTGATCGCGTTAGGACGAGTTCTGCAGCAGCTCCGCTGGAAGCGAGACTCTTGCGACCCCACTCCACGCCGATTCGTTGCGCGTCCTCCGGCCTCTCCGTGTTCGGTTGTTGCGGATCGAGGCCCTGATTGTTCGCGATCACCTCAAACTCCTTGTCGATCATAGCCGGGCCTGGAAAGAAA
>DUCH01000077.1:5620-39780 GCA_012959865.1 Myxococcales bacterium | reverse complement strand
CTTCGTTTTCCCGGCATGGCGCAGGGGGGATACGACCTAGCGCGCTGCACGGGCAGTGTGAGCCTTGGCGTCCATATCCGAACAGGGGAATAGGACATTCAAGCTGGGCTCCGGCATAACGTCCGGGTAGCGGGGCTATGTCAAGTCCGTAAGGGGAGCCCCGAGACGGGTCTTGCGACGGCCTCCGAGTAGGCGTGCTCGTAAGGCCTCTGGAACGGATCAGACGATCCGTGTCGGGAGTGACTTGCTGGCGTTCACGAAGTCGAATCGGAGGTATGTTCCCCCTCTTTAGTTCGTGTCTTGTATGGCCCAGTGTGTAGAATGGGCATTTGAACTCCCTGTCCGCCCAAGCGAATAGTGGATGAATTGATGAACTAACCCCGGGAAACAACATGCAGGTAAAAGTCAAGTTTCTGGAAAATCTTAGGCTAGAGGCCAGTTTTGATGACTTCACGGTCATCAGCGATCAGCCCATTCGATACAAAGGGGATGGGACGGCCCCAGGCCCCTTTGATTATTTTCTGGCCTCGTCAGCACTCTGCGCAGCCTATTTTGTGAAGGCTTATTGCAACGCCAGAGATATTTCCACCAATGACATCAGCATCGTTCAGGACAACATAGTTGACCCTGAAAACAGGTATAAACAAACCTTCAAAATCCGTGCTGAGCTTCCTGAAGGGATATCCGAGAAGGATCGCAAGGGAATCATCAGCGCGATGGACCGCTGCACTGTAAAGCGCGTGATTCAAAACGATCTGGATTTCAAAGTCGATTCCATCGGTGTTTTGGGAAAAGAATCTGGCCTTCTTTATGAGAGTGACTCTAAAGACGGAGCCCAAACCATGATTCCCGGAAAAGATTGCTCCCTCGAAGAGACGATCACCAATATGAGCCGCCTCATCGAGTCGCTTGGGATCAAGATTGAGATCGCGGCATGGAGGAACATCGTTCCCTACGTGTGGTCCGTCCATATCCGCGATGCCGATTCGCCCATGTGTTACACGAACGGAAAAGGCGCGACCAAAGACGCAGCCCTGTGCTCGGCGCTCGGGGAGTATCTCGAGCGCATGAGCAATAACTACTTTTACAACGACTACTACCTCGGCGAAGAAAGGGCAAAGGCCAAGTTTGTTCATTATCCCACCGAGAGATGGTTTGAGCCCGGGCCCAATGATTCACTTCCCGAAGGATTGATGGACGAGCGATTTATGGAGATTTTTGATGGCGACCATGAACTCAAATCTTCTCATCTTGTGGATACAAATTCTGGAGCGATCGAACGGGGAATTTGCGCGCTTCCGTTCATACGCCAGTCCGACCGGGAGACGGTTCATATCCCTGCCAATCTCATTGGGAATATTTTCGTCAGCAACGGGATGAGCGCGGGCAACACACTCTATGAGGCACGCGTTCAATGCCTGTCCGAGATCTTTGAACGCGCGGTAAAGAAACAAATTATTCTCGAGGAGCTGACGCTGCCTGATGTTCCCAAGGCTGTCATCGAACGATTCCCAAAAATCGCTACCGGCATCGCAAAACTAGAAGCACAGGGTTTTCCCGTTTTCGTGAAAGACGCTTCACTCGGAGGGAAATTTCCTGTGATGTGTGTCGCTATCATGAACCCGAGCACGGGCGGGGCGTTCGCTTCATTTGGTGGGCATCCCAAATTCGAAGTGGCTCTCGAAAGAAGCCTGACCGAATTGATGCAAGGCAGAAGCTTTGAGGGCTTGAACGATGTCCCGCCGCCTACGTTCAACCAGTTCGCCATCCGCGAGCCGGACAACATGGTTGAGCACTTCATAGACTCGACTGGAGTGGTTTCTTGGAAGTTCTTTGGCCAAGCCGTCGACTATGAATTCTCCGACTGGAATTTTTCAGGTTCGACGGAGCAAGAATATCAGTACTTGATGGGCATCCTGCGGGACCTGGGCAAAGAAGTCTACATCGCGGACTACGAAGATCTCGGGGCGAACGCCTGCAGAATTTTGGTTCCGGGCTATTCGGAAATCTATGAAGCAGAGGACCTTGCTTGGGACAACACGAACAAAGGGGTCGCCTTCAGGTCAGACATACTCAATCTTCACTCACTGAATGACGAGGCTCTTTTGCGCCTGCTTGAAAAACTCGAAGAAAGTGAGCTTGATGAATACACGTCGATCCCAGAATTGATTGGGGTTGCATTCGACGAAAACTCTCCGTGGGGGAAATGCACGATCAGCGAACTCAAAGGGCTCATCTGCCTGGCTCTCGGAAAGTATGCAGAAGCGAAGGAATCGGTGGGTATCTTCTTGCAATACAACGACAACGTACCCGCACGAAGAAGCTTTTACCAAGCCTTGGATACCGTGCTCGACATCACGCTGGGAGAGGACCTCGAGCTTCGAAACTACATCCCCAATCTTACTCGCATGTACGGCGAGGAAAATCTCGGCAATGCAATCTCGAGTGTTTCAGGGAAGATTCGGTTCTTTGGATTAACGCCGACAAACATGAAGCTGGAGGGGATCGACAAGCACTTAAGGCTTGTTGAGAGTTATGAGAAGCTTCAGGGTGCGAGACACCGGCATCACGCCAGTTCCTCCCATTGACGAGAACTGAATGCTCCCGTTGGCTAGCGGATGGCGACGGGGTTGATGACAGCCTGCACCGTCCCCACGAATCGCGGCGCTCCGAGAACGAAGAGAAACTCCGAAACGCCATCCGCCGCCAGCGCCCGGGTATCCATGTTTTCGAGGATGTAGACCCCGTGACGCGCGAGCAATTCGGGATGGACGGGAAAGGCAGTGGCGGGGTCCTCCGAGGGCAGGGCCTCCAACGCCCAAGTGTCGGCGCCTACGGCCACCACGCCCTGTTTGGCCAGGTACCGCGCACCGCCCAGGCCCAGGCCCGGCTGGCCCGACATGAAGCGCGCCGGGTCGCTGTCGGCCAAGTCGAGCCAGCCCGTGTGGAAGAGCACCACGTCGCCTTTCTCCAGGCCGATGCCCTGCTTGCGCGCGACCGCCTCGATTTCCTTCTGATTGAAAGCCGTGCCTTCGGGCAAGGGGCTCACGCCGTAGTGCTGGGTCATGTCCAGCAGGACGCCCCGGGTCACGATGGGGGGCAGGGTGTCGATGCCGAATTTCAGTAGGCCCTGGGTGGTGACAAATTCGCTGGCGTGGGTGTTGTTGTAGTAGACGTGGTCGACCCCCATGTGGCCGAGTCCATCGATCTGGCTCCCCACCCCCATCCAGGCGTAGACGAGATCGTCGTTGCCCGTGGCGCGATTGCTGCCCATGGGCGTGCCGGTTCCATCGGAGAGTTGGGTCACCGTGAGTTTGTAGCCACGGGGGCCGTAGGCCGGAGTCTCCGGGCCCGTGGGCACGCCCAGGGCATAAGTCTTGCCGGTTTTGATCAACCGGGCTGCGGCCAGGACCTTGGCGGGGGAGAGGTTGTTGATGGCGCCGAGAGTGTCTTCGGGGCCATAGGGTGCGGGCAAATTGACCGAACTCGGATTGACCGAGGGCGGGGCCGCCGCAGCCGCAAGGGCAAGCACGAAGAGGAGGGTCATCAGGGGGGCGAGGAACCGAGGCATGGGTTTGCTCCTGGATACGCGAATCGGGGATAAGGGGTCTGAATGCATCGTCAGCCTAGCAGCCCACCGGCCGCTTCAAGATTTTCTATGCTGTGGGACTACCCCCGAGGAGGAATCCCATTGACCCATTTCGGCGTTGCCTTTTTCCCCACCGATTACTCGATTCAGCCCGTGGAACTCGCCCTGGCCCTGGAGGAGAGGGAACTCGACTCCCTCTATGTCACCGAGCACACCCACATCCCCACAAGCCGGCAGACCCCCTGGCCCGGAGGCGCCGATCTTCCCGAGGAGTACTGGCACACCCACGATCCCTTCGTGGCGCTGGCCGCCGCGGCCGCGGTCACTCAGCGACTCAGGTTGGGCACGGGAATTTGTCTCGTGGTGGAGCGAGACCCCATTCAACTCGCCAAGGCGGTGGCCTCGTTGGATGTGATCTCCGGCGGCCGGGTTGTTCTCGGGGTGGGGGCGGGGTGGAACCGGGAGGAAATGGAAAACCACGGCGCAATCTACGACAAGCGCTGGGCCATTGTCCGCGAGAAGGTCCTGGCCATGAAGGCGATCTGGACCGAGGACGAGCCCGAGTTTCATGGCCAGTTCGTCGACTTCGACCCGCTCTGGTCTTGGCCGAAACCCGTCCAGCCCGGCGGCCCCAAAGTCTTGATCGGCGCTCAGTCGCCCTGGACCTGGGAGCGGGTCACCGACTACGGCGACGGCTGGATGCCGATTGGGATTCGAGGCGGTTTGGAGGAGGGGATGGCCGATCTCCGTGCTCAGTGCGCGACGACGGGGCGCGACTTTGACTCCCTGGATAAAGCGATTTTCGCGGCGCCCGCGAAGCCCGAAGAGGCCAAGCGTTTGATCGAAGCGGGTTTCACCGAGTTGACTTTTTCGCTTCCCTCGGTTGCCGCCGAGAAAGCCCTGCCTCTCTTGGATCGCTATGCCGAACTGGCCCGAGGGCTCCGCTAGGGATGCGGGCCGGGGATTCATTCCGGCTTCCGGGCCAAGATAGGAGCGGGCTGGGACCTGACCTATCATGGGCCTCTGGGGCATCCTGCCCAAGGAAGATGTCGTGACTTTATGCGGGTGATGTCATGCGGGTGATGTCGGTCCTGTTGCTCCTGTTACTCGCTACGGCGATGGCGTTGGGCGTCTTTCTTTTTCGTCCATTCCTCGAGTATCCAATGCCCGCGCGATTGACCTGCCTGGATGCTTCGGCGGGTGTGGACCAGGCGCTGGGCGATCCCGGCGACGTTTACGGTCTGGGTCTCAGCTACGCGGGGCATATCGCCGAGTCCCCTGGCCTCTACGATCCGGAGACGGGCCCTCCGATTTTTCGCAAGCGCATGCACACGGTTAACTTGGGCGATGAAATCGTTTATCCGTCGCGGGAGGTCCTGCTCCAGGGAGTCCGCGAGATCGACCCCGGGCATGCCGAGAACCTCGCTGAGCTTTTTCTTGAAATTCCAGCCCTGCTCGACTACGAGGTGGAGATCGGGTTGAAGGTTCTTTCCAATATTTCTTTGGAGGATCTGCGTCGTCCGGACTTCGCGCCGCCCGTGGGCTATTTCGTCGCCAACGACATTACCGCGCGCATCCTCATCGGGATGGCCCCACGTTTCGAGCAAACCGTCGCCTACCTCGCCGAAGGGAAGGGGCTGCCCGGTTTTCTGCCCATCGGGAATCAGGTCTGGGTTCCGCTTTCCCCTGCGGTGGATTCCTGGCCGTGTGTCGAACTTCGCACCGAGGTGAACGGGGAAGTTCGCCAGAGTGCCGCATCCGAGGACATCATCATGGGTCCTCGAGCGATTCTGCTCGGGGTTGCCGAGGGTTTTAGTCTCAACGGGTTCAAGCCCGGCGATTGGGTGATCACCGGGACGCCTCCCGGAGTGGCCGCCCAAATTCCGGGTTGGATCCAGAGGAGCCTCTTGCTGGTGGATCCCGACGCCGAATCCAAGCTGGACTTCATGATCGGAGGGTCGGGATCGGATCCCGCCTATCTGCGCCCGGGCGACGTGGTGACCGTCAGTGCCGGGTTTCTGGGCAGTAAAACCAGTCGAATAGTGCATTAGTCCTCGAATCGGTTCGGGATGAGTCCGGGGTTGGACAACCGGTCGCCCAGCACCCGGCTCAAGAGATGAAGAAAGAGGCCCGTAGAACGCGCTCCGGCGGGGCGGAGAGCGGGCATTCCTAAACACGCGAAGGAGAACGTGGGTTTTGTCGAACGAACCGACCCTGGGTGCCGTGTACGAGCGTCTTGTGGGCGTGTCCCTCGAACGGGTCTGGGAAAACGTGCACGACTGGGAGCATCTGCCCTGGCTCCACGGCCTCGCTTTTTCGGCGATCGAATTGGAGGCGTCGGGTGACTGGGGTTGGCGCGCCTGGGTTCGGCCGGCCGCGCCGGGGGATTCCGAAAGCCTGTTGATCGATCTGCGCCGGGACCCCGATCTCGATGTCTATCACACGCGCACCCTTGAGGGGCCGGGCAAGGGGGCGGATACCGTCGTGACCCTGACTCCGGAAAGCGATCACAGTACCCACGTCCGGGTCGAGTTCTGGCTTCCCATGGCGCAAGGCGAGCAGGCTCAGGCCGTGGGTGCGTCGCTGGTTGCCCTCTATACGCGACTCTGGGATGAGGATGAGGCGATGATGGTTCGCCGTCAGCAAGTGGTGGATGCCGCCCGGGTTCGGGAGCAATCGGGCGTGCCGCCGAACGTCGGCGCGATTTCCCTCGGACAGTGGGAGGGGCTCGCGGGTCGTTTGCCCCTGCGGGTTCCCAGCGAGGCGGGGGACTATCGCGTGGTTGAGACCGAAGCCGGCTTTGCCGCGCATTCGGTGCTCTGCCCCCATCGGGGCGGCCCCCTGGACGACGCGGAAATTTCCCAAGGCCACGTGGTCTGCCCCTGGCATGGCTACCGCTTTGCCCTGGCCGACGGTCGGGTGGCCGACGGACGAAAATGTCACATGCGTCGCCCGCCCCGGGTCGAGCGCGGCGAGAACGGTGAGGCACTGCTCGTCCTTTCCGGGTCTTCGGGCGCATCGATGCAAGCCCGCTCTTCGGATTGATTCAAGGGTTGCGAGGGGTGAACGCGGATCCGTACGGGTCCTCCGTTTCAAGTGGTATGCTGGGCGCCCATGAAGGCCTGCATAACCGTTGATATGGACAACTATGAGGACTACCAGAGCTTGGTGGGTCCCGGCTCGGGAGTTTCGGGAGCCAGCTTCCTTCCCGAGGCGGTGCCGCGTTTTCTCGACGAACTCGATGGAGTCGGCGCTCGGGCAACGTTCTTCATGATCGGGCGCGATGGCCGGGATGCGGCCAACCGCCGGGCTGTACGCGAAATCGCCGAGCGCGGCCACGAGGTCGCGAACCACTCCTACACGCACCCCTACGCATTTCGAGACCTGAGCCGGGCGGCGAAGCACGAAGAGATTCGGTTGGGAGAGGAGGCCATTGCCGATATTATCGGAGAAAGGCCTGTGGGATTTCGCACGCCTTCCGGGGATGTCGACCAGGAAACCCTCAGCATCCTACGCGAGCGGGGCTACGCCTACGATTCGTCGGTGATTCCCTCGCCCTTGATGATCTGGACTTTCATGCTCTATGGAAAGCTCTTCATCAAGCGCGCCGACTACAACCTGGGCGAATTTTTCAATGTTCTGGCGCCGCCCTGGCCTTACCTTCCCGGCCCCGGGAAGCTCTACCGAGATTGCGAGCCCGATGGGGCAGACAGGCCGCTCCTGGTGGAGATCCCCTTCTCGGTGCTTCCCGTGGTGCGAATACCCTTTTATGCGACGTTGATGCGGATGTTTCCCCACTGGGCATTCGACCTTTGTGTTCGGCTCCACGGGAGTCGTCGTCCTGTGCTCCACATGCTCTTTCACCTGATCGACCTTCATGATCTTGCCGGGACGAACCTCGAGGAAGCGATTCGCCGGACTCCTGGCTTGGGCGTACCCATCGAACGCCGCCGCGCTTTTGTTGCCCACGCGTTCGAGAGCATGAGTCGGGGTAACGAGGCTGTGCCTCTCCGCGAGATAGCCAGGGACCACCTGGCGGCGCGCCTTCAGGAAGGCTGAGGGACATGCTGCAACGATTTTCTGAAGTGCTCGCGACGTGGCTGTACGAACTCAACGAACGGGACCCTATCCTGTTTCGTTTTCTTCCTTGAGGTCAACGGCCCGGCGCTGTCCGTTGGCACGCCGAAGCAACGAGAACGGGAAACTTCGCTGGATCGCGTCCCGCAGAAAGCGTGGTGCTCCGCGTGGCCGGAGCAACGTTGGCCGATTCTGGGTCTAAGCGGGCTGGCCTTCGGTTTCGAGGAAGCCGCGTAGGAAATCCGCTTCTTTCGGGTCGAAGGGGCTGCCGTCGGCGCGCAGGATGTCGTGAAACCAGATCTCGGGTTCCGGAGCGGGCTCCTTGTCGAACCAACTCCACCAGGGATAAATGGTCTGACTGCGGCCGCTGACCAGGCCCCAGTTGATGGCGCCTACCGAACGTTCCCGGAAAGCGGGGAGATGGGTTTCGAACCGGCTCCTCATGTTGCGCGCCATGTATTCGCTGCACAGCACTGGACGATCGGTGTCGGTGCGAATTTGGTCGTATACAACGATCAGGTCTTCCACCGGCCCGTAGTGATGGAAGGAGACGATGTCCGAACCGGCCAACTGCAGTTCGCCGATGCTGGGCGGAAGCGGCGCTAGGGGGTTCCACCAAAGTCCCGAGGTGAGAGGCTGGCTGGGCGCCGCAGCGCGCGCCCAATCGAAGACATCCTTGAGCAGGGGCAAGCAGGCTTCGCCCACGGGCTCAGCGCCGGGGGAGGGATAGCCGCCGGGTTCGTTGTAGACGTCCCACATCAGCACCCGGGAATCCTCGGCGAAGCGCTCAATGACCCCAGCCACGTAGGCGGCCAGGCGATGGGAAATCTCCGGATTGTCGGGGTAGGCATTGAGGGCACCCAGTCCAGGTCCTTGGACCCAGCCCGAATTGTGTCGGCCCGGGTAGGGGTCGGGTTGGGGGCCCAGCTTGGGCTCCGGGTTCCAGACATCGTCGAAGAGGACCGGGATGATGCGGATGCCTACTTTGTCCGCGATATCAAGGACTTCATCCATGCGCCCCAGAAATCCGCGGGCATCCTGTTCCCATAGGAGATCGTGTAAGTAAACCCGCATCGTGTTGAAACCAAGGCCTGCTGCCCAGCCGAGTTCACGGGCGATAGTGGGCGCATCAAAGGTGGCCGCTTGCCACATCTCCAACTGATTGATGGCGGTGCTTGGAACGAAATTGCAGCCAACGGGCAGGGGGCGCTCGTTCCACCAGGCATTGGCTCGCTCGGGACTCCAGCGCAGGTCCGAGTCGGTGGGCCGAATGGAGTCGTCGTTTTGGGCAGTCATGGCTTCCTATTCTCGGGAAGTTCAGGCTTGGCCGGAGCCATTCGTCTTGATGTCTCGCTGCTCGCCGTTTCGCCATTGGTGCAGGCCGGCGGGTTGATAGGCGAGCAAGTAGGCCCGGCGATTTTCCTCAGTCCGATTCGTTTGAGAACCGTGCACGATATCGCGATGGAAAAATCCCACCGATCCGGCGGGCAGGTCCATGGGGATCGGTTTTTCTTCCAACTGCTCGACGTCGGTGTAGAGCCGGCCGAGGGTGCCTCGATCCTTGAGTGATTCCAGGGGACCGTACTTATGGGTCCCTGGAATGATCCAAAGACAACCGTTTTCCACGCTGGCGTCATCGAGGTAGAGGATCAGGGTGATCACCCGCTCCAGGTCTTCCGCCCCGTAGGCCCAGTAGGGGCCCTCCTGGTGCCAAGGGAAGGGCGCGCCGCCCGGGCGCTTGACATTCAGCTTGTCGCTGAAGAGCGAAAGGGTGGGGCAGCCGATGATGTCCGAACAGGGTTTCCAGAGCCGGGGGTCGTCGATGACTGCGGCCAGGTGATCATCGAGTTGAAAGACCGGCTCCATCGACCGTACCGCGCGTAGATCGTCGTCCCACTCCCATTTGATCGTCGAGCCGAGGATCTCCTGGTACTTCTGGTTGTCGACCTGATCCACGGGCCCGACGGATGCATTTTCAGGGTTGCCCGGGCCAGGCTCGTCGCTCTTGCGGTCGGCGGCGTCAACCACGCGTTGGTGGACATTTTCCGCCGCGACTCGAATGGCCTGGAGTTCGGTCTCGGAGAACAGGTTCAGCCGGGTGAAAAAACCCAGTTTCTCGAATTGATCGCGCTCTTCGGGGGTGACTGCGTGCATGGGAATCCGTGATGAGTCCATGGGAGTACGGTCATCGCCTGCGAGGCCATTCGCCTCGGTCCCGATGGCCCTGGGGAGAGCCGACTCTAGCCCCGAGGCGCTGCCTCGGCGAGCCAACTCTGCTCTCCCGAGGGGGCGTGGCGGAGCGTTGTCCAGGTCTCGTCGCTATCGTGTGCGCTCCCGAGAGCCAGGCCTTCGCCCCGGGCCAATGAGAACCACGGATCGAGAGATTGGATAGCCTGACCGGAATTTGGAGTGTCATCGCGGATATCGGGGGCAGCCTTTCCCTGGCCTTTATTGTTGCGGTCGGCGGGGTGATGGTTGTTGTCGGTGGCGTCTATATAGTCGCCGCGTTCGTGGTGCTGGGCCGTTTTGCCCGGGCGGCGGCGCGGATGCAGTGGGTCGCGCCCGCAGCGGGCGTGCTCTGCTTTTTTTACTCCCTGTTGTGGCTCGACTACGCCCAGCCCGAAATGGGGTCGGCCCCCTGGGCCGATTGGGCCGGGGCGTTGGCCCGGGTTCTGGTCCCACTGGCCGTTCTCAGCGTGGCCGCCATGGCGGTGTATCGCCAAGCGCTCGGGCGAGGGGTTCCCTTGCGCATGGTGCTCACTGTGGGCCTTCCGGCGGCGCTTGGGGTCGCGGAGGTCTTCCTGTTCGAGGGGGGGGGCGGCCTTGGGTTTGCCGAGGGCGCCCTGGCCGGAGTTCTTCTGGCGGTTCTTCTGGGCCTGGTGCCGCTCTCGGTCGCGGGCCTGATCGAAATGCGGACCGGTGCCGAATGGTTCATTGCCACGCGTTATCTCGTGGCCGAGAGAAGGCAGGTCTTCATTTCGGCGATTACGCTGATCTGCGTGGGGGCTGTGGCCGCGGGGGTCTGGCTGATCATCACCGTGCTTTCGGTGATGAACGGCTTCGAACGCACCTGGCGCGACGAAATCGTGGGCAACTACGCGCACTTTCTCGTGCGCAGCTACTACGGTGAAATTCTTGAATCGGCCTCGGCCCTCGAGCGAATCGAAGGTGTTGAGGGCGTTGTGGCCGCCAGTCCCTTCGTTGAGGCCGAGGGCATGGTTCGCAAACCGGCCGGAGGAATCGCCCCGGTCCGCTTGCGCGGAATCGATCCGGTACGGGCGGTGACGGTGACCCGTCTCGCCGACCGAATTCTTGCCGGCAGCCTCGACGACTTGATCCCGCCGAATTCAGGGGCCGAGCAGGCGCTTCCGGGTTTGATGATCGGCAGCGCTCTGGCGGAAAGCCTGGGTGTGGCGACAGGCGATCCCCTGATCCTGATCTCGCCCCATGGCGGCCGCCCGACCCCCCTGGGCCCGGCGCCACGGTTGGTCCGCTTTCGGGTCGTTGGGTTATTCGAGTCCAGTTTTCTGCAATTCGACCAGCTTTATGCCTACGCGAGCATTCCGGCGGTTCAGGCGTTCCTTGGCGGAGGCGTCGGCCTTTCGGGGTTCGAAGTGCGCAGCGTAGATTTCTTTCGCTCGCGCCAGGTGGCGGACGCTGTGGAAGTCGAACTGGGACATCCTTTTTTTGCGAGGGATTGGAAGGAACTCTTTCCCGGTTTCTTCCATGCCCTGCAGGACAACCGTTCCCTGATGTTCATGCTCCTGGTGATGATCATGGTGGTCTCCGCGTTTGTCATCGTCGTGACCTTGATGATGATGATCATGGCGAAATCCCGTGATGTGGCGATCTTGAAAACCATGGGCGCTCGAGATCAGAGCATCGAATTGATTTTTGCCATCGAGGGTACGTTGATCGGGATGGCGGGAGTCGCCGGGGGCGTTCTTGCGGGGATTGCGGTCTCCACCCAACTCGCCTGGGTCCAGGCGCGCATCGAGGACTTCACCGGGATCGATACGCTGCCTTCGAGCGTTTATCAGATCTCCACCTTGCCTTCCGAGGTGGACCCGGTTCAGGTGTTTGGCGTGGTCTCCATTGCTCTGGTGCTTTCCCTGGGCGCCACGCTCTTGCCGAGTCGGCACGGGGCGCGCCTGGATCCCGTGGAGGCGCTGCGCGAGGAGTGAACCCTCGGGTCGGGGGCGGCTCAGGCCGAGGGAATCGGGTGGGTCACAATAATCTCGGCGTTCTCGCGAAGACGCGCGGTATGGGTCCGCATTGCTGCCTTTTCGCGCTCGCGCAGCAGTTCGTTTTCGACCCGGGAGCGGATTTCTTCGAGGGGGGGGACCTCCGCGGGGCTGTGTTCGTGGGCCCAGACCAGGTGGGCCCCGTAGCTCGAGGGAATCGGTCCGCTCCAGCGGTCTGTGGGCGCGTCGATGGCCTGGGCGGCGAACTGCGGTCCGTATTGACGGCCGATGGAAGCCTCGCTGGAGAGCGGGATTCGATGGGAGAGGAGGAAAGGGTCGCCCCAGGCCCTGGCCTCGTCCGGGGGAACGCCTTCGTCGCGCAATTTTTGTCCCAGGGCCTCGGCGTCGGCTTCTAAGCGATCCTGTCGGCTGTCGCGGCTGAGGAAGATGTGGCTCAGAGCGACGCGATTGGGACGGAGGAAGACGTCCGCATTCTGCGCTCGATACTCTTCCAGTTCCTGATCGGTGGGGGGAGTGGACCGGACCCTTGCGGAAATCAGAAGCCGCATGCGTTCGAGCAACCGACGCCGGACCACCAAGTCGGTCCGGTCCATTTTCTGCTCGAAGGCACGCTCCAGGAGGATTTGATCGGAGACGCTTTCGTCGCTCTCCAAGAAGCGTTGGTTGCGAAGTAGTCTCCGCTGAACGATGCCGTCGGTGAGGTGCCAGCCCAGGCCCCGGGCTTCGTGGAGGAGCAGTTCGTCCTCGACGTGGGAGTCGATGAGCGCCTGAAGGATTTCGCCACCCGGAGCCCGGCCATTTCGTTCCCACCAGCCTTTTTCCAGGGCGGCGACATCTTGGGCCGTCAAGCGAATCACGACCTCGGGCTCGGGAGTGAGCAGGGCCCTTTGGCCGAAAAAAAGAAGCGAACCCAGCACCAGGAAATGGACCAGGGGCGAGCCCAGGATTCGGCGCGGGGGTTTGTCCGTCTGGGCGGGCATGCTCTCGGCCTCCTCGGAAGTCTTCATGGCGAAAGGGCCTCGACTAGCTGCCAGATATCTTGCCCGCCTGGGCGCTGGCATTGCCCAGATAGTGCTCGGGTGTGAGCGCGGACAGTTCCCGCTTGACTTGATCGGGGAGGTCCAGATTCTCGACGAATGCGCTCAGGGTGGCCGAGTCGATTCTGCGCCCGCGAGTCAGAGCCTTGAGCTTTTCGTAGGGCTCTTCGATTCCGTATCGCCGCATGACTGTCTGGATCGCCTCGGCGAGAACTTCCCAATTGGCGTCGAGGTCAGCGGCCATCGCCTCAGGGTTGACATTGAGCTTGCCCAGGCCCTTCAGCGTGGCCTGGTAGGCGATGGAGGAGTGAGCCAGTCCGACGCCGAGATTGCGAAGCGCGGTGGAGTCGGAGAGATCTCGTTGCCAGCGCGAGATGGGAAGCTTGCCCGCCAGGTGGGTCAAAAGGGCATTCGCGATGCCCAGGTTGCCCTCGCTGTTCTCGAAATCGATGGGGTTGACCTTGTGGGGCATTGTGGACGACCCAACTTCGCCCTCGACGGTCCGCTGGCGGAAGTAGCCGATGGAGATGTAGCTCCAGATATCCCGATCGAAGTCCAACAAAACGGTATTGAAGCGGGAGAGGGCGTGAAAGAGTTCGGCCATGTAGTCGTGGGGTTCGATCTGGGTCGTATAGGGATTGGGTTCCAGGCCCAGTTCCGCGACGAACTCCTGGCCGATCCGCGGCCAATCCAGTTCGGGATAGGCGGCCAGGTGGGCGTTGTAGTTGCCCACCGCGCCGTTCATTTTTCCCAGCACGGAGACCTCGGCCACCTGCTGCCGCTGGCGGGCCAGACGGGCCACCACGTTGGCCAATTCCTTGCCCAGGGTCGTGGGGGAGGCCGGCTGTCCATGGGTGCGCGAGAGCATGGGCTGATCGGCATGGGTCTCGGCCAGGGTTCGAATCGCCGCGATTACGTCGTCCATCTCCGGAAGTAGGCAGCGCTCTCGGGCCTCTTGAATCATCAGCCCATAAGCCAGGTTGTTGATGTCTTCGGAGGTGCACGCGAAGTGAACAAATTCGGCGATGGCTTCGAGTTCGGGCAGACCCTGAATCCGTTCCTTGATGAAATACTCCACGGCCTTGACGTCGTGGTTCGTTCGCCGCTCGATTTCCTGGACTCTTTCGGCATCGGCTTCGCTGAAGTTGGCCTGAAGATTTCCGAGGAACTCGCGCGCATTTGAGGAGAGCTCGGGCACCTCGGCGATTCCCGGTTCGTTGGCCAGATGCTGGAGCCAGCGAAGCTCTACCCGGACCCGTCGCTGGATCAGGCCAAACTCGCTGGTAATGGGACGCAAAGCGTCGAGCTTGCCCGCATAGCGGCCATCCACCGGTGATATTGCTTTCAGGGACGAGTGATCCATTTCTTTGCTCCGCGGGGAAGCCGATCCGGCGACCGGATCAACTCACCCAGTTTCGGGCGTTTCGGTAAAGGTTCATCCAGGGCGCGTCCTCGGTCCAGCCCTGGGGCCGCCAGGAGTGTTGCACGGCTCGAAAGACCCGCTCGGGGTGGGGCATCATCAGGGTGACCCGGCCATCGCGACTGGTCAGCCCGGTGATCCCGCCCGGCGACCCGTTGGGATTTTCGGGATAGTGCACCGTGGGGGCACCCCGGTGATCGACAAAGCGCACCGCCACCAGGCCCGTTGCCTCGAGGTCACCGGCGCTGCTCTCCTGGGTGAATTCTGCGCGCCCCTCGCCATGGGCGACGGCGATGGGCAACCGGGCACCCTCCATTCCGCGCAGCAGAATCGAGGGGCTGGCTTGGACCTCGACCAAAGAGAGCCGAGCTTCGAATTGCTCGGACTGATTGCGTACGAAACGGGGCCAGTGCTCGGCCCCCGGGATCAGTTCGTGAAGGTTCGAGAGCATCTGACAGCCGTTGCAGACTCCGAGGGAAAAGGTGTCCGGGCGGGCGAAAAACGCTTCGAAGTTGTCGCGGACCGGTGCGGAGAAAAGAATCGACTTCGCCCACCCTTCACCGGCACCCAGGACGTCGCCATAGGAGAACCCGCCACACACAGCGAGGCCCTTGAAGTCGCTCAGTTGGCTCCGGCCTCCCAGTAGATCGCTCATGTGGACATCGACGCATTCAAAGCCCGCCCGGTCGAAGGCCGCCGCCATTTCGATCTGGCCATTCACCCCCTGTTCCCGCAGGATGGCCATGCGCGGCCGAGCGTCCCCGGTGCTTCGGAGCATGGGCTCGGCCCGGGTGAAGTGCGCGGGGAGGTGGACCGAGAGGCCCGGGTCGGTGTCGTCGACGCGAAGGGCCTGTTCTTGGCTCGCGCAGCCAGGATCATCGCGCAGGGTTTGCATGCGCGACGTTGTCTCCGACCACAGGTTGCGCAGAGCGCTGCGGCTTTGCTCGAGGAGCAATGTTTCTCCGTGGCGGATTCGGATCGTAGAGCCCGGCGCCGGGGTGCCGATCACGTGGGCCAGGCTGTCGAGACCATGGTGTCCGAGGACCGCGTAGACGGATTCGAGCTTGGGGGTCGGAACCTGCACGACCGCGCCCAACTCCTCGTTGAAGAGCGCGGGAATCGCCTCTCCGCGTAGGGCCGAGAGGTCGATGTCGAGGCCGGTCCCCCCGGCGAAGGCCATTTCGCAAAGGGTTGCCAGAAGCCCGCCGTCCGAGCGGTCGTGGTAGGCGAGGAGGAAATCGTCGGCGTTGAGCGTCTGGATTGCGTCGAAGAATTTGCGCAACCGGGCGGGGTCGTCGACGTCTGGGGGTTCGCTGCCCACGCCGCCGTTGACTTGAGCCAGAGCGGATCCACCCAGGCGATTGTTGCCCCCCCCGAGGTCGATCAGAAGAAGTTGGGTTTCACCGACATTGGTTCGCAGTTCCGGGGTGAGGGAGCTGCGAATATCGCGCACGGGTGCGAAAGCGGTGACGACCAGGGAGATCGGCGCGGTGACGCTGCGTTGGCCCTCTTCGTCCTGCCATACGCTGCGCATGGAGAGGCTGTCCTTGCCTACGGGAATCGCGATGCCCAGGGCCGGGCAAATCTCCATGCCCACCGCCCGAACCGCATCGTAGAGCCGGGCGTCCTCGCCGGTATGCCCGGCCGCCGCCATCCAGTTGGCGGAGAGCTTGATCTGATGGGTACCGAGGATGCTCGCCGAGGCGATATTGGTGATGGCTTCGCCCACCGCCATGCGGGCGGAAGCGGCGGCATCGAGCAGGGCAATGGGACTGCGCTCACCCAGGGCCATGGCCTCTCCCGTGTAGGCATCGAAGCCCGAGGCCGTCACCCCCGCATCGGCCACGGGCACCTGCCACGGCCCCACCATCTGGTCTCGGGCCACGAGTCCGCCCACGGTGCGATCGCCGATGGTGATCAGGAAGCTCTTGTCCCCCACCGTGGGAAGTTGCAAGACGGCTTCCGCGGACTCGACGAGATCGATGGATTGCAGATCCAGGGGTTCGGGGTCGAAGGGAATGTGCTTGACGTCACGCAGCATGCGCGGGGGTTTGCCAAAGAGGATGGACAGGGGAAGGTCGATGGGGCTGTTGCCAAAAAACGAGTCGTCCAGGGAGAGGTGTGCTTCTTCTGTGGCTTCCCCGACGACTGCGAAAGGACAGCGCTCGCGTTGGCAGAGCGCCTCGAAATCGACCAGGTCTTCCTCGGCGATGGCCATCACATAGCGTTCCTGGCTCTCGTTGCACCAGAGCTCCATGGGGGTCATTCCGCTTTCGGCGCTCGGAACCTCGCGGAGGTGAAAGCGCGCGCCCCGGTCGCTGTCGTGTACGAGTTCGGGCAACGCGTTGGACAGACCACCGGCGCCGACATCGTGGATGGAGATGATCGGGTTGGCCGAACCCCTCGAGCAACAAGCGTCGATGACCTCCTGGCAGCGTCGTTCGAGTTCGGCGTTCTCTCGCTGAACCGAGGCGAAATCCAGATCTTCGTGGCTGGCTCCCGAGTCCATGGAGGAAGCAGCGCCGCCACCCAGGCCGATCAGCATGGCGGGTCCGCCGAGCACGATGATTTTTGCGCCGGGAGGAATCTTGCCCTTTTCCACGTGCTCGTGGCGAATGCTGCCGAACCCGCCCGCGAGCATGATGGGCTTATGAAATCCGCGAACCTCCGCGCCGCCGGGGCCCGGTACTTTTTCCTCGAAGGTTCGAAAGTAGCCGGCGATATTCGGCCGCCCGAACTCGTTGTTGTAGGCGGCTCCGCCGATCGGCGCTTCCAGCATGATGTCCAGAGCCGAGGCGATGCGCTGGGGCTTCCCGAAGTCCTTCTCCCAGGGCTGCTCGGCTCCGGGAATGCGCAGATTCGAAACCGAGAAGCCCGTGAGTCCGGCCTTGGGGCGAGCTCCCCGCCCGGTAGCTCCCTCGTCTCGAATTTCCCCGCCCGAACCCGTCGCAGCGCCGGGGTAGGGGGAAATCGCTGTGGGATGATTGTGTGTCTCCACCTTCATGAGGATGTGAACGGGTTCGCCGTGTGCCTTGTAGGTGTGGTCCCCGGGGTCGGGCATGAAGCGGGTCGCGAGGCTGCCCGCCATGACGGCGGAGTTGTCCGAGTACGCCGAGAGCACGCCGTCTGGGGAGTGCTTTGTGGTATTGCGGATCATGGAAAAAAGCGAATCCGGGGCGGGAACTCCGTCGATGATCCAATCGGCGTTGAAGATCTTGTGCCGACAGTGCTCGGAATTGGCCTGGGCGAACATCATCAATTCCACGTCGGTGGGATTGCGGGCCAGGTCGGAAAAACTCGTTACCAAATAATCGATTTCATCGTCCGCCAGGGCCAAACCCAGTTCCTTGTCGGCCAGGACCAGCGCCTCTCGACCGCTTCCAAGGACGTCCACCTCGGTCGGGGGGCGTGGATCGGCATGTTCAAAGAGCCGACGGGCGTCATCGAAGTCGTCGAGGACCGTCTGGGTCATTCGATCATGGAGCAGCGCAGCCGCGGCCTGGATGCCTTCCGGTCGAGGGTTGCCTTCCAGCCAGTACGCGATCCCGCGCTCTAGGCGCTCGATTTTTTCGAGGCCGCAGATATGAGCAATATCCGTGGCCTTGGACGACCACGGGGAGAGGGTTCCGACCCGGGGGACGACCAGGATCAGTCGACCCTCGGGCGCTTGGGCCTGGTCTCGGCGCGGGCCGTAGTGGAGCAGCCGCTGGAGCACCCGCTTCTCGTCTGGGGTCAGGGATGGGGCCGAGGGGGCGAAATGGACGAAATGCGCAAAATCCGCCCCCAGCCCGCTGATTTCGGGGGCTAGATCCTGAATCGTTCGGAGCTGGATAGCGCTGCGAGAAGCCGAAAGGGCGGGAGCGCCGCGTAGATGGAGCATCGTACTCCTCTATCGCGAACCGGAGAAGGTTCGGATTGGACAACGGAGCCCCTAGTGTATCGCCTGCGCCGGGGCGGACAAATGCCGAACTCCGGCTGGGCTCCTGGGTTCTGGGGGAATCGGTTAGACGAGCAAGGCCTGGGTGACACCGTGTTGTCGCTCGCGGATCTCGTCATCGGATTCTTCCACGATCATCTCGTCGGGCACGATCTCGAAGATTTTCTGCCCCTTGGTGACCACGGAGCCCTCGGTTTCTTCGATCAGGCAGCGAGTCACGGTTCCCGAGAAGGGGGCGTTGACCTTGTTGAACATCTTCATGACTTCGATGATGAACAATGGCTGGCCCTCATCGAAGTGCATGCCTGCCTCGGTGAGCAGCGGAAGATGGGGAGCCTCGCGCGCGTAGAAGACTCCACCCATGGGCGTGACGATTTCATTGCTACTGGCCTTGGGCGGGGGGGCGAGACTGCGGATCAGGGGCGCCGCGATTGCCGGGTCGGTGTACTGGTTGGGAAAGCTCGGTTCGAAGGTGTCATCCATCTGGATTTCGGTGAAACCCGAACGCATCGCGATTCGGGGGATGATCAGGAGCAACTCAAGCCCGGCCTGGTAGCCCGCATGGGTGGCCTGGCAGCGAGCCCAAAGTTCGGGATCCCCCGGCGCCACGGCCTCGCATTCGGGTTGGGCCAGGAGTGCCTGGATGCCCGGCCAGTCGTCCAGCCGGGAGAGCTGCGCGATTTTTCCGTAGAAGGCGAGGCCATCCTGAAGGGTCCCGTGATCGTCTTCCCAGATCATCTCTGACGGGGGTTTGCCCGGTAGGAAATCCATGTGGAGGTAGTGGTAGAGCTGTTTGAGAAGCTCCAGCGGATTGACTTTGAATTCAAGCTTGCCATCGGTTTCGCTCCAAAGCTTGGTGTGGTGGCGGCCGATGAAGCCGGCAAGGGCGTGGGCATCCGCGAGCAGGCGCCCCAGGGGACGGAGAAGCAGGGTCTCCTTGGCGCCAATGACTTTCCGG
Source organism: Myxococcales bacterium (assembly GCA_012959865.1). Lineage (GTDB taxonomy): Bacteria > Myxococcota_A > UBA9160 > UBA9160 > UBA4427 > JAZXM01. The sequence continues at coordinate 20,557 of DUCH01000077.1, read as the reverse complement.
GCGTCGGCATCCGCTGCATTTTCGAGCAATTGCCGAGCCGCGAAGGCGAGGTCTACGTCCTGGGCGATCACCTGGAGAGAGCCCACCGCGGCCAGGTAGTGGGTCAGGAAGCGGGTGTTGGGCTTCATCATGGGCTCGATACCGAGGATCCAGTTGATGAGGCCGTATTGCACCGGGATGTTGGTCTCGAGAGCATCGCCGCGGATCTCATTTTGCCTAAGGATCTCGCTCAGCCGTTCGAGGTTCTGCTCTCGGTCGTTGCCGTAGCTCAGGATCAACGCGATGTTGGAATCGTACGCTCCGGCAAGGTTGTAGTACATGAACGCCCCGGTATCGGGATTGCGTGTGCCGATCCCCTGATCGTCGCGAATTTCATGAGGGATTGGCCTCGACCATTGGCGGATTAGGCCGCCCGCGTGGGGCTGGAGCGCCGCGTTGGTGGCATTGACCCGGATTTCGGCTCCCGAGGGATGCCGCGCTTCGCGCTCGGGGCGGGGGAGTCGCTTGCCATGCAGGGAAAGCAGAACCATGGCTTCAATCAGCCGTTCGACTCGGAAGCATTCGGTTGGCTCATCGGGATTTGAAAACTTCAACCGATAGGCGAGTTCGGTGACGCCGTGCTCGACCTGAATTCGCGTATTCATTTCCATGAAGAAATGATCGGGTCCCTCCACGATGCACTCGAATGTGGAGACGCTGTCCAAGCCTACGCCGGCGCCAAAAGCCTCCGCATCACGCTCCATAGCCAGCAGGGTCTGAGCATCCTTTTTCAGGGTTTTCGCCTCGGAACCGGTGCGGCCCCGGGCGGCTTCCTCGAGCAGTTCTGAAGTCAGGGAGAATTCGAGTTGCTTCTGTTCATGCATCTGGATCGAACAGTCGCGGCCTCCCAGGGCCATCGCCCAATCTCCATTCCCGATGACCTGGATTTCGTTGTGACGCGTCGTCTCAAGATTCAGCTCGATAAGAAAATTGCGGTTGGAGCCCGGATCCATCACTTTTTGTTCGGCCAGTATTTCCATGATCGCCGCAGAGATTTCGCTGGACTCGGAGACCACCCGTTGTCCCTTGCCCCCCCCGCCTCCGATGCACTTGAAGCGAATGCGCTTGCCCGGATACTGGGCCCAAATCTCTTGGCTCTCGCGTTCCCCGGCCTGTTGCAATTCTTCAATGCTCACCAGTTCAACGGTTCTGGCATAGCCGAGTTGAAGCAGGGCTTCGGCATTTTCTTCCGGCGAAATCTTGTCGTCGTACTCGAAGTCGAGGGCGCTTTCTCCGGCGAGACCTTCGAGGCCGCTGCGATCTTGGACTCGGGACAGCAGGGCCCGGGCCGAGATGTCGTCAATTCCCGGAATCACCGCGTTGTTCAGGCTGCGAGCGAGTTTTTTGGCTTCGTCCTTCGCGCCCGCCCGCCGGATGACCGAGGCCGAGGGGCCGAAAAAACCAATCCCCGCGTCTTCGAGGGCCTGAATGAAATCTGCGTCCTCGGCCATGAAGCCATAGCCCGCAAATATGTGGGTGTAGTCGTGGTCCCGTGCGATCTGCACGATCTGGGCGATGCGCTGATTTTTTTCCTCTTGGCCGGAACCCATGTAGTCGGGCACTCGGTGGATGTTGGCCGGGAATGAAAGAGACCGAATCTCAGGAGCCAGGCAGCGTGGGTAGACCACCGAGTCCTTCTCCGAGAGCAGCATTCCGAACTCGCGAATTCCGATCTCCTGGAAGATCTCGAAGGCTTCCATGCGGACGGGGCCGCGGCACACCACGAGGCACTTGATGTCCTGAAGGGAGAACGAGCGAAGCCACTCGGAGTCGGCTTCGTGGAAGCGCTGAGGCGTCGAATCGGAACCGAGCATTATTCGTGTTCTCTCTGTGTGCCGCCCATGGGAGAGGGCTGGTAGTGGCGCATGAGGAAGGAGAGGTTCTCGGCGAGAACACGTCGACTTTCGCCCGGGCGGACAAGGCTTGAAACCGAGCCAAGGGAAAGCGCTTCCTTGGGGTTCATGAGCTCTGACTCGTAGCGATCCGAGAGCTTGGCCAGCTCTGTATCTCGAGCGGCTGCGGCGCTGGCCTCGGACCCCCCGGACTTGATGGCGGCCTGGTAATCGCCGGCAATTTGGCGCAGTTCATTCTTGTAGACGAAGTCCTTGCCCGCGGGACCCATCACGGCGATGCGAGCCATGGGCATGCTGAATACGCGGTCGGCCCCTGTGAAGTAGGAGTTCCAACTCGCATAGGCGCCTCCGAATGCGTTGCGGATGATCATGGTCATGCGGGGTGTTCGAACGTCGATGATCGAATCGAGAAGTTTGCGCCCAGCCAGGATGATGCCCCGGCTTTCTTGCTCCTTCCCGGGCAGAAACCCGGTGGTGTCCTCGATGAAAATCAGCGGGATGTTGTAGAGGTTACAAAAACGAATAAATCGAGTGCCCTTGAGGGCGGCGTCGATGTCAATCTGTCCCGAGGCCACCGCCGAGTTGTTGCCCACGAACCCGACCACGTGCCCAGCGAGTCGGCCAAAGGCCGTGAGAAGATTCCGGGCGCGTTGGGGTTGCAACTCGAAGTACTCACCAAAGTCCGTGATCTGCTGGAGGTATAGGCTTATGTCCATGGGGGCGTACATGCCCGCGGGATTCGAGAAAGTTCGTCGGAAGAGGATGTCCTCTTCGACGGTATAGCGGTCGACGGGATCCGAGGTTTTCTTGAAAGGAGCCGATGCTTCGTTGTTGTCGGGCAAATACGAGAGCAGGCGAATAGCGGTTCGCAATGAGCCCAGCTCGTCCACGGTGGTGAGGTCGCAGACGCCACTCATGCCGTGAACGTTCGGTCCTCCCAGTTCGTTGGCGGTGACCTCTTCGCCCAGGACCGACTTGACGACTCCCGGTCCGGTCAACCCGATGAAGGTCTCTTCGCACTGGATCATGAAAGAGCCCTGGCGTGGAAGATAGGCGCCGCCTCCAGCATTGAAGCCGAACATCAAGCTGATGCTGGGAACCCGGCCACTGATCTTGCGAAGGGCGGTGAAGGCCTCGCTGTACCCGTCGAGCCCCCCAACCCCGGCCGGAACGAAGGCGCCGGCGGAGTCGTTCATGCCGATCAGGGGAATGCCCTGTTCTCCGGCCATGTAGATCAGACGGGCGAGTTTAGCGCCATTGGTGGCGTCCATGGAACCCGCCCTGAGCGTAAAGTCGTGTCCGTAGACCGCGACATCACGTCCGCCGATCTCGAGAATGCCGGTGACGATGGAAGCCCCGTCCAGCCTCGGTCCCCAGTTGCGCCAGAGAATATTGGGCTCGCTGTTGGTGAGCACCTTGATGCGTTCCCAGACCGTCATCCGCTCTTTGGCGTGTTGGGTCCGAACGCGATCGGTTCCCCCGCCCTGAACGGGCAGTTGGTGCAGTTCGCGTTCGAGCTCCAGGGCGCGATCGTAGGTTTCCTCGCCAGCATTCTTGCTCGGCGGGTCGGGGGCCGGATCGGCCAGGAAAGGATTCGCGAGTGAATACGAAGGAGAGGACATATTCGTAGGAGTAGACCTTAAGTTGGGTACGGGTTGGAGTAGGGGCGATAAGGGATAACGATAGGAGCGATAACGATAGGAGCGATAACGATAGGAGCGATAACGATAGGAGCGAGCCGATTGGCGCGAGTAGATTGGCGCAAGTGCGGAACGAATGGAGTTGCGGGCTGCACGCCTGATCGACGTCCACTGATTCTTTAGCTGTGAGATTTCCGAAGGGTTCTCTCGCCGACAAGGTCAACCGCGCCGGTGCGCCCGGGCGGTCGACAAGCGGTCCCCCTTGGGGGACTCAGGCGTTCGCCCAAGGCGGTCGAATTCTAGCCGTTTTGTTCGGGCTGAGCGACCGGGGCCGGGGCTCTTCCGGACGGACTTGTCGGAACCTCCCGGAGTCGCGTCCTGGCACAGGGCTCTTGCGATAGAGTCAGCGCTCACCGAACGCTGGTTTGGCGCGTGCGGTTGAAGGTGGACTTGCCCCGTGCCCCAGCCCATTGGTCGTGATCTGGACGAAACCCGCCAGCGGCTCCTCGCCTGGCTGGGAGATCGTCTCCCCGGTGTCAGCAATCTGCGCATGGACGCGCTTCGGGGGCCAAAGGACACCGGCTTCTCGAGTGACACCCTGATGTTTTCCCTCGGCTATCAAGAAGCAGGAGAGGCGCGCCGCCGGGACATGGTGGTTCGCCTGGAGCCCGCGGGCGATTTTGGCCTCTTCCCCGAGTACGACGTTGCCCTCCAGTTCAACGTCATGAGTGCGCTCGCGGATACGTCGGTTCCGGTGCCGGAGATGTTTTGGCTCGAGGAAGATCCTGCTCCCCTGGGCAATCCCTTTTACGTGATGGAAAAGCTAGAGGGACAGGTGCCGAGCGACAGCCCTCCCTATCACGCGGAGGGGTGGCTCTACGATGCGTCTCCGGGCGAGCGCGGGCGCGTGTGGAATAGCGGGCTGGATGCCATGTCCGAGGTGCACAAACTCGACTGGCGAAAACCCGAGTTTGGTTTTCTCAAAGCGCCTCTGGCCGGAGAGACAACCCTGAATGCCCAGATTCGTTATTGGGACAAATTCCTGGACTGGGGGCTGGAGCGTGGGCGCTACCCACTGATCAATCGGGGCTTTGACTGGCTGGTGGCCCATCAGCCTCGCGAGACCGAGGTGGGGATCTGCTGGGGAGATGCGCGAATTTCCAACCAGATCTTCAAGGATCACGGCGCAATCGCCGTGATTGACTGGGAAATGGTTTTTGTCGGCAATCCAGTGGCGGATCTAGCGTGGTTCATCACCTTGGATCGAGTGCTCACCGAGGGCATTGGGCTGGAGCGGTTGCCGGGCGTTCCCGAGAAGGCCGCTTCCATTGCCCGCTGGGAACGGAACCTGGGTCGTTCGGCCAGGGACTACGCGTACTACGAAATTTTCGCGGCCTGGCGCTTCGCTGCCATCATGGCGCGGGTCTTCCTACAGATGAAGCACCACGAGGTTCTGCCCGCAGAAGCCACCGTGGATGTCGAGAATCTTTCGACGGGCATCCTGAACTCCCTGCTGGACGCGGCCTCTTAAGTCCGCGACCCGCTCCCCGGGCCAAGAGCCCGAGTCAGACCCGTTCGCGTTCGTGGGTGATCCGGGTTTCGGTCAGGAAGAAAGTGGCCGTGGCCCGGGCGACGAGTCGTTCCTGTTCGTCAATTATGGATCCCTCGGCGTAGGCGGTGTGGCGAGTCTGGATCATGACCCGCGCCCTGGCCCTGAGCCTGCCGCGAATGACGGGGCGGAAAAAATTGATCTTGCACTCGAGGGTCGCGCAGCCCCGACCCTCAGGGAGTGAAGAGACCACTGCGCGGCCAAGGGCCGTATCCAGCACGCTGAATAGAACGCCCCCATGGGCGCGCTCAGCGGTGCTCCAATGCGACTCGTCGGCGTCGAACTCCAGTTCGACCTCTCCGTCCTCCACCGAGATCTCGCGAAGGCCAATGCCTTGTGTGAATTCCATCGGGTCCGCCTCCGCCGGAGCCGCATTCTGGCATCGCCCCGGAGAGTCGGCAAGGCGGCGCTAGGAGGGCTGGGCCATCCCCATGGGATTTCTTGCCGAGTGGATGGGCGAAGAAGGATGGAGCAAACTGGGACTATGAGTAGAACAGTGGAACCGAGCGAGGCACTGAAGTGGGAGCGGGGAGGCCAGGAAGCACCGCCTCCCCGGGATGGGCGAGAGGCGCGGGCCGAGCGCACAAAAAAGGCGGTGGCGGATGCCTTGATCGATCTCATCGAAGACGGCGACTTGCGGCCGACCTCGAGAGCAATCGCCGAGCGGGCCGGGGTCTCCGAGCGCACCATCTTTCAGCACTTTGCCGATTTGGAAACCCTCTTCAGCGCTGCGGCCCGGCGATTGGGCGAGCGCATCGTGCGAAAACTGGAGTACATCTCCGCCGAGGGTCCGTTCGAAGACCGCTTGAAGAACTATCTGGACGAACTGGTCTATCTCCACGAATCGATGACGCCCGTCCGTCGGGCTTCCCGGCTTCACGAGCCCTTTTCCCCGGTTCTTGAGCATGCCCTGCGGTCTTGGCGGGACGAGATGCGTCGGGGCATCGCCCGGGTATTCAGCGCGGAACTCGGAGGCAATCCCGAGGAGCGGCGCCGGGATATCATCGAGGGCCTGGCGTTGGTTGCGACCTGGGGCAGTTGGGAGAATATGCGCCATCACTCCGAAATGAACTCATCCCGGGCTCGGGGGGTGATCGAACTGAATTTTCGTGCGCTGCTCGAGCAGCCCTCGGCTGTCGACGAGCCCCGGGCGAGCAAGGAATCCTGAACCCAGTGCGTGCTGTTCGCTGTGCCCAGGGCGGCGTCGAAGTGGTGGAACTGCCCGAGCCCAAAGGGGACGGCGTCCGGGTCAAACTCCGTTCAGCGGGCATTTGCGGCTCGGATCTACACTTGCTGGACTCGGTCTTCGCTCCCCAGGTTACCCTCGGCCATGAAATGGCTGGGGAACTCGCCGATGGTACGCCGGTGGCCGTGGAGCCCCTGGTGGTCTGCGGCGAGTGCGATTGCTGCCAACGCGGTGACTACAACCTGTGCCGGGGAGGCCCCGCCCGGCTGATGGGCGTCGGGCTCGATGGGGGCATGAGCGAGACCATCGTGGTCCCCGAACAATGCCTGGTTGCGCTGGCTCCCGGAGTATCGGTGCGCGATGCCTGCCTGGTAGAGCCCATGGCGGTGGCGGTTCACGGGGTGAGGCGAGGCGGCGTGGCTCCCGGCGATCGCGTGGCGGTGATCGGTGGGGGTACGATCGGGCTCTGCGCCTTGGTGGCATGCCGAGCGGCGGGAGCCTCGGTCGCCCTCTATGCGCGACACGACCGCCAGCGCGAGGCCGGAGAGCGTCTGGGGGCAGGGAGGACCCAGGACGAGTACGACATCGTGATCGAGTCGGCGGGCACGGATTCGGCGCTGGAGAGCGCGGTGCAGTTGGCCCGTCCCGGTGCACGCTTGATTCTGTTGGCGACCTATTGGCAGGGGATGAACATGCCGGCCATCGCCTTGTGTATGAAAGAGATCCACGTGATCCCCTCGAGCATGTACAGCCGGGATGGGGATCTGCGTGATTTCGACCGGGCCGCCGCCCTGGTGGCCCAGGCGCCAGACCTGGGCGAGATCCTGATTACCCATCGCTTTCCCCTCGAGGCCGCGGTTGAGGCTTTCGCGACAGCGCGGGATCGTGCGCAGGGAGCAATCAAGGTGGTTCTTGAAGCCTGAACTTCCCAGGCTAGAGACCGGGGTCCACCTGGCGCAGATACTCCGAGAGTCCGTAACCGACCCGGTCACCGCAGTGCCAACGGGTCATCCCCTCGCCGATATGAGTCACCATGCCCTGGCGGCGGTTGCGTAAGGGGATGAAGCCCATGACCTCTCCCTGGATCACCAAGTTCTCGCCCTCTCGGGTTTCCAACCGCACCTCCAAGCCACGGTGATAGAGATCGTTGGCCTCGTATTCGGTTTCGATTTCGACGTTTCGGATAAGGCTGAGTTCGCCGTTCCGAACCACAACCCCCCCTCGTTTTTCATGGTCCGCGTCCCGGCGAATGATCGAGACCATGGCGCCAAAATCGGGACCAAAATTCATGGTCAGCCATTCGTAGCGTTGAATCGCCTGCCAGTGGCGCGGTCCCCAGGAATGGTCCCGCAGTCCGTAGCCGGCGATCTCCAGCCTTTCATCATCGATTTCGAGAAAACCTGTGACGCGCATGTGCTGCTCGTAGTGGGCCTTGCCGAACTGCTGCTCTGTATCCCGAGTCTCTTCGGTTTTCGAATGGCTGCTTCCGTACATGGGGCCCGATGCTCGATGGGTGAGGTCGACTTTCAGGCGACGGCGTTGGCTGTTTTTGAACGCCTCGGCGGGGTCCGACATGGAGCGCGGGTCGACCAACTCCGCCGCGCCTCCGGAGTAGACGGTGCGGAGTTCTTCGCTGGGTTCGATGACACTGAATTCCAGGCCGCCGGCGTTAAACGCGTCGTTGTGGCCGATGGGCGCACGCTTGAAGCTGAAGAGGACGCGGCCGTCGGCCAGATAGAGGCAGACGGTCATTTCGGCGTTGCCCTCGTTGGCCCGATTTCCCAGGCGGACAAAGCCGCCAATGGACCGATCGGGATCGAAGAAGTTGAAGTACATGCTCTCGTTGAAATTCGTCTCTTTGCCCAGGGGATGCGTGTAGTCGTCCTCGGGGACTAGGTTGCCGATAATTTGCGCCATGGAGCGTCTCCTGTGCGGGTCGAAGGGCGAGGGAGCCGGGGTTGGGCCCCGGAAGTGAACCGGGCGCGATGGTCGCTGAGGCTCCGGGAAGGGTCAATTGGGGCAGGGGCGAATCTACCCCCAGGGGGCGAAGGCCAATGGTGCCTCTGCCCGGGTGTCTCCCCAGATGAGGCTCGAAATGTCGGATGGCAAAAAAAAAATCGTCCGGGCAAGACGAGGCCTCCTGGATCGAATTCGAACCCATCAGAGGTTTTGAAACCCCCCAAAAACGAATCGCCCCCGGGATAGCTACCCGTTGGCTTGTTGCGGCGATTCTCGGTTCCCCACGGGTATGGCTTTCTTCGTGAAATTCTTGTGCTAAAAGCGTTCCCCCTACACATCGTGGCCTGGAGGTGGGATCCCGTGGGGGTCAAGTCTTCCCTCAGAGACTCCGATGGCCGCACCCAGAGGGAATATGGGAAAGTCGCTCGTCATCGTGGAATCGCCGGCAAAGGCGAAGACCATCAATAAGTACCTGGGCCGGGATTTCATCGTGAAATCCAGCGTGGGGCATATTCGCGATCTGCCGGTCTCCGGATCGGGGAAAAAGGTGGACACCGTGGCCCGGGCGAAGGCGGCGGCCAAGACCCGGAGCCTGAAGGGTGCCAAGCGAACGGCGCATAGAAAGAAGAAGGCCCACGAGGCCCTGATCGCCCGGATGGGCATCGATCCCGACAAGGATTGGGAGGCCAACTACGAGATCCTTCCCAAGAAGGAAAAGGTGGTGGCGGAGCTCCGCCGCTTGGCCGACGAAGCCGATCTTATTTATTTGGCCACGGATCTCGACCGCGAGGGGGAGGCCATCGCCTGGCATCTCCGAGAAGTGATCGGGGGGGCCAAGAAGCGCTTCAAGCGCGTGGTCTTCAACGAAATCACCCGTTCAGCGATTCGCCAGGCCTTCGAATCGCCCGGGGAACTCGATATTGCCCGGGTCAACGCCCAGCAGGCTCGGCGCTTTCTAGACCGGGTGGTGGGGTACACACTCTCGCCGCTTCTCTGGTCCAAAGTCGCCCGAGGACTCTCCGCCGGTCGGGTGCAGTCGGTCTCCGTGCGACTGCTGGTGGATCGTGAGCGCGAAATCCAGGCTTTTATTCCTGACGAGTTTTGGGAAGTTTACGCCGATGTGCGCAGCGCGGCGGGCGATCCCATGCGATTGCAGGTGATGAAGCAGGGGGGGAAGGAGTTTCGGCCGACAAGTGGCGAGGCCACGGACGCGGCTGTTGCGACCTTGGAAGGTCAGCCCTTTGAAATTGCCGAGCGCAACGACAAGCCCACTTCGACCCGGCCCGGAGCACCCTATATCACGTCGACTCTTCAGCAGGCCGCGAGCACGCGCCTTGGCTTTGGCGTGAAGAAGACAATGGTGTTGGCCCAGCGTCTCTATCAGGAAGGCCACATAACGTACATGCGGACGGACTCCACGAACTTGTCCGCCGAGGCAGTGGAGTCTTGCCGCGGCTATATCGAGGATCAGTTCGGCGCGCCCTATCTGCCCGAAGAAGCGCTGAGTTATTCGAGCAAGGAAGGCGCCCAGGAAGCCCACGAAGCCATCCGCCCTTCGGATGTGAATGTTGGCCCGGGGGATATTGCTGGTCTGGAGCCCGATCAGGAGCGGCTTTATTCCATGATCTGGAGGCAATTCGTCGCCTGCCAGATGCCCCCGGCGCGCTACTTGAGTACCAGCATCGTGGTCAACGTGGACGAGTTTGAATTGCGGACGAGGGGCCGAATCCTGGTTTTCGACGGTTACACGAAGGTGCAGCCGCCTACGGGCAAGGGCGACCGAAACGCGGCGCTGCCCGATGTCCAAGTGGGTGAGGAACTCAGGGTTCAAGCACTCGATCCGGTGCAGCATTTCACAAAGCCGCCCCCGCGTTATAGCGAGGCGAGCCTTGTCCGCGAACTCGAAAAATGCGGGATCGGGCGCCCCTCGACGTACGCTTCGATCATTTCCTCGATTCAGGATCGCGGTTATGCCCGGGTGGAGAACCGTCGCTTCTATGCGGAGAAAATCGGCGAGATTGTGACCGAACGTCTTGTAGAGAATTTTGAGGAGTTGATGGATTTCGGTTTTACTGCCGAACTGGAGGAATCCCTCGACGACGTTGCTCTTGGGAAGAAGCAGTGGAAGGATGTGCTCGGGAAGTTCTATTCCGGCTTCAAGAAGCAGGTCGATGCTGCCGGGGCCGAGAGGGGAGGCATGCGTTCCAATCTTCCCACGGATACCGATATCGCCTGCCCGAAATGCGAGCTCCCCATGCAGATTCGAACGGCTTCCACAGGAGTCTTCCTGGGTTGCTCGGGTTACGCGTTGCCACCCAAGGAGCGCTGCAAGTCAACGATCAACCTTGTCCCCGGCGAAGAGGTGGTGAGCGCTGACGCCGAAGATCAAGAAGAGGGCGAGGCCCGGCTGCTGCTAAACCGGAGACACTGCGGTCGCTGCAAGACCACCATGGTGAGCTATCTCGTCGACGAAGGTCGCAAGTTGCATGTCTGCGGGAGCAACCCGGATTGCGACGGATTCGAAGTGGAAGAGGGCCAGTTTCACATCAAGGGATACGATGGCCCCGTGCTCCAGTGCGACAAGTGCGAAGACGAAATGCAGCTGAGGTCGGGTCGCTTTGGTAAATATTTCGCGTGCACCAGCGAGGAGTGCAAAAACACTCGCAAGCTGCTCCGAAGCGGCGAGCCCGCTCCGCCCAAGGTTGATCCAATTCCCATGCCGGATCTTGCGTGTGAAAAATGCGAAGACTTTTACTTGCTGCGCGATGGCGCTGCGGGGATCTTCCTGGCCGCCAGTCAATTTCCCAAGCACCGGGAGACCCGCGCTCCCCTGGTCGACGAAATTCGCACTGTCGCTGAACAGTTGGATGAAAAATACAAGTTCCTGGCGACGGCACCGACCGAGGATGGCGCCGGCAACAAGGCCGTGGTGCGGTTCCTCCGAAAGACGAAGGAACAGTACGTGATGACCGAGAAGGACGGAAAGCCCTCGGGTTGGCGCGCGTATTATCGCGAGGGTCAGTGGGTGGAAGAGCAGCCCAAGCCACCGGCGCGGACCAAGAAGGCGGCGGCTCGCAAGGGGCCCGCCAAGCGCAAAAAGGCGGCCAAGCGAAAGAAGGCTGCGGCCAAGAAGTCCGCCGCCAAGGCGGGGAGCGGTTCGCGATGAGCTTCAACAAGGGGCGCGAATTGATGGGCGGTCGGCTGGGCCCGACAGTTCCCGGAGAGTTCGGGGCCTCTACCCGATAGCGTCGGGTTCTAGGCGGTGATATGGTCGCCGTCGAATGGAGATTGAAGGCGGCTTGCAGCTGCCACGGGAACGCTGCTGATGGAACGGGCGTTTGATCGTGTTCTCCTGGCGAGACACTTTGCACTCTCGTTGGGAGCCATTGCCGCGTATCTATTTCGAGCGGAGCTGGCCATTGGCTACGTGGCGCTTTGGATCGTGGGCATTAGTGCCACGCTGAATTTTCTCGCCTATGCGTTTAGCGCTCGACCAAGCATGGCCCGGTTCTGCATGGGGGCTTCCCCGGTGATCGGTGTGGGCGGCTGGACCGCGCTCATCTCTGTGACTGGTGGGGTGGTGTCGCCCTTCATTGCCGGCCTCTGGCTTGAAATCGTGTTGTCCGCCATGAGCCTGAGCCTCCGGCATATTGTCTGGGTTGCGGCGGGCTCGATCCTGGGGTTGTGGTATCAGCAGGCCTTCTTGGGCATCCCACTCGAAGTGCGGTCCATGGTTCTTCAGTCTGGATTCATGGCTGGAATGGGGTTGGCGACTTCCTTGGTGACGCGCCGCTGGGCCCAGCGCCAGAGCTCGATGGTCGTGGAGAAGGATGCCCTGGACCAGCGCCTGGGAGTACTCACCCAGGAACTCGCCGACGAACGCACCGTGGCCGCACTGGGCGAAAACGTGGCTCGCCTCGCCCACGGCATCAAAAATACGGTTCACAGTCTTCGCGGGTTCGTGCGGCTGATCGAACCCCAGCTCCAAGACCGAGGCCATGCAGCCTCGGCTCTCAAGGGGTTGCGCGCGGCCATCGACGATCTCGATTCGCTTGCGCGGATCAACCTGGTGCCGACGGCAAGTGCTCGCGATGCTTCCCCGGGACAGGAAGAGGCGGTCCAATTGCCGATCAGCGGCCCCGGGTTTCAGCGCGCTGCCGAGCAGCGCGATTCGAGTGGGCCGGGCTCTCTTTCGACCGCGGTGGAGTGCGCTCTGGACGAGGTGATACGTTCTCATCCGGGTGTGGAGTGGGATGTTCATACCAACCCAGATACGCCGCCGGTGACGGTCCCCGGGGCTTCCCTGACCGAAACCCTGGTCATTCTCCTCCGCAACGCCGTTGAAGCGATGAGCGGAGAGGGCCGGGGCATGCTCGAAACCGAGGTTTCCGGCGGCCAGGTCAAGATTAGGATCGGCGATGACGGGCCCGGGTTGAGCGAGTCCCAGATCGAAGAAATTTTCAAGCCGGGGTTTACCACAAAGCGCAAGGGCAGCGGCTACGGACTCTTCCTGGCCCGGCGGATTGCCGAGGAGCACGGTGGTAGTATCACCGCGAGCGCTGGCCCGGGGTCGGGCGCTGTCTTTGAATTGATTCTTCCCGTGGCGCGCGATTCCAGCGGTCCGGGCGTTCGATAAGGCGGATTGAATTGGCTAGCAAGATTCTCATCGTTGACGATGAACCCTCCGCTTCGGAGTATCTGCGCCTTCTCCTCGAGCAGGAGAAATTCGAGGTTCGAACCACGGGGAACGGTGTTGAGGCCCTGATCGCGCTGGAGACCAATCCCTTCGATCTGGTGATCTCGGATATTCGGATGCCACAGATGGACGGCCTCGAGCTTCTGGATCATCTCAAACAACGCTGGCCAGATCTTCCGGTCATCGTTCTGACGGCGAACGAGGGGATCGAGGACGTTGTTCAGGCCATTCATCTCGGGGCGCTCAACTACCTCGTCAAGCCGTCTTCGCCGGCAGTAGTCAGTGAGGCGGTCAAGAAGGCTTTGCGGGTTCGTCCCAGCCGGGGAGTAGAGCCGCCCCTGGTTTCCGAACTCGTGGGCGAGAGTCCGGCCATCGTCGACGTTCGCCATCGGGTGGTGATGGCCGCTCGAAGCGATGTCCACGTCATTATCACGGGGGATACCGGGACGGGCAAGGAACTCGTCTCCCGGGCGATTCATTCCTATTCTGCGGTGGGGGGCGGTCCATTCGTGGCCCACAACTGCGCGCTGTCACCCCCCGAGCTTTTCGAGAGTGAATTCTTCGGTCATCGGAGGGGTTCCTTCACGGGTGCCGAGCGCGACCATTCCGGTTTGCTGCGCCAGGCGGATGGGGGCGTGCTTTTCCTGGACGAGCTCGAGACGATGCTTCCCGCCCACCAAGCGAAGTTGCTCCGGGTCATCGATGACGGCGAGGTGAGGCCGGTGGGCGCAGAGCAGAGCCAGAGGGTTTCGGTTCGCTTCCTGGCGGCGACCAACCGGGACCCGGCGATCATGATGCAAGAACGAACCCTGCGCGAGGATCTCTACTACCGACTGAGGGGGATCGAAATTCGGCTACCGACGCTGAGTCAACGTCTGGATGATATTCCGCTGTTGGCCCACCACTTCGCCGGAACGGGCGGAGGGGGCTTCACCCCCGACGCGATCGAGGCGCTGATGGGAGCTGAGTGGGCGGGAAACGTCCGCCAGCTGCGCAACGTCGTTCAGGGCGCCAAGGCGGCGGCGGGGGACGGGAAAATTGGCGTCGGGCACCTTTCGCTTCAGTCTGCGGGATGGGTTTCGCGCTCGGACGGGGGCGAGAGCGGTGCATCATCAAGTGGCTTCCAGGGCGCACCCCGGGGTGTGACCCTTCGTGCGCTTGAACGCTGGGCCATTCAAAAAGCGCTTGAGGATTGTGAGGGCAACCGGACTCGCGCTGCCAAATCGCTGGATATCGACCGCTCCACCCTGCGCCGCAAGTTGGTCGAATTCGGCCTGGACTGAGCAGGAATCTCGGGCTGCTCGAGTGTGGGCGCCGCGACCCGCGATCCCGGCATGCCTTGGACAGATTCGTCTCCGGAGCCGCCCTCAACCTCGGGAAGCGGACTCCAACAGTTCCGCCGCTTTGTTTTTTTTCGCCGCCCGGGCGGCTTCGAGTGGAGTCTGTTCGTTCATGGATTCCAGGTCGGGGTCGGCGCCCCGCTCCAGTAGAACCCGGATCACCGGGAGATTGCCCTGTATGGCGGCGAGCAGTAGTGGGGTGGCGCGGTACTTGTTGCGGGCGTTCAGCCTGGCGCCGTGGTCGATGAGTAAACCGGCCATTTCGCCGGCCGCCTGAAAGCTGAAGGCGGTGACGTGCAAGGGCGTCTGGGCATCGCCGCCCCGGGCGTTGGGATTGGCGCCGCGTTTCAATAGGAACTCTGCAGCGGCGATTTGGGGCGTCAGCGCCACGGAGTGCAGGGCCGTCGTGCCCAGAGGGTTGCTGCCATCCACCGAAATGCCGGAATCGAGCAGGGCTTCCATGACTTCGAGGTTTCCCTTTCGGGCGGCGAGTTGCAGGGCGGTGTGGTCGTCGGGGTTGGTGGCGGCGGGGTCGGCGCCGGCGCTGAGCAGCACGGCCACGGCTTCCTCGTGGCCGAGAAGTGCGGCGAGCAGAAGGGGGGTCCAGCCGTCCTC
>DUCH01000077.1:5218-5522 GCA_012959865.1 Myxococcales bacterium | reverse complement strand
GCACCCCGGCCCGGGCCAGGGCGGCCAAGGTTTCGGTGTGGCCCTTGGCGGCGGCGAGTTGCAGGGCGGTGTGGTCGTCGGGGTTGGTGGCGGCGGGGTCGGCGCCGGCGCTGAGCAGCACGGCCACGGCTTCCTCGTGGCCGAGAAGTGCGGCGAGCAGAAGGGGGGTCCAGCCGTCCTCGGAGATCCGGTTGGGATCGGCGCCGTATTCGAGCCACTGGGTGAGGGCCTCGGCCTGTCCGGCCTGAGCGGCGGCGTGGAGGGCGGTGGCGCCCGAGGGTCCGGCGGTGTCGGCGGGCACCCC
>DUCH01000077.1:0-5119 GCA_012959865.1 Myxococcales bacterium | reverse complement strand
GCCGGCGCTGAGCAGCACGGCCACGGCTTCCTCGTGGCCGAGAAGTGCGGCGAGCAGAAGGGGGGTCCAGCCGTCGTCCGAGGTCCGGTTGGGATCCGCGCCGGCTTGGAGCAGGCGCTGCGCGCTTTCTGAATTCCCGTGCGAAACCGCCATGTAGAGCGGCGTCCAGTCGTCCGAACGGGGGAGATTGGAATCGGCACCCCGGGCCAAGAGCGCTTGGGTGATCAAGGGGGACCGACGGCGGATCGCGTGGAAAAGTGGCGTTTGCCCGTCGTCCCCAGCGTTGTCGATGCCGGCTCCCCGATCGAGGAGAAAGTTCACCATCCCGATCTGCCCACTCGCCGCGGCTACGCACAGGGGCGTCATTCCGTTGGAAGCCCGGGCCTCGAGATCGCCGCCGGCCTGGAGGAGCGCGCTTGCGAGGGCGATGGAACCGCCTTGAGCGGTCAGGTGCAGGGGGGACCAGTCGTGGGTGGCGACAGCGGCCACGGAGGCCCCGGCATCGAGGAGTTGCAGGGCGGCGGCTTCTTCCCCGTATTGCAGGGCGACGTAGAGCGGCGTGATGCCGGGTCTCCCGGGAGAAGCGATCGTTGCGGCCTCGATGGCGGCGCCCCGGGCGACAAGGGCTTGGATCCAGCGGGCATCGCCTCCCTGGGCGGCGGCGTGAAGCACCGTCCAGCCATCCGGGGTGGCGGCCCCGGCCAGGGCCCCGGAGGCGAGCAGTGGGGCCGCGACCGGGAAGCTTTTCTGGCGTGCGGCGAGGTGGAGCGCGCTCAATCCATGAGGGCCGGAAGCGTTGGGATCGGCGCCCAGGGCGAGCAGGGTGACCAGCGCCTCGACGCGCCCCAACTCGGCCGCGAGTTGAAGGGGCGTTCGGCCTTGGGGGTTGGGCCGGTCAATGGGGACGCCTGCAGCCAACGCCTCGATCGCGGGAGTGTCGTTCCGGTGGACTGCGGCATGCAGCGTGTCTTCGGCCTCGGACTGACCCTGGCAACTGGTCAGCCCCAACATCAGCATCAGCCCCAACATCAGCCCCAACATCAGCCCCAGCCCCGACATCAGCCCCAGTATCGGAGTGGCCAGGGTTGCTCCCATGCCGAGTCGGCTTCCGATCATGCGTTCATCTGGGCCAGGATGGCGGCGTGAAGCAGAGCATTGGTGGCGACAATTTCATCGCCCGCCGGAGGAACGGGTCCGCCAAGAATGTCGCTCACGCACCCCCCCGCCTCCTCGACGATCAGACAGCCCGCGACCACATCCCAGGCGTGAAGTTTGAATTCCCAGTAGGCGTCGAGCCGCCCGGCGGCCACGTAGCAGAGGTCCAGGGCCGCGCTTCCATCGCGCCGGATGCCTCGGGCCGCTTTGAGTACCTGGGCAAAACGGGCCAGGTTGTCGTCCTGGCTATCGTGGACGTCGTAGGCGAAACCGGTGGCGACCAAGGCCTCGCCCAGGACGGCTGTGCTCGAGACAGCGAGTCTCCGCTGGCCAAGCCACGCACCGGCTCCGTGCACGGCATAAAAGAGTTCATCGAGGAGGGGGTCGTAGACCACCCCAATGCGGCGAGATCCCCTGTACTCCACGCCGATGGAAACGCAAAAACGTGGGAAGCCGTGGGCGTAGTTGGTGGTGCCATCCAGGGGGTCGATCACCCAGCGCCAGGGGCTTTCATCGTGGTCGCGCCCGCCCCCTTCCTCGGCCAGGATTGCATCGCCGGGACGCACGGCTTGCAATCCCGCAATGATCAGGGCCTCGCATTGGCGGTCGACCTCGGTGACCAAGTCGATGGAGGCACTCTTGGTACGAACGTCCAACTGGGTCTCGTAGCGTTGGCGCTGGATCGCTCCGGCTTGGGAGGCCAGATCAACCGCCAAATCAAGGACCTCTAGATTCTCCTTGTCGACCTGATCCCGCTGCATGCCTGGGGCACCGCCTCTATCGACCCAGGCGGTAGAAACGCCGGGCGTTCTCGCTGGTCAACCGACCGATCTCTTCGCTGCTAGTTCCGTGAAGTTCGGCGATTTGTTCGCCGACTCGGACCACCCAAGCCGGCTCATTGCGTTTCCCCCGGTGACCTTCCGGCGCGAGGAAGGGCGCATCGGTCTCCACCATGATGCGGTCCAGGGGAATGGAGCGCGCGACATCCCGGAGATCTTCGCTGCGCTTGAAAGTGACGATACCCGAAAACGAAACCATGAAACCGGCGTCCAGGGCGCGATGGGCGAATTCGCGTGTCCCGGTGTAGCAGTGCAGCACTCCGGACAACTCTCCCCGGCCTTCTGAGAGCCATATGTCGAGCATCTCCGCGTACGCGTCGGGCTCGTCTCCGCGGACGTGTATCGAGACGGGCACCGCGAGTTCCCGGGCCAGGCTGAGTTGGCTCGCCAAGGCGGCGCGTTGGGTGTCGCGATCCGAGTTCATGTAGTGATAGTCGAGGCCACACTCGCCCAGGGCAACAACCCGAGGATCGCCGAGCCAGGTGCGAATTTGGTCGCGGATGGCCTCATTGAATTCTGAGGCTTCGTGGGGGTGGATGCCGACCGTGGCGTGGATATCGGCTTCGCCATGAGCCAGCTCGACGGCGCTTCGGTTGCCCTCAAAGCCGTAGCCCGAGCCGATGGCGATCATGGCTTCGACTCCGGCCTCCCGGGCTCGTGCGATGACCTCGCCGCGGTCCTCGGCGTATCGGTCGGCGGTCAAATGACAATGACTGTCGAGCCACATGGGCATTCCGTCCAATCTTTCAATCCGAGGTGCCTCCCCGGCAGGCTGATTTACGCGCCCGATTCCCCGATGGTTTCCAGGTCGATGCGGGGAAAGAGCGGGTCTCCCTTTTGCGTGGCCGCACCCACTTGGATGCCGCCCCATTGGGCGCTTTGGGGCAATTGGGCGGACTCGAGTTCGCCGGATTGGCCGATGCGCTCGAGGATCTCGGCCGCGGTGAGGGGGAGAAAAGGGGAGAGCAGGATGGCGGTGATCCGCAGGGCTTCGCAACACGTGTACAGAGTGGTTCGGACCGACTCCTCGCCGCCCTCTTGCTTGGCCACCTTCCAGGGTTCCCGGCGCTCGAGATAGCGGTTGGCTGCATCCACCAGGCCAAAGATGGTTTCAAGCGCACGGTGGCACCGGGTCGCCCGCATCTCACGGTCCACCGCCTCGGGAAGACGGCCCGCGACTTCCATGACCTCCCTCTCGAGGTCGCCGATGGGACCGGGTTCGGGAACGTTGCCCTCGGCAAATCGTTTGACCATGTTCAGGGTTCGGCTGACCAGGTTTCCCAGATTATTGGCCAGGTCCGAATTTATCCGCGTGACCAAGGACTCCTCGGTGAAGTTGGAGTCGATGCCGAAGGACATATCGCGCAGCAGGTAGTAGCGAAACGACTCGAAGCCGTATTTCTCGTTCATGTCCAAGGGCGAGATCCTGTTGCCCAGGCTCTTGGAGATTTTCCGGCTGTCGACGTTCCAGTAGCCGTGCACGTTGAGGTGCCGATAGGGCTCCAGTCCGATGGCGCGGAGCATGCAGGGCCAGAAAATGGCGTGGGGCTTGAGAATGTCCTTGCCGATCAGATGCTCGGCTGAGGCCCAGAGGGCCGGGAAATCAGGGTCATCCGGGTAGCCGATTCCCGTCAAGTAGTTGATCAGGGCATCGAACCACACGTAGCAAACGTACCCCTCGTCAAAGGGCAACTCGATTCCCCAATCGAGGCGGGTTTTGGGGCGAGAGATACAGAGATCGCCACCGAGACCGCTCTCTTCCTTGAGCATGGAGAGGACTTCGTTTCGGTAGCGATCCGGGCGAATGAAGTCGGGATTGGTCTCGATGAATTCACTGAGCCAGGCAAATTGCTTCCCCATCTTGAAGAAGTAATTGGCTTCTGAACGTTTTTCCGGCGCGCGTTCGTGGTCGGGGCAGAGCCCGTCCTCGAGATCCCGATCGGTGAGGAAGCGCTCGCATCCGACGCAATAGAGTCCTTCGTATTCCTTGAACTCGATATGGCCGCCGTCGTAGACAGTTTGGAGGATACTTTGAACCACGGCCTTGTGGTCGGCGTCGGTGGTGCGAATAAAGCGGTCGTAGCGAATGCCGAGTGTGTCCCAGACTTCCCGGAAAATTTTTGCGTAGTGGTCGGCCACCTGCTGTGGAGTTTCCTGGCGCTCCGCCGCGACTTCGAGTGCTTTTTCGCCGTGCTCGTCGCTGCCGGTGAGAAAGAACGAACGCTCGCCCGCCAAGGCGTGATAGCGGGCGAGAGTATCCGCGAGGACCGTTGTGTAGGTATGGCCGAGGTGGGGTTCGCCATTGATGTAGTAGATCGGTGTCGTGACGTAGAAATTTTCGCTCATGAATGCACCGCGCTCCGGATGGCGAACAAACCTCTCTCCGCCGTCATTTGGCTGTTTGTGTTTCGCCTCGTGAGTTCGCGCCGGCATTGCAGCACCGTGCGGTAGGCGTCGAGCTCATCCCGGACCGAGGTCTGTCCCTGGGCCACCGCCCGGACGATGCGGTCGTGGAGCCAGTCGCAACCCACCTCGAGAAGTTCATCCACCTGGCCCACGGTCACCTCCCGCTTGCCCCGGTATTCCTCCGCCCAACTCAGAAGTTCGGGCATCCCCAGGGCATGAATCCCGTCGAGGCGCTCGACGATGGAGCGCACATCCTCGAGTTCTTCGGGACTCCGGAGATCCCGGCTGGGCGGGGAGGGCAGGGGGACGCGGATGCAGCGCGAACGAATCGTGACGAGCAGGTCGGAAATCGCGTTGGTCGCCAGGACAATCGAAGTCGCCGGCGGCGGCTCTTCGATCAGACGCAGGAGGGCGTTCTGGGCAGCCTCGTTGAGCCAGTGCGCATCGGCAATGATCGCTACTCGGTGCCCCCCCGTCGAGGGGCGTCGCCGCAGCATGCTCTCGAGTCCGCGGATTTGCCAGACGGTCACGCGGGTGCCGTTCTCCGGCAGTTCAAGCCAAAAGAGATCCGCGTGGTCTCCTACATGGCGATAGCGGGGTCCCTTGCATTTATCGGGGTCTCTTCCGTCCAGGCCGATGGGTTTGTTGTGGTCGACGGAGCTTCGGCAGGAACGGCAGGCTTCGCAGGGCCGTGGCCCGTCCGCCGGTCCCGTACACAC
>DUCH01000076.1 GCA_012959865.1 Myxococcales bacterium | reverse complement strand
CTTCTGATGGAAGGACTCATTTGTGCCGATGGAAAAAGGTCGGGGCTGATGAGGAAGGCCGGGGCGCTTCGGGGAGCAACGGGCTCGGTGCTGGGGTTCGCTTTGCTGTTCGTCCTGCTTCTGGGCGCGTTGACGAGTCGCGTGGGTGCCCAGGACTCACCCGGTTTCCCCGATCTCCCAGGCAACCGTCCGCAGGTTCTCCCCGAGCCGACCCTCCACCCGAAGGCCCAGCCTTTGGTTTTGCCCGAGAGCCCCGGGCCCCAGGATGAAAGCCCCGGCTCTGGACTTCGCATCCGGGTGAACGAGATATCCATCGAGGGCAATTCGATCTTCGCCCCCGAGCGCTTGGCGGAAATTATTTCCCCCTATGTGGCTCGCTTCCTGAACAGCGAGGATCTGCATGCGCTTCGGGAATCGCTCACCCAACTCTACGTCAGTGCGGGTTACGCGAATAGCTGGGCGGTCTTGCCCGACCAGGACTTTTCGGGCGGTCTGTTGCAGATTCGGATCATTGAGGGCGTGTTGGCCGGCGTCGTGGTGACTGGGAATAGCGGTTACACCACCGACTATCTGCGCGGCCGACTGATGGGTCCTGCGGGTCGACCGTTGAACGCCTTCGACCTCGAGGCGCGCATTCGGGCGCTCCGGGCGCAGCCGGGCATTCGATCGATCCAGGCGGTCTTGCGCCCCGGCGTTAGCCGTGACAAAGCGGTGCTCTTCGCCGAAGTCAGGGAAACATCGCGGTTGAATGCCCGTCTTGAGTTCGGTGATATTTTCAACCCACTGATCGGCGAGATGGGGGGCTATCTCGGCCTGAACGCCCTGAACCCCTTGGTCGGTCGAGGGGACCACTTTGGACTGCTGGTCGGGCTCTCCGAGGGGTTGACGGACCTCCAACTCGACTACGGGATCCCGATTACTTCGGGGGGTACGCGCATCGGGGCCGACTTTCGCTACAGCGAGGCCAAGATCGTCGACGCGACATTGGAAGATCTCGACATTCGCACGCGGTATATCGCCGCCGCCCTGACGCTCTCGCAGCCGGTCTGGCAGCGAGAGCTGTTTCAGGTCGAAGCGGGGCTGCGAGCCGAGTGGAGGGAGAGTCGGTCGACGATTCTGGGGTTTCCCTTCGCGTTCTCTCCAGCAGCCGACGCCGATGCGAGCGTGCGAGATTTCGTGATTCGGTTTTCCCAAAGCCTCGTGGTGCAGACGGGCAATGACGCGCTTGCTTTTCGTTCTACTTGGAATCTGGGACTGAACACCTTGGGGGCCACGTCGAGCGACAGCGACACGGGCGTTTTTACTTCCTGGTTGGGGCAGGCTCAGTGGTTGCGGCGCTTGGAGGGCAGCGGGATCGAGTTCTTCGCGCGCGGGAATGTGCAACTGGCCCTCGATCCCCTGCTTCCTTTCGAGCGCTTTTCGGTGGGGGGCCGCTCCAGCGTGCGGGGGTATCGGGAAAATCAAGAGGTGCGGGACAATGGCTATTCCCTGGGCCTAGAAGCGCGAATTCCAATTCTCCGCGCGCCCTCGGGACGCACGGTGCTGCGGGTGGGTCCGTTTTTCGATTCGGGCCGCTCATGGACCGAGCAGCGCGGGGATGAGAGCAGCCACGTCGATCTGGCAAGCGTGGGTCTTGAGGCGGTGTGGTCGCCTTCGCCTCGGTTGCGCTTCGAGTTCGTCTATGGATTTCGCCTGATCGATGTGGAGGAGGCCGGGGACAAGAGCCTTCAGGACTACGGGATCGAGTTCAGGGTAGTGGCCGCAACCTTCTGAACGAGCCGGGCGCCAACGTTATTTTCGCCGGATGCGCGCCGAGGCCGCGTGGGCGTCGAGACCTTCCAACTCGGCCAGACGAGCGATGGCGTCGATGGCCTTGTCGGGCATGCCCGCCGGGTAGTGGACCGTTCCGCTTCGTTTGAGGAACGTGTAGACACTGATTCCGCTGGCAAAGCGCGCGGTTGTGCCCGTGGGCAGACAATGACTCGGGCCGGCATAGTAGTCCCCCGCGGCCACTGGGGTTTGATCGCCGAGGAAGAATTCGCCCCCGTTGCGGAGACGGTCCAACCAACCTTGGGGGTCCTCCACCGCGAGGTTGACGTGCTCGGCCGCGATTTCGTCGGCGAGTTCTGCGGCGGCTTCGGGGCCATCGACGAGGAGCGCAGCCGACTCGTGCTCAAGTGCGGTCTCGATGGCCTCGGCGCGTCCACGCTCGACGAGCTGTGCGTCGACTTCGTCGGAGATGGCCTTGAGGACTTCTTTCGACCAGCCGACAAGAAAGCACTTGCCCGGATCGTGTTCGGCTTGGGCGATAAGGTCCGCAGCCACCCAGCTCGGATTCGCGCTGGCGTCGGCCACGGTGACGATTTCGCTGGGCCCATAGAAGCCGCCATCGGTCCCGCATACGCCGGCGACGGTCTGCTTGGCGAGCTGCACAAAGATGTTGCCCGGACCCGCGATCATCTCCACCGCCTGAACGCGCTCGGTGCCGAAAGCCAGGGCGGCCACGGCCTGGGCGCCCCCGATGCGGTAGAGGGTGTCGATTCCAAGCATGCGGCAACACGCCATCACCTCGGGCGCAATATCCGCCGACGCCCCGCCCGGACGTCGAGTCGGCGGAGGGTTCACGACCCGAAGGGATTGGGGGTGCACCCCCGCCGCGATGGCGGGAACCGCAAGCATGACAAGGGTCGAGACGAGGACGGCCACGCCTCCCGGGACCGTGAGGCCCGCACTGCCGACCGGAGTGAACCGAAGCCCGAGTTCGGCACCGGCTCGCTGCATTGTTGGCGGATCCGTGGGGCGGATATGAGTCTGGTAGGCCCGGACATTGGCGATCGCGTCTTCCAGGGCCAGGCGCAGATCGGGGTCGAGTTCCGCTTCCGCCCGCTCCATTTCGCGCACATCCACCCGAATGCGTTCGGCGGCGAAATCCGGGTCCGTCCAGCGCCGCATGGCATCGACCACGGCGTCATCGCCGCGCACGCGGACGTCGTCCACCAACCGGGCCACGGTTTCCGCTTCGGCGCTCGTCAGGGAAGCGGTGTTTCGGAGTCCCCGGAGTCTCTCCAACCAGGCTTCTCGGCCCAGGGCGGTTGTTAGATCGATGCAAGGAAGAGGCATGGGGACTGGACCGGTTGAGGCCCGCAAATCGAGCCGGGGCAGTGGGTGGATGGAAGGCCTATGCAGGGCGGCGGTAGCTTAGCGGCCAGCCCGTCTCCGTGCCGGAAACCCGTGCAGTGAAGCCCAAACTGGGCAGGGGACCGAGATTGGGTTACATCCCTGGGGTCCGGATTCGGCCGACGCGATCCCCGGTTTTGCTCCGAAAGCCCCGGGGCGTCGCGGGAAAGCCTCCGCTCTGGGAATCTTCAGGCCCAGTAAAGCCGATCGCAGGCTGAGAGCCCCCAAATTACCTCCGGATCGCGGAACCTTCCAATCACTCAAGGAGACTCCAAAGCATGGGAACTATTGCGATCAGCGGCTGCGCGACGGGAATCGGCGCGGCAACCCGAAAGCGATTCGAGGCCGATGGTCATCGCGTCATTGGCATCGATCTGCGGGATGTCGAAGTCGTGGCGGATCTCTCCACGCCAGAGGGTCGCGGTCGTGCCATCGATGAAACTTTGCAGGCGTGTGGGGGTCGACTCGATGGGGCGGTGCTCTGTGCCGGGCTTGGCGGACACATTGGCGAGAACGCCACGGTAGCCTCGGTGAACTATTTTGGTGTCGCGGAACTGCTGGATGGGCTCTTTCCGGCGCTTCAGCGCGGCGAGGAACCCTCAGCGGTGGTGATGTGCTCGAACAGCGCGCAACTCGTTCCGAACGCGATCGACACGCCCTTGGTTCAAGCCATGCTGGCGAGGGACGAACCGGAGTCCCGGAGGGTGGCCGAAGAAGAATGCTCTGGGCAATTGGTCTATATGCTCAGCAAGAACGCCGTGGGAACCGATGTTCGTCGCCGCGCCCTGGCGTGGGGAGACGCCGGGGTGCGAATCAATGCCTTGGCGCCGGGGCCGATCGAAACGCCCTTGCTTCAAGGGGGTCTCGATACTCCGGGGATTGGCGACGCAATCCGTGAGTTCAAGGTTCCGGTGGGCCGTTGGGGTCGCCCGGAGGAAATCGCCGAGGTAGTGGCCTTCCTGATGGGCCCCCATGGCGGTTTCGTGCACGGCTCGATCTGGTACGTCGATGGCGGCGCCGATGCTTTGACGCGATCGGACCGCTTCTAGGCCAAGCGGGCGGGTGTCCCGCGTCGAGCTAAATAATCCGGGGCAGGATCGCGCTGATGGAGCCGCGCAGGATCACGTGGGCCAGCGCGTCCATCTCCGTGGGTTCGGCATTGACGATGATCACTCGCGCCCCGCATTCCCGGGCCACGGGCACGACCCCCGCCACGGGGTAGACGCCCAGGGTGGTCCCCACCGCGAGCAAGAGATCGCAATCCCGAGCGGCGTTCTCGCTTCGCTCAAGGTCGGAGAAGACGAGACCCTGGCCGAAGGAAATCGTGGCGGATTTAAGAATTCCCCCGCAAGAGCGGCACGGCGGATCGCTCTCGCCCGCTCGGACTCGCATCAGCGCGCGCTCCATGGGGGCCCGCTCGTCGCATTCCATGCAGACAACCTCGCGCAGAGTGCCGTGAATTTCGATGATCTTGGCGGGGTCGCTGCCCGCATCGTGATGGAGACCGTCAACGTTCTGAGTGATCAGCGTATGGAGTTTGTTTTTCCGCTCGAGGTCCACGAGGGCTTGGTGACCGAGATTCGGCGCGCGGGCGGTCCGAACGTGCTCAAGTTTCATCTTCCAGGACCGCCGCCGGACCTCGGGGTCGCTCATGTAGTGCGCCAGGGTGGCCATCTTCTCGGCCTCCGGGTTCTTGGTCCAAACTCCCTGAGGGCCTCGAAAATCAGGAATTCCCGAATCCGTGGATACCCCAGCGCCCGTGAGCACGACGATGCGCTCGGCGGCGTCGATGCAAGCGCAGGCTTCGGCGATAGCCGCCTCAAGGTCGTTTCCGTGAAAATCGGGCATGGTTTGATTCTGACGGCTTCGCGTCGTTGCGCAATCCAGGGGTTTGGGTCTAGCGGTCCCGGCTGGCGTCCAACGCGCGGACGGTGGGTCGCTCCTCCACGGTAAAATGCCGCGCCCGCAAGGCCTCGCGAACTTTGTCGTGATCGGCCTTGTCGCCTTGACGCCGGGCAAGAATCCGATCCACATCCGACCAATACGCCCGGAGTCGGTCCTGCCACTCGACAGAGGGGGAGTCGCCTGGAGAAACCGAAGACGAACCCGTCGGTTCGGAAGCCAGACCAGGGGACGTTTGGGGGGCCTGCCCGCTCGGGGCGTGCGCCGACGAGCCGCCGATCGGGGCGGTTCGCGGCGTTGCGGGCTCGCCGCTGGGGTCCCGAACCTCGGGTTCCAACCAGACCGCGATCACGATGGCGACGCCGATGGCGGTAGCGAAAATCCAGCGCAATTGGCTCAACATGGATGGCTCATGGGTTTGAGGATCCTCTGGCTCTTCGGCCTTCGCGTGAAACGCGATGATTGAAAAATAGTACGAGGGCTTAGCAGCAATCGAATCCCGTACCGTCGCGATGATCGTGCCAGTGGCCTCGATCAAGATATACCCCCGTTTGAACCCCCGCGGCAAGGGTACGGCTCGAGTCGATCACGTACGGCCCGTCGCGCTCCACCCGGAGCCACGCCCTTTGTCCGGGCGCCAGCGCGCGTTCGCGGTCGCCGTCGCAGGCGATAAGGCCTGGGCCCTCGAGTTCTACGCGCTCGCCCATCACGAGCCGCCGATGCATGGCGATCTCCACCGAGCGATACAGCCCGGGCGAGATCGGTGCGAGGAGTCGATGCCGCCCTTCGCCGGGCCCAGCGCACTGCACCAGAACTCCAAAATCGTCCTCTGCGGTGCAGGGTTCGAGGAGCCCGCCCACCGGAGACATTCCCACGGCATCGGGGAGGGCCCGGGAAAGCACTAGTTCGCGCATATGCGCGGGATCGAAGGGGAGCAGATTGCCCGTGCTGTCGTCCACCATCTTCACCGCATCAATCAGGGCAAGATCGTCTTCTTCCCCCTCGATCTCGATCCGGACGATTTTCGCCCGCCGGGCCGCAGTTGCGCGAGATACCCGGCCTGCCGCCACCAAGCCGGCCGCCGCTCCGGCCACAGTGGCTTCGAGCATTGCAGGGAAAACATTGTTGGTTCCGGTGGAAAGCGGCAGGATCGTCGCGTCGGGCCAACTGCGCGCGACGATTCGACTGGTTCCATCTCCCCCGAGTACCGCCAGCGCGCCACAGTTCGCGTCGCGCATCAAGCTCACAGCGGCAACGGTATCCGAGGCGTTGCACCGGACCCCAATATCCTCCAACTGGATTTCCACCTCGACACCCAGAGCTTCCACCGCGCTGTCGGCAATTCGAAATGCGTCGTGGACCAGAACGATTCGCTCGACCCCAGCTGCGGCTGCGCCCACGATGAGACGCTCGACTTGGTTGCGCTTGCTCTCGTGGGTCGAAGGGCTCGCCCGGGCGAAGAGACGCCGGGCGTCCCGCCCCGAAACCGGGTTGATGACGATGCCCAGGGCTCGGTTTTCAGCGGAAGAATCAGGTTGCATTGGAGTTCTTTGTGGCTTCGGGCGGGGGTCTCGCCTTCTCTGACTGAAGGTAGGCCTTTTCCCGGTAACGAGAGGCCACCGGAACAAACGCCACGGCGGTCAAAAACATTGCCCCAGCAAAAAACAGGTAGTAATCCGGCCCCACGAGACGGCTCTCACCGTTGGCGTCCTGGATCAAGAAGTTGACCGCGGCGGTGAAGAGATTTCCGAGAGAAACAGAGAGCAGAAAGAGTGCCATCACTATGGACTTGAGGGCGTTGGGGGCCTGGGTGTAGGCGAACTC
>DUCH01000075.1 GCA_012959865.1 Myxococcales bacterium | reverse complement strand
AAACGCGCCACCAGGGCGCCCGCGCTCCGGGCCTGATCGGGAGAACTGCACTTGGGAAAACTGACCCCCGGTATGCGCTTCATCACGCGCCAGCGACCCCCGGCCCCAAGATCCGAGAAAAGATCGCCCGCATCGGTCTCTACCAGCCGCGACACCGCGATGCCTCGCTCGGCAAGGTGACTCGAAACGGCCTGGATATTCGTATGAATCCCCGGCGAAAAATCGGCGTGCACGCGTTGGGCGATATGCTCACCGCCCCGGGTGACGACTCGCCAACTCTGATTGATGAGCCCGCCCCGCAATCGCTCAAATTCTGCCCCCGCCAGCGCCGACCAGGCGTTCAGGGCATGGTTGACCTCATCGAATTCCTCTGGAACGGCTTCTTCCATGGCGATAACCTAATCGGATTCCCGGGCCCGAGGCAACCGCGCGCGCCAAACCTCCGGTCCACGATTCGATCGGCCATCCTGCGGCCCTACCGCAAGATGTCTTAGACTGCGCTCCGGGTTTATTTCGAGGAGGCAAGCGCATGAAATTCGGCATCATGGCCCCGTACGTTCAAGGGCCCCTAGAAGACGGCGACTACGCGGCGGCCTTCGGTCAACTGGCCGAGGAAATGGGCTTTGAGTCGATCTGGGCGGTGGATCACGCGGTCATGTGCCCCGACTACGAATCCCGCTATCCCTATGATCCCAGTGGCCGATCGCCCTTTCACGAAAACGTCGTCCAACCCGACCCCCTGACCTGGCTGGGCTGGGTGGCCGCCCACACCCAGCGAATCAAACTCGGCACAGGCATCTTGATCCTGCCCCTACGCAACCCCGTGGTGCTCGCCAAAACCGTGGCCAGCCTCGACTTGCTCTCCAAGGGTCGGCTCCTTTTGGGGGTCGGCGTGGGATGGGTCCGTGAGGAAGCCGAAGCCGCGGGGACCGATTTCACCACTCGGGGCAAGCGATGCGACGAGTACATCGAGGCCATGCGCGCGCTCTGGCGCGAGCCCGTCTCGAGCTATAAGGGCGATCATGTTCGCTTCGAGGGCGTGGTGAGTCTGCCCAAACCTGCCCAGGAAAGCGGAGTTCCCATCTTGATCGGTGGCCATAGCACGGCCGCCGCGCGCCGGGCCGGGCGACTGGGCGACGGTTTTTATCCCCTCGGCGTTTTCGGAACGGAACTCGACGCTCTTCTGGCCACCATGCGCGAGGCCGCCCATGAAGCCGGGAGAAACCCCGCAGAGATCGGCGTCACCGCCGTGGGGGCCCCAAAACAGGCGCTGATCGAAGGGCTGGCGAAGCAGGGCGTGGAGCGCGTCCTAATTTCTCCGTCCAGTGGCGATCTGGATACACTCCGCAAGAATTGGGAGACGTTTCAGCGAGAAATCGCCGAGCCTTTTGCCAACTAAAACCCTTTCCTGTCCTTAAACCCGGCCCAGACCATCCAATCTCGGCTTCAGCCGGCCATTGGGCCTGCTATTAAATGGGCACCCCGAACTCGGTCGAGCCAATGGGTCTGTGGGAATCTGTGGGAAAGAGGAACTCGGCGAACGCATGTTGAGCACAGCCCTGATCGGATTCTTGATGGGAGCCGCGGGCTCAATTCCCCTCGCCGGCCCTATCACCATGCTGGTTCTCGGCTACGGGCTGGAGGGCCGCATCCGGCAGGCGGGCCTCGTCGCCCTTGGGTCGGCGCTGCCCGAATCCGTCTACGCCGGGCTTGCACTCTGGGGCTTCGGCGCACTGATCGAACAATTCGAATGGGTGGGCCCGACCTCCCAAGCCATCGCGATCCTCGTCCTGATCGGCGTGGGGCTCTTCTTGATCTTGCGTCCACCGGCGACCGCCAAGTCGTCGGCTGAAACTTCCACCGAGGGCGAGGGGGCGAAGCGGCACATCCTTCTCGGGCTCAGTATCACGGCGCTCAACCCTGCCTTGATTCTCAATTGGGGTGCCGGAGTCACCATGATCTACTCGCTCGGGCTCGTCGAACCCAAGCCCCAATTCGCGGTCCCCTTCGGGCTTGGTGTGGGCGCGGGAATTCTCAGCTGGTTTACCTTGGCGCTCTATTTTCTCCACCGCCATCACCGGCGCATCTCACCCCGCACGCGCGAAAAACTGATGAAGGGGATGGGGGTTCTGCTCTTCAGTCTCGGGCTGCTCGCCGCCGCCAGGGCAATTCTGGGGCACGGCCTCTACTAGCCCCTCCGGCACAGAAACCGCGCCCAGCAGCTGTCATCGCGATGGCCCCAATCGCGTCGTCCGCATTCGCCCGGGCCAGGACATCCACCTGCTCCTCACTCGTGCGCGGCGTCCAGGCGCTCCGCTTGTCCGGCCTCGAAAAATCATAACCCTTCGTGTCTGGATGGAATCGGCGGGCCCAGGGGACTGAAAGGGCTGGCTCACCCCGGCATCCCGCGGCAATCTGTTGCACCCTTCGGCTTCTCCCAGAACGCGCAACAAGGGGTCCCTTGGCCGAGAATCCGAAGAAGCCTGGCAAGGCGAACGATTGGGAGCCGCTTCTTGCCGATCTCGAGGAACGCCGGAAGCGCGCTCGGGCCATGGGAGGGAGCGAAAAGCTCGAGAAACAGCGCGGTCGCGGCCAGCTCAACGCTCGGGAGCGCATCGCGGCTTTGCTGGATCCCGGCAGCTTTCAGGAACTCGGCACTCTGGTGGGTGGGGTGAGCGAAGGAACCCCGGCCGACGCCTTTCCCGCCGGCCTCGGTACCATCGAGGGTCGGCCCGTTCTCGTGGGCGCCGAAGATTTTACAGTGATGGGCGGTTCGATCGGGCTCGGTGCGGCGGACAAACGCTATCGCCTCACCCAATTGGCCCGGGACGAGCGAGTGCCGCTGGTTTTTATTCTGCAGGGTGCCGGACACCGAATCACCAACGCCCTCAAGGGCCATGGTCGCTCGCCCAATGATCTCCAGGGTCTCGTCGATCTCGCGGGCATCGTTCCTACCGTCTGCATCGTGGCGGGGCCCGCTGCGGGACACAGTGCCCTGGCCGCCCCTCTGATGGACTTTGCGGTCATGACCCAACAAGCCGCGCTGTTCTCTGCGGGCCCACCCCTGGTCGAGGCCGCCGTCGGCGAGCAAGTCAGTAAGGAAGATCTTGGCGGACCCGATATCCAGGTCGCCCAGAGCGGCGTCGCCCACAACGATGTGGCAGATGACGCCGCTGCCCTCGCTCTGGCCCGCCGCTACCTCGGATATTTCCCCAGCAACGCTTGGCTCCGGGCACCGACCCGCGAGGGAAGCGACTCGGGCGAGCGCGTGCTCGAAGAAATTCTCTCACTCGTTCCCGCAGACGATCGCAAGCCTTACAAGATGAGCAAAGTAGCGGCGCTGATCGCCGATGAAGGCAGCCTCCTCGAACTCCAGCCGCGTTTCGGCCGAAGTCTGTTCACCGCTCTTGGCCGACTCGGTGGTCGGCCGGTAGCGATCCTGGGCAACAATCCGAACGTCAGGGCGGGGAGCATCGATCGAGATGCTGCGGACAAGGGCACGCGTTTTCTGGAAATCACCGGCAGCTTTCATCTTCCCGTGATTTTTCTCGCCGACAATCCCGGTGTCATGCCGGGTACCGTCGCCGAACGCAACGGGGCATTGCGGGCCGCAGCCCGAATGTTCGCCGCCCAACGCCGGCTCCGAGGGCCGAAACTTCACGTCACCCTCCGCAAGGCCTTCGGATTCGGGAGCAGCATCATGGGAATGAACCCCTTTGATGGCCAGACCCTCTCCGTGGCCTTCCCGGGCGCCACCCTCGGCGCCATGCCCGCCCGAGGCGGTGGGGTTGCATCGAAGTCCGATACCGCCCAGCAGGCCCAGCTCGATGCCGCCGAGCTCGGCGGACCCTACCGCGTCGCGGACTCCATGGGTTTCGACGAGATCATCGACCCGCGCGAAGTGCGAAACGTATTGCTCCGGGGTCTGAGACTATCGGCGGGGCGCAACGGGGAACCCCTCGAACCCCTGGCACGGCGGGGCGCGCTGCCCTGATGCCCGCAACCGCACCCGTTTCGTGCGGACCCTGAATCCGCTCGCGAATTCCCCGACCGCGCCGCCGCCCATAGGAAACGCTGACGTATCCGCGATCGCAAGACCCGCCGAACAAAAAAGCCCGGGCGGACGTCGTCAATTGGCCCGGTGAATTTTGGGGCGATACCGCCCCTGCTCGGGGCCATCGAAAATTTCTTCGAGCTGAGGGTGACGGCAGGGCTGACCGCTCTCGTCGCACAAGAGATTTTGCTCCGAAACGTAGGCGACATACGTTGTCTTGGCGTTCTCAGCGAGCAGATGGTAGTAGGGCTGATCTTTCAGGGGCCGCATGTTCTCCGGAATCGAAAGCCACCACTCCTCGCTATTATTGAATGTCGGGTCGACGTCGAAGACTACACCGCGAAACGGATGGAACCGGTGGCGAACGATTTCACCAATTCCAAATCGGGCATTCCGAATTTTGGCGGTCATCGAGAAGAACCTCCTGAAGCTTCCTCTACTCTAGCCCCCATCGTGTCTCCCCAGTAGGTCTTTTGCCGCCTTACGGGCACACTCTCCTCTCTTTACGGGCACACTCTCCTCTCCTTACGGGCACACTCTCCTAGACGCATCCAGCGGCCGGGGCCGCCCAACTGTGCCATTCTCGGCTCTAGTTTTCGAACACTGGAGAAGCGTCACATGAAAAGCATCGGGACTCTCATTTTGATCATGGTTCTGACCGCTACCCTCGGGTCTTCTTTCGCATGCGCCCCACGAGCCATGCGCGGCGGAGACGGCACGACCAATCCAGGAATGGACGCTCCGGCCATGAGCACCACCCTGGACCGAAGCGATATCGACTACCTGGTCTCCCAGAACATCGAAGCCCTCTACACATCCCGGTTCTGGTTGAGCGAAATCATCGGCGACGGAACGCCTCCCATTTTTGCGATCTGGCCCATCGAGAATTCGACTTCTCAGCACCTTGAGGATCAGATGCTGACCCTACTCTCTTCCATCGAGACCAGCTTGGTCAACAGCGGCGAAGTCCAAGTCGTCGCCAAGTCCCGACAAGCTGCGCTCGCCCGGGAGATTGGTATTCAGCAGGGGGCCATCTATGACCCCCGGAGAGCCGCCCAACTCGGGGCGCAACTTGGCGCCGCCTACTTCGTAACGGGCAAGATCACCGGAGTCGATGAACGCTTGCAAAAGACTCGGCGCATTCAATACAGCCTCTTCCTCCAGGTCCTTGAACTCGAGACCGGGCTCGTAAAATTCCAGCACGAAGCAACGCGCAGCAAAGCCCTCAAGCGCTGAATAACAAAGATTGATTATGAGCCGAGTCCGGCTGAACAACCGCCGCCCGAATCGGATCCGAGTGAAATCGTGGCTTTGGCGACATGGGCCGTTGCCCTGTGCCCTGGCCACGGCGGTCCTTTCGGGCTGCGCCACCTACTCGGAGCAAATGACGTCCGCGCTGGACGATGTGACCGCAGGCCGCTACGAAGAAGCCATCGGCCAGGTCCAGAAGGCATCGGGGCTTTCCGCGAGCGGTGTCCCCAAAGAGTTGGACTCCGATGCAGCCCTCGGACTGCTCAATCGGGCAACCCTCAAACAAGCGCTTCAGCGCTTCGGTCCGAGCAGTCAAGATTTTCAAGAAGCCGACGTGGAACTGGAATTTCTTGACATTGCAAACGACACCGCGGGGGAAATCGGCCGATACTTTTTTAGCGATAGCGCGACTCGCTACCGCTCCTCGCCCACCGAAAAGCTTGCCATCAATGGGTTCAACATGATGAACTACCTTGCCCTGAATGATCTGCAGGGCGCCCGGGTCGAGAGTCGGCGGTTCACCGTAATGCAGCGATATCTCGACGAGTACGCCAAGGATCAACCCCATGCGGCTTTTGGTTCGTACCTGGCCGGCTTTACCCTCGAGCAGATGGGCGAATACACCGGAGCCATGCGCTACTACGACGAGGCTCTGGCGGTGCAGAATTTCGAGTCGCTTCGCGGTCCGGTACAGCGGCTCTCGACTCTTACCCCCTACCGAGGTCGGGCGATCGAAAAATTTCTGGCAGACTCAAATCCCCCCACAGCCCGGGACTCCACAGCCGACTCCAAGGCCACTGCCAAAATTCTGGTGGTGATCAGCGTCGGGCGCGTACCCCATAAAGTACCCGAACGCATTCCCGTAGGCGCGGCCATCGGGTTGGCGGGAAGCGCGATCAGCGGAGATCCGGCCGTACTCGGTTACTCCGTGTTCAAGTTCGTCATCTACCCCGGTCTGGCTCAGAGCCCGAGTCGCTATTCACAGGTTGGCCTGCTGCTCGATGGGCAAGGTGTTCAGCCCGACCTGGCCAGCCGCCTGGGATCCGAGATCACAAGAGAATACGAAAGCATCAAACCCTCGATTATTGCCGCCGCCCTCTCCCGGATGATCGTCCGCGCGGCCGCCGCCGAGGGGATGCGAGAGGCGGGGAACAGCGCGGGCAGCGGTCTCGGCTGGTTTCTGGCGCTGGCCACCGAGGCCAGCTTGGCGGGACTGGACAAACCCGATACCCGATCCTGGATATTTCTGCCCGATCGCGTCTATGTCTACCAACAGAGGGTCACTCCGGGGAGACACCGGGTAGAAGTTCGTTTGGGAACGGGCCCCTCCGAATCGCATATCGAAGAGATCGAGGTCGCAGCGGGTGAATTCGCCGCAGTAGTGATTACCGCGCCGCGTTAGAAAGCCGGGGTAGAAAACCGGGCTACCTGAACAATCCACCCACAACGGCAAAGGGCAGCGTAGCCAGATCGAGGGGAATCGTGAAAATCAACGCCATGGGCTTCACCGCCGGAGCCAGGGTCGATCGCATGACGGCCTTGGTCATGCCGAATACGTATTCGTTGGTGTAGCCACCGGGCGCTTCGAGATCCAGAGTGTCCTGGGCCATCGCG
>DUCH01000074.1 GCA_012959865.1 Myxococcales bacterium | reverse complement strand
ACCGGACTCGACTTCAAGCCGGAATCCGTCGATGAGCGGTACAAGGAGAAAACGCGCCAAGTCGACGCCGGGAAGTTCGGACACCGTGGCGGAGAAGTCTTCGAATTCGAGCTGACCGTTAGTCGAGTGGAATTCTCCATCCGATTGCACCAAATCGCTTAGGCTTAGGGAGAAGCCTGTGGCGGCAGCGATTCCGGCCCAACCCTGAAAAACGAGAAGGAAGGCAATTGCTCCGTGAATGAGAAGAGACCTCTCGGATTTTACCGGAGAGAGCCGAGTGAAAATATTCAAATCTGCGACCTACCTTCAAAGAAAACCGATGACGGCGCACTCGCTTGCCGTGTTCTTTGAAGTGGGTGGTCGTAGAGGGTGGTTTGTGTCACACAGACGCGCACAAAAGAAGCAAACAGACCGAAGCCCGCTAGGCGGTTGCCCGCAATACGGTCGATTTCAGGCGGAAAATGGAGGTCGGATGCCGCCTAAGTGCGCCGCACCGCCCCCCGAGCCCAGGCGCGACCTACGCGGCGAACCCAATACGCAACTGGCCGTCAGGAACACCGGGGACTTTGGAAAAATGACCGCCTGGGAAGGCCTCGGCCGAGGAGGCTAGGGATTCATCGAGTACGCATCGCGGAGGGGCAGAACGTGGTCCTGCCAAACCCGGGTGTAGCGGTCTGCGTCGCCGATGGGCTTGGCGATCATCTGAAGGCAATGCTCCATTTGAATGTCGGTACTGCTCGCCTTGCCGTGGAGTTGCAGCGCGTAGTGCGAGAAATCCCTGACGAAGACATCGAAAATTTGGTCGATGAGATCTTCGGCAAGATCGTAAATCCGAGCATTTTCGAGCAACAGTTGGCCGTACACCACCAAAGTAAAGAGTTCTCCGACCGCGAGCAGAAAGTCGACATCATTGGCCTGACCCTCTCCTGGAGGGGCCGCCTCGAGCATCTTTTTGAATACCGCCACCTGTCCGCGGAAGACCTCAACATTCGGCTGAGAGAAACCCGCATAGGTCGTCTCGTAGTCGTGAAAACGGATGTCCCCGAGTCCCCGCGCGGCCCCTTGGTGAAAGAGGAACGTGTCATCCGCCGGATCGTCCCGACGGACGATCTCGGGCTGGTCCTCGGGGTTGAAGAAATAGTTGGGCATGAATTTCACGATCAGCGCAATATTGACGTGGACCGTTCCCTCCAGCTTGGGGAGGGCTCGAATGTCCCGGGCGGCCATCTCGAAATACATGTCCCGCTCGAACCCTTTGGCGGCGATCACATCCCAGAGATGATTGATGACGTCCTCACCCTGGGTGGTCACTTTCATTTTCACCACCGGGTTGTAGAGCAGGTATCGACGATCCGTCGCACTGGCCGATCGCATGTAGTCGGCCGCCCTCAAAGCAACCAGTTTCATCGCTACCAGGCGCGCATAAGCGTCGGAGAACAACTGCTTGACATGGGGGAAATCCGTAACGTTCTGACCGTAGAGGCGGCGATTGGCAGCGTGATGGACGGCCTCGTAGAGAGCATGGGTGGAGATTCCTATGGAGGCCCAGCCTAGATTGAACTTGCCGACGTTGACGGTGTTGAGCGCAGAATTCCACGCTTCGCGCCCTCGAGAGAGGATATCGGCTTCCGAAATCGGATAATCGTGAAGCGCAAAATTGGATACGTAGGACTGGCTGTTGACGACATTGCGCTTGCATTCGTAATGCTCATTTTGGGAGTCCACCACGAAGAAGACGTAGTCGTCGGTCCCCTTGATTTTCCCGAAAGTTGAAACCAGCGCGGCCTTGTTGCCATTGCCGATGTAGTACTTCTCGCCCCGGGCCACGAAACCCCCTTCCGGCTGGGGGATCAACTCCATGTCGGTTGAGTACACATCGGCCCCATGAGCCCGCTCGGACAGGCCAAACGCGAAAATGCCTCCTTGCTCGAGCAGCCGGGCGGCTCGAGCCTTCACCTCCTCGTTTTCGCTCATCCAGATCGGCCCCAAGCCGAGGACCGAGACCTGCCACGTATACCAGTAGGCAAGGCCGTAGAAGGCCAAAATCTCGGCAAACTCACAGTTTCGCCAGGTATCCCAGCGCGAATCGGGCGCTCCGTAGCCAGCCGGAGTCAGCGTCGTGGCGAAGAGTTTTTCCTTCCGGGC
The DNA here is from genome assembly GCA_012959865.1 of Myxococcales bacterium. Lineage (GTDB taxonomy): Bacteria > Myxococcota_A > UBA9160 > UBA9160 > UBA4427 > JAZXM01. Next base: position 4,778 of record DUCH01000074.1, on the reverse strand, counting down.
AAATTCTAGAAAGTCCCCGTACCAGACCTGTTCGCGATCATCGCGCTTGAGCGCGGCCTTGCCTTTGCCTTCGAAAAACTCGATTGCCTTCAGCATGACTTCTCTTGAGCGATCGTCAGGGTAGGGCCGATTGTGGTTCTTGGGATCAAGGAGGATCATTCGTTTCTCCTGGAAGGCTGCGAGGAATCGGAATTTGAGAACATGAGAAGAGGGGTGGGGGGCAGACTGCGAGCCTATTCTGCCAGATCCCCCGAGCGAAAGAACCACGCAGGGAGAGGGGACGGCGGTGGGGGGCAAGAGGGGGCTGCGGTGGGGAGCAAAAGGCGCGTTAAGGCTCGAGCCATCGGAAGACCTAGTCCTCGCGGGGGACTGGCGATGAAGAGGGGTGGCCCCATATGAGGAACCGTAGGGAGTAGGCCTCGTGAGAAACCCTTAAAGGACTCCTAGAAAACCCTCGGTGTCCTGTCAGATCTCATATATTGAATTGGGCTAAGTCGTTGAAAGATAATGCAATCCGAGACTTATATGGGCCTTTTTCACCTCAGTTGCATTGTTTTCTTTCGATTTTCTTAATAGGCGAGTAGTGTGGCTTGTGGCTTGAGGCTTGTGGCTTGAGGCTTGAGGCTTGAAGTCCCGTCAGCGAGTGCAACGCGCATGATCGATGAGCGCATTGGGTAAGCACTCGGTAAACGGGGGCGGGGGGGATTAGTGATGAATGCACGGTCGGTTGGGCCGATAGACGCGCGAGTGCATGGGCAGGCCTGTGGCAGTGCCCAGCCCCGCCTCCCGGTGCCTGGCCGCCTGCTCGTTCACACCGCCCGAATCGCGACCCTCTTGTTTTTGTGTGCCTTCTGGGTGCTGCCAGCCGTGGCCTTCCACCCCGAGCACCTGCATTGCGCGGTTCACCAGCACGAGCACAGCACCGAACGGCTGGTGCTCCGGGGGTGCGAGAGCAATCAGATTCTGGCCCCGGGCCAGGTTGGCGCCTACCAGTTCCTATTCAACCATGCCTGGGAAATCGGTCTCAAACTTGATCTCAGCGACTTGGCTCTGGTCGATGAGCAGAGTGGGCTGGGCGGGGTGCGAACGCGCTACCGCCAGATGCTGCTCGGTCTCCCGGTCTACGACTCGAACATCTCCGTCAATCAATCGAATAGCGGCGATGTTCAGGCGTTGTACAGCAACTATTCGGCTCTGACCGGAGACACTACGATTCCCACCATCAGCCAGGCGGGCGCGGAAGCCGTGGCGATGGCGGCGGCGGGCGCTCTATCGACTCGGTGGCCCACCACGGCCGAACTGGTTTTCTATCCCCTTCCGGACGGCACCGCGACCTTGGCCTGGAAGTTGATGGTTTTCTCCGATGCTCCCCTGGGCGATTTTCTGACCCTGGTTGGGGCAACTTCGGGCAAGCTACTCCTACAAGAGAACCGCATCGCTTTCGATACCGGATCGGGAATGGTCTATCGCCCGAACGCGATGCAGACATCCGGAAATCTGGGGCTCACAGACAACGCCGACGCCACGTCCGCCGCGCTGGATGCAGCCCGCGTCTCGGTCACTCTCCTGGGGCTCGATCCCGGTGTGGGAACCCTCAAAGGCGAGTTCGTGGATCTCGTAAGCCTGGCGGGTGGCCTTGGCGTGCCCGATGCCGACGAAGTCAGCCGAGTCTATAACTACGACCGCTCGGATAGCCGATTCGAACAAGTGACGATCTACCATTCGATCGATTCGATTCAGCGGCGCTTCCACGCCCTCGGTTTCGACGATGACGTGGGCGCTGTGAACGGTATCCGGGATTTTTCCACGCTGGCCCATGCCCACTGGAATACCGCCGACCAGTCCTTCTACTCCACCGGCGACAACGCGGTTCACTTCGGTGATGGAGGCGTGGATGACGGCGAAGACGCGGATGTGGTTGCGCACGAGTACGGTCACGCGGTTCAGCACGATCAGAATTCCTGCTGGGGAGGCGGGGAAATGGGTGCCATGGGCGAGGGCTTTGGCGACTACCTCGCCGCCAGCTTCTACGCGGCCGACGGTGACGCCGCCTACCAGTCGGCGAACGCGGCTTGCGTCGCCGAATGGGATGCCGTGTCGTACAGCTCGACCACTCCGCCGTGCCTTCGACGGGTCGATGGAACCAAAACCTATCCCGCGGATCTAGATCCGCAGGGCGAGGTCCATGCAGACGGCGAAATCTGGGCCGCAGCACTGTGGGACCTGCGCAGCGCCGCCGGCGCCGACGCCACCGATCAGATGGTTCTGGAGAGCCATTTCAATGTACCGTGCAACGCCTCCATGACCGACGCGGCCAACGAGATCATCCAGGCCGATGCCAACCTGAATGGAGGCCTCCACGAAGCGGCCATTCGGGTGGCGTTCTGCGATCGCGGGATTTTGACTGGCGCCGCATGCGTGCCTCCCTCGGGCCTAGGCTTGGTTTACGCCATTTCTCCCAACCCCGCGGTGGCCGGGCAGATCGCCACCTATACGCTGACCGCCAGCAACTCCTCGGCGACAACGCTGACTGGGATCGTCCTGAGCGCCACGGTGCCCACGGGCAGCACTTATGTGGCGGCCTCGGCGAGCGATCTTGGAACCGAACTCGCCGGGACGGTCACATGGTCAGCGGTGGACATCGTCATGGGGGCACAAGTCCAGCGGACTTTCGAAGTACTGGTCGACCCGGGAGCCGGTACATCCATCCTGTTCTCCGACGATATGGAGTCGGGCCCAGCGGCCTGGGTGACCAGTCACGGAGCCGGAGCCGCGGACTGGTCGCTGAGCACCGCGAACCCTCATAAAATCATCCCGGAGACCCCGCCACGGGCCGCCAAGGCGGCCACGTGTACGGGCGGTGCGGCCGATATTTACGGCTGCGAAAACGTCAACCTTCATACCTACCTTCCCATGGCGAGTATCGGGGGCGGCGCGGGATCCGACGGATGGGGGTGGACAGATCCGGTGACGGGCGTGGAGTACGTCATCATGGGCCGCAGCACCGGGACCTCTTTTGTGGACATCAGCAGTCCTGCACTCCCTGTCTATGTAGGGAATTTGCCGACGCAGACCGTCGCGAGCGATTGGCGCGATGTAAAGGTCTACGGCAACTATGCGTTCATCGTCAGCGAAGCTTCAGGGCACGGAATGCAAGTCTTTGACCTGACCCAACTCCGCGGCGTAACGGCCACGCCGACGACTTTTACAACAACGGCCCACTACGCGGGATTTACGAGCGCGCACAACATTTGGATCAACGAGAGCACGGGCTTCGCCTATGCGGTGGGGACCACAACATGCTCCGGGGGCCTGCATTTCGTCGACATCTCGAATCCCTTGACCCCCACGTCGGCGGGATGTTTCAGCACCGACGGGTATACCCATGACGTCGAGTGTGTGACTTACGCGGGCCCCAGCGCTGCGCACAGCGGAAAAGAGCTTTGTTTTGCTTCCAATGAGGACACGGTGACCGTGATCGACGTCACCAACAAGGCGGCCCCCGTCCAAATGTCTCGCTCCACGTATTTGGGATCGGGGTATACCCACCAGGGAGTGCTGACCGCCGACCACCGGTATTTCCTCGTTGACGATGAGCTCGATGAACAGAATTTTGGCCACAATACGAAGACCTATGTGTGGGACATGCTGGACCCGGCGAGCCCCGTTCTCGTCGGCAGTCACCTCTCGGCCAACACGGCGATCGATCACAACCAGTACATCTCTGGGGATTTCGTCTATCAGGCCAACTATCAAGGAGGGCTTCGTATCCTGAAGATGGTCGATCTGGCTACCGCGGATCTCTGCGAGGTCGGTTATTTCGACGTCTACCCGGCAAGCGATGGGCCTCAATTCAACGGCGCCTGGAACGTTTATCCGTTCTTCCCCAGCGGCGTTGTAGCAATCAACGCCATCGAGGGTCTGGCTATTGTCCATCCCCAGTTGACTGGTGTCACTTGTCCGGTCGGTCCCCCCGCGGCCGAGCACTCCTGGTTTGCCTCGGATCCCTCGACCCTTTCGGATCAATATCTCTCCATGGCGAACCCGGTGGCGGTCACCGTGGGGACCGAATTGCAGTTTTGGCACAACTACATCACCGAAGCGACCTACGACGGCGGAGTGGCTGAATACTCAACCAACGGCGGCGTCTCTTGGACAGATCTAGGGTCCCTCATTACCCAGAACCTCTACACAGCAGGAGCAATTTCTACCTCTTTCTCCAGCCCCATCGGGGGGCGCCAGGCCTACCACGGCACCAGCGGAGGCTATGTTCAAACCCTGGCGGATTTGAGTTCCCTAGCGGGTCAATCGGTCACGATCCGCTTCCGAATGGCGTCGGACACCAGCGTGTCGAGTACCGGATGGCACGTCGATGATGTCGTGATCGGCAGCACCGTGAGTCTGAGCAGCGCCGCTCAGTCGACCGGGGGGGCCACCGGTAGCGTGAACCTGGTCACCGCAGTCTCTGCGGGCGGAGCGAACAATGCTCCGGTCGTCGCGGTCAACGCGGGGCTGACGGTCGACGAAGGCGCAGGTGCAATCCTCTCGAATACCGCGCTCCAGGTCACCGACGCCGATGTGGGCGATGTGCTCACCTATACGGTGACCGCCGGGCCCAGCGCCGGGGCCCTGAACCTCGGTTCCAGCTTCACCCAGGCCCAAATCGATGCCAACGGTCTCAACTACAGCCAGAACGGCAGTGAAGTTCTCAGCGACAGCTTCACGTTCACCGTGAGCGACGGCAACGGCGGCAGCATCGGCAGCACGGTCTTCGCCAT
>DUCH01000073.1:6587-7006 GCA_012959865.1 Myxococcales bacterium | reverse complement strand
GCTCTGAACCTACTACCTCTCAGCGCGCTGAGCATGACGCAACACGTCACCTTCGCGCGCCGATTCTCAGTGACTACCCAGATGCTCGAACTCGCGGCCGTGGTCATCGCGATCCAGAACGGAGGGATCTACGGTGTCGCCTGGGCCCTGCTTGGCATCACCTGTCTTCGGTCTACAGTCCTCGCCACCTATTGGGCCACCCGTCGCGGCCAAGAGCCTGGTCGATAGAGCTCGCTGTGCAGTTCCAGCCCATTCGAAATAGCGCACGGAGCTGCGGGCTCCTTGCGCTTCTCGGGGTCATGTCTACGTCGACCCTGAGCATCGCAGACGAAACAACGGAGGTCGCCGCAACACCTGGTGTTCGCATCGCCTGGTCGGAAAACGCACCGGTAATCGACGGCCGACTCGACGATACCGTC
>DUCH01000073.1:1487-6466 GCA_012959865.1 Myxococcales bacterium | reverse complement strand
AGCTTGTATGTCCTATCCCCCTTGCTTCCTGAAAGAAGAAGGAATGCTCGAAGAGCCTTGTCTTCTTTGACCTCAGCCCATGTCATTGCTTCTTTCAATAGATTTTCAGCTGAATTTACATCCCCACCACCGCTCATTCTCTCAGATAGGTTCAAATAGGTTGAGCGAACCATGGCATCCGACCAGGTCACTTCGTCATAGTAACGGAAGGTGTTCCTGGCTAAATTCCACAATTGAGGCTGGTCCGCCCGCGACGGGGCTCCCCGTAGGGATTTAACATAACGCCCAGGCTCGGACGTTGTGCCGGAAGACAGCTTGTATGTCCTATCCCCCATCGACCGAAAGCGCAAGCGGCGCCTCAAGCGATGGAGGCTTGGACTCTAGCCCATGCAAACCTACCTTCCCCCACTCTCTTCTGCGCGAGTTGCGGGAAGGTGAAATCGTGCGCGATACGGATTAGATGAATCTATGTGGAAGTGGCTTGGCATAGAGAAAGACGAGCGCAGCATCTTCGCCTGGAGCGTTGCTGTGCTCATCCTCATCGGATGGGCAGACGTCTCGGTCAAAAACGCGGCCGAGATCTTCTTTAATAAACGCGTCGGCACTGACTCTCTTCCGCTCGCCTTTCTGATAAGTTCGGCCATGTTGGTGGCGACCACCTATGGGGCTGTACGCCTCACGACCAAGCGCGACCGTTTGCGTTTGCTCCCCCTCGTGCTTTTCGGCGTCGGCATTGCGCTGATTCCCTTGTGGCTGCTGGTGCGCGCCGATCTGACCTCGTCTTTCTGGCTGCTCCTGATGGGGTCGAAACAGCTTCAATGCATCGCACTGCTGGTTTTCTGGGTCGCCCTGGGAGACCTGCTCCACGGCCGCCAGGCGAAACGACTCTTTGCACCCCTATTGGGCGGTTACACGCTTGGAAGCATCATCGGGAGTTTCGCTTCGGAGCCACTGGGCGGTCTACTGGGAATCGAGGGCCTGATTCCGTTTTCGGCTGCCGTTTTGTTTCTCGCGGCAGTCATGTCGATACCCTTACAGCGCTGGGCGCCCGCACAGCTGGAGCGCAATGCGAAAGCCCTGCCCCGGCAAAACAACGGCTCTGGTGTCTCACTAGGCACCGGCGACAACGTTCCGTCAGCCAGCTTCGGAACGCTTTGGCAACAAGGCTGGTTTTTTCGCCTTCTGGTCTTGATTACGGTTTTCAGTGCTTTGCTGGGACCGATGCTGTACTTCCAGTTTCAATACGTTGCAAACGCCGCGACAACGGGCGCCGGGGGTGAGGACCGACTGCTCTCGCTGTATTCCCAATTTCGGGGCTGGCTCAACATCGGCGTGCTGGTGGGCCAACTGGCTGTAGCGTCGAGACTCTTCCGTCACATCGGCGTTCCGCTTGCAACCGCTTTCTCTCCGGTGCTCTACCTCATTGGCTTCGGTGGATTGAGTTTCTGGTTCAGTCTTCCAGCAGGAATTGCCGCGCGTGCCGGAACAAAACTCCAGGACAACGCTGTGTACGATCCGGCGCTGCGTATTCTCTACAACCTGTTTCCGGAAAATGTCCGTTCGCGTGCGACGACACTGCTTGAGGGGCCGGTAAAACGTGCGGGGGGAGCGGGCGGCAACCTGCTGGTGTTGCTCATTTTGACTACCTCATCGGCCGGCGCCGTTGGATACGTGGCAATTCCCATCGCTGTACTTTGGTTGGTCGCTTCGTTGCGGCTGTGGCGCGCGTATCCCGGGCTCCTCCTTCAAGCTTTGAGACAACGTTCTCACTTCGATGAAAAGATCGATCTATCGGAGATGCTTGACTCCGGAACGATCCGAGCCCTTTCACTGCACTTGAACGATCCCGACACGACCACCTGCAGCGCTGCCATTGCGGTAATCAGTGAAGCCGAACCGCGCTATGTCGCCGGTACGCTCGCAGAAGCCGCTCGCGATGCATCCGATGCCACACGGCCGCTTCTCGTAGCCGCACTCGACCGCTTGCTCAAACGGGGCGTAACAGAGCCTTTTGAGAGCGACTCCGCGGCTTCCGCGCTTGAGACCCTTCTTTCTAGATCCGATGCATTGGGAGAATGCGACCGCGCCGACGCAGTGCAGGCCTTTGGCAGGCTCGCACTTCGGAATCGCAATCAATCACCCGTAGTTCTAGAGCGTGCGCTCGAAGATCGGTCTCCCGCCGTCCAGCTCGCGGCCCTTGCGGCGCTGTCACGGCAGGGTTTCCATCCCCCCGGATTGCCCGATCTCGATGTGGCGATACGAATCGCGATCGAATCCGGCACAGCGAGTACGCGGAGAACCGCACGAGAAGAACTTCGAGCGCTCCTACTCTGCACGTCTCACGACTCAACTTGGGAGAAACGACTCACCCTCCTGACACAGCTACTCGAACGGCCGGAAGATCGCGTTGAAGTTGCCGAGGTCATTGCCGAGATCGCGAAGGAAAACGGTAGTCACGCGGCCTTCGCAATCGATGCGATGATTGCCCACGCCGAGCAACCGGAACCACGCCTACGCGCCGCACTCTTGCGCTTTACCGGATGGACGGGCGCACGCGCCCAAGTCGAATGGGTCGTGCGCCATCTTGCATCAGAGCAGGTCGAAGAGGCCATCGCGGCCCGCGAAGCGTTGCGCGCCTTCGGCTCGGTGGCAGTGGATGTATTGCTCGTCGAACTTTCGTACGGAAAGCGCAGCACGCGCAATGAGATTCTCTTCTTAATCCGTGAGCTCGATGTAAAGCCAGACACACTTCGCGACCTCTACCACGCGGAACTTAAATCTTTGCGTACAAAGGTGGCGACTTTTCTCGCGCTGCGTGGAGGCGAGGTGCCTGCCCTGATTCTCCAGCGCCTCGAAGAGCGCATCGAAGAGGGGCTCCACACTGCGATGCTATTTCTGGCAACGATTCTGAAAAAATACCGGGTCGCCGAACTCTGCGATCTGCTTCGACACGCCACAGATCCCCGGCATCAAGCCATCCTCTTTGAAGCCCTCGAAGCCTCGCTGCCAGCAGAACACCGGTCGGAGCTGATGCCTCTACTCGAGTACCGAAGCCTTGGGCTGCGCAACGCCTCTGCCGAGGCCCTGCTGGGCATGTCGATCAACTCATTCGATGAGGCGCGCGAAGCCTTGCCAAATGACCCAGACGAACTCACGCGCACGCTCGCGCTGGCAACGATCTGCGAGACAAATGGACTGGCCCCTGAGCCCCGCTTGACCGATCATCACGAAGTGCTGACGCCTGTCGAAATCTCGCTTCACTTGAAGGGCATCGGGATCTTCAATGGTCTCTCCGTTCGCCAGCTGGTGGATCTCGCGCAGCTCATGCGAGAGGAAACGCACGCCGCGGAGGTGCCGATCGTGCAAGAAGGAGAGGTTGCGGATTGCATCTACCTAATCGTCGATGGTGTCGTTCAGGTCTCGAAGGGCGAAACCGATCTCATCGAACTCGGCCCCAAGGAATTTTTTGGAGAAATCGGCGTGCTCGAAGGCGCGCCCCGATCCGCCACCGTCGTCGCCCGTAGCCAAGTGCGCCTGTTGCGCCTCAAACGCAACGATCTTCTTCGTCTCATGGAGGAAATGCCGGGGATTGCGATCGCCATTTCCCAAAACCTTTCGCATCGAATTCGTGAACTCACCGAGTTGTTGCCTTCTTAGGGGAGGTCAGCCGCCCGGGTTTTCAGGTGCTTGCAGAACAACCTCTACTGAGTTTAGGTCCGATCCCAAACATCTGTTAAAGTGAGGCCCATGGCCGAGCGGCCCCCACAGAATTGCGCACCTGATCGCGCACCTTCTCCCGCCGGGTCGCAGTGAGGGTCCTCTCGCTGGTATTACTGGCGGGTGTGTTGACACTCGGCTGCATCAGCGGGCCCCGGGGGTTCGAGCCCGTGCGCTTCGAGCCGGTTGAAAGTCTTCCCTTTACAGAGAGATCACCCAACTGGCCGGTGCCGCCCGAGCAGGCCATGGAACTCCTCCGCAGCCGACACTACGACATCCGCGCCGTCAAGCGCACGAAGTCCGGTACTGGCGGTGCCATGAAGGTGCGGATGCACTTCGGCTCGCTCAACAGGGACCTCGATTTCAAGGTCAAACTGGTTCCGCAGAGCCTGGGGGGGATCAACAACTCGCCGCGCCGGGAAATGGCCGCCTATTCGGTCCAGACCCTGTTCCTCGACCCACCGGACTACCTCGTTCCCGCCACAGCCGTCCACTGTTCCGCTCTTGAGCGCTGGCGCGAAGTTCACGGGAACGACGAGCCCCAGTTACCCGGAAGCAATTGCGTGATGATCGCAGCCTCCCTGTGGCTGACGGACGTTACCCTGCCCGACGCCGTCTACGACAAGCAGCGCTTCCTCAAAGATCCCGTCTATGCAGGATATCTGGCGGACTTCAACCTCCTCACCTACTTGGTCGACCACCGGGATGGGCGCCGCGGGAACGTCCTGATCTCGAAGGAGGACGATCGGCGGCAGGTATTCGCCATCGACAACGGAGTCTCGTTCGGGCCGATGTGGCCCTTCTACAACTGGTTCGTGCCGAACTGGAACGTGCTCCGGGTCGCCGCGCTGCGGAAGAGTTCGGTCGATCGATTGCGACCGCTCGAACGCAAGGATCTCGATTTCCTCCTCGCGGTTCAGGAGCTTCGCGACAACGGTTCGGGACACTACGTGAACGTGGAGCGCGGACCGCTTCTCGACGACAATGGCGGAGTGCAGGCGCGGGACGGCATCGTGCAGTTCGGCCTGACCCGACGCGAGGTCGATGATATCTGGCACCGTGTTCGCACGCTGATCGAGAGGGTTGATGAAGGGCACATTCCCGTCTTCTAGGTTCTCTCCCGTCGCAGCGGCGCTTCTCATCGCGGCCGCGATGACGTGGGGATGTGGCACTCCCCGTCACGAGATCCCCTAGGGATTTAACATAACGCCCATACTCGGACGTTGTTCCAGAAGGCAGCTTGAATGTCCTATCCCCCTCTG
>DUCH01000073.1:0-1477 GCA_012959865.1 Myxococcales bacterium | reverse complement strand
ATTCAAGCTGTTTTCTGGCACAACGTCCGAGCCTGGGCGTTATGTTAAATCCCTAGGGGATCCCGTGACGGGACAACCTGATCGTGCTCGGCCAGTTCACCTTCTCGGCGATCGCGCTACCAGAGCCCTCAACCGGACTCCTGCTCGGTCTGGGCCTCGCCACTTGGCTGCGGCTGAGCACGCGATACCGGTCCTAGCCGCGCACGCCCGGCATCGTCAGCACGCGACTCCAACTCGTTTTCCCGCAGCGCGCGTACACGGGCCACGGCAGCTGTTCGGAGCGCGGGAGCGCTACTCGAGCGCCACCGCGATCGACGAGGCGAGCTGGTCCAGGAGCGTCCGCTCGGCTTCCACCAGCCCCGCGTAACCTGGCCGTTCGAGCGCGACCGAGCGCGCGAAGCGGAAGTCCCGCGGCATCTCTTCGCCGGGTTTCGCAACCTGGAAGTACGCAACGAGGCGTGCCTCGCCGGTCATCGTCCCATGGAGTTCCTCGACGAAGACGCTGATCCGCGGCCCCGAAGCGGGACCACCGCCCGTTCGCACGAGCACAGCCTCGCCTCGCTGCGCCGCGATGACGGCACGCAGATACATCGTCAGCCCCGCCTCCAGCGGCTCCGCCCAGAGATGATCGCGTGCCGACCGCACCACGTTCGGCGCCGTCTCGACCGCGAGGCCAGGTTGAGTGAGATAATCCGCTACCGAGACTCGCGCCAACCGGGCCGCCCCCTGGCGAGGGACCGCCTCCACACCAGAGGGGCTCTCGTACCGGAGCAGGTACTCCGTCCGATCAGGCGGCGTGCTCGCGCAAGCTGCCACTGCGAGCATCAGGACAGCTACGGCATAGACCCTCATGGACTTCCCTCCGGCGGAACGGGATCGGGGCGTGTCTTGCGTTTGAAGAGCAACGAGTTTGGCTGCTCGTTGAGTGTGTCTGCGAGCAGGCGAACGCTGACCAGCGAACGGTCGAGTTCTTCGAGCGTGAAAATCAGTTTTTCCTGCAATGAAGAATCGGACGAGACGCTCGCGAGTGTTTCCTGCAGCCCGACCAGCGTGGCCTCGAGTGCGATCGGGAGTTGCTTCATCGACGGGTCACTCATCAGTACAGCGGCATCTTCGACCAGCCCCGTCGCTGCCGCGACGAACTCTTCGAGCGGCATCTCGTTGAGCTTCTGGAGGAGTTCGGACACCTGTACCTCGAGCCCATCCAGCCCCGAAGCCAGGGTCGGGATCGTCGGACGCCCCCCGAACATGCCCTCCGACAGCGGCGTGGCGGTTGGGCGAATGTCGAGCAACACATACTTCTTCCCGGTGAGCAGGCTCCCCGTCGCGAGGCTCGCCCGCAGCCCGATTGCCACCGAGTTCGACACGGCCTTGCGCAACTGCATCTTCCCATCGTCGTCGTCCGACAGGAACAACCGCCCAGGCTGGAGTGCGATCAACACCGGGATTGGCTCGCCCGCGCCGCCGATCGACAGGT
>DUCH01000072.1 GCA_012959865.1 Myxococcales bacterium | reverse complement strand
CTGTTCCAGATGCGCCACTTGGCATCCTACAGTTGATTGAAATCCGACAGCCGCGGCCTGAAGAGGGAGTCTTAAGCCCCTCAGGCTCGTCTTATGCGAGAAAATCCAGCGGCACATAATTTGCAATATCTCTGTCCGAGAACCGAAATAGTGCGAAGAACCGAGCGCGGCGAACGGCGACTCGGAGCTGAATCAAACTCGGCCCCTCGGGGCTTTGGCATTCGAACCCGGTCTGGCAAGGGTCGTGGACCCGAGACAACGCGAGACAAGGAAAGAAAATCCTGGGATAACGAGAGTACGCGCGCTTCTTCACGAACGGGATCTGCGCGGTGGGAGGCAAATAGTCATCGTGCTTATTCAAGACGCGCTTATTCAAGACGTGCTTATTCAAGAAGAGTTTTACAGCGAGTCGGGGAGCTATAGCTACTTGCTCGGAATGAAAGGGGCCCGGGGGAAAATCCTGATCGACCCCTCCGAGGATTGCCTGGACGCTTACGCGGCGAGGCTGGGGAGAGTCGGTCGCGACCGGGTATTCACCCTAGAAACGGGATCCGTAACCGCTTCGTGCCAGGGTTCCCTCGCCATCGCCCGACGCTGGCGAACCCGGAGGGTGGTGCCTTGCGATCTCTTACAGGGGCCGGATTTGATTGCAGTTGGCCACGGCGACACCGTGCGATTGGCCGGTATGACGGTAGAAGTCGTGGGCCGGGTGGGTCGGTTGAACGAGGCCGTTTCCTATCGGATCGGCAATCGTGTCTTCGTCGGAGACCGCCAGGCGCACCAGGAGCCGGAACTCTTGATGCTGCCGCCAGAGACCCAAGTCTATCGATCTCATTCCGATCGCGGCGAAAATCGTGATAACGTGATGAGCGCCCAGGGAGTTCTAGCAATCGATGTGGGGAATTGGAGCGATGCTGCCAGGCCGTCCGCTCAGGCATCCCCCGTGTCTGCCCATGCTTAGTACGGGCGAGCTAGATTTGAGGCGCGACAGCTCAAACAACGAGAAACAAACCAAACCCTTGGATCAAACAGAACTTGGATCAAACAGAAGAGGAAGTGGACCGATGAATCGGCTGACTCCAACCGAAAAAACCTTTGCTTCGCGAGCAAACTCTCAGTCGAGTCAACGCAAAGAAGCCGGTGCGGGAACTTGGAAGGTACTCATCGTCGACGACGATGAAATGGTTCGCCGAGTCTCTTCTCGAATGTTGGTAGAAAGCGAGATCCTCGTCGCTGGAAGCGGCGCCGAAGCCTGCGAAGTGTTGGAGGGACAGAGTGCCGAAGGTTTGGACTGTGTGCTGCTGGACATGAAAATGCCCGGGCTGAGTTTTGAGGAATCCTTCAAGGGCATCCGTAGGCTCCACCCGGATATGCCCGTTGTGGCGTGCAGTGGCAACAGCTCCGATTCGGTTGGGGAAGGCTTTGCAGAGGATCACAGGACCGGATTCCTGGGCAAGCCCTTCACGCGTCAGGAACTGAAGGATGCCATCGATCGCGCGATTCAAAGTTCCTCTGTTTGAGTCGGACCGGGATCCGCGAGATTTCGCGCACGGAGTCTGCTGGGCAGGCCCGGCTCTCACTCGGTGTGATTGGCCACACCGACCGCTCGCGGGTTTTCGCGATTTGACCGACTCTGTCGTTTTTCTTGCAATGCTTGGCTTCGCTTCGTAACGTCGCTGCTCGATCAGACTCCCCGAGGTGGGAGCGAGGAAGCAGACTCGATGAGTAGCGAAAAGCCCCAGGCAGTTCTTCGTGAGGACTATTGCCCGCCCGACTACTGGATCGACAGTGCTGATCTCAGTTTCGACCTCGGCGAAGAGGAAACTCAGGTTCGGGCTCGACTGGAGATTTTTCGTCGTGAAGATCTCATCGGCGATTCGCCGCCACTGATTCTGGTCGGTGAGGAACTCGAGTGTCTCGAGGTACGGCTGGATGGCGAGGTGCTGCCCGCTCACCGCTATCGGGTGGCCGACGACGAACTCAGAATCGATTCCCCCCCCGAACGTTTTCAACTCGAAACCCGGGTCCGAATCAAGCCCCACGAGAACACGGCGCTTTCGGGCCTGTACCGGACCAGCGGGAATTTCTGCACCCAATGCGAGGCCATGGGATTTCGCCGCATCACTTACTTTCTTGACCGCCCCGATGTCATGGCGCGTTTCAGTACGACCATTACTGCTGACAAGGCCAGCTGCCCCGTGATGCTCTCCAACGGGAATCGGGTTGAGGCAGAAGACCTGGGCGGGGGCCGCCACCGGGTGCGCTGGGAGGATCCCTTTCCTAAGCCCAGCTACCTCTTCGCTCTGGTGGCCGGGGATCTGCGGGCTCATCGGGGCTCATTCAAGACTTCCGGAGGCCGCGAGGTGGCCCTGGAAATCTGGGTCGAGCCGCAAAATATCGACAAGTGTGAGCACGCGCTGGCGTCGCTCCAGCGCGCCATGGCTTGGGACGAACGGGTTTTCGGCCTTGAATACGATCTTGATATCTACATGATCGTAGCCGTAAACGACTTCAACATGGGCGCGATGGAGAACAAGGGCCTCAACGTCTTCAACTCGAAGTATGTCCTGGCGCTACCCAGTACCGCGACCGACGCCGATTACGAGGGCATCGAGCGGGTGATCGGGCACGAGTACTTTCACAACTGGACGGGGAATCGCGTGACTTGTCGCGATTGGTTTCAGTTGACCCTCAAGGAGGGCCTCACTGTCTTCCGCGATCAGCAATTTGGCGCCGATATGTCATCGGCTGCGGTGACTCGGATCGAAGATGTGAAAATTCTCCGGGCGGCCCAATTTGCCGAAGACTCAGGACCCATGTCCCATCCCATCCGTCCCGATTCCTATATTTCGATGGACAATTTCTATACCTCCACGGTCTACAACAAGGGGGCCGAAGTGATCCGCATGTATCACACCCTGCTGGGAGCCGAGGGTTTCAGGCGGGGGATGGACCTCTACTTCGAGCGTCATGACGGCGCGGCGGTGACCTGCGACGACTTCCGCGATGCCATGGCGACGGCAGGCGAGCGAGATCTCTCGCAGTTCGGCCGTTGGTATAGCCAGGCGGGGACGCCCCTAGTCGAGGCCGAGGGCTCGTTTGACTCGGAGGCGGGATGCTATTCGCTCACCCTCAAGCAATCCTTCCCCGAGCCGGATCAATCGGCCACGCGTGAAATTCCCCGACAGGCGCTGCACATTCCCGTCGCCATGGGGCTGTTGAACTCGTCGGGGGAAGATTTGACTGTTCGGCTGGAAGGTGAATCGGCCCCCGGCGAAACCCAAACTCGAGTGCTCGAACTCACCCAGAGCCAGCAGACCTTCATCTTTACCGGACTCTCCCAGGCCCCGATCCCCTCGCTTCTTCGTGGATTCTCCGCCCCGGTGCGCTTCAAGATGGAGCGTTCTCGCGAGGAATTGGCCTTTCTGATGGGTCGGGATTCGGATTCGTTCAGTCGCTGGGACGCGGGCCAGCAATTGGCTCTGGATCTACTCCTCGATCTGGCCAAGACATCGGCCCGGGGCGAGGCCATGGCCTTGGACCCGCTCTACGCCGAAGCCTTCGGGCGAATTCTGGCCGACCCCAGCTTGGATGGTTCGCTCAAGGCGTTGGCCCTGACGCTTCCGTCGGAGAAGGTTCTGGGTCAGGAAATGGAAGTGGTCGACCCCGATGCACTCTTCGCGGCCCGGGAATTCATGCGTAAGGCCCTCGCGCAGACTCACTGCGACGCGCTGAAGGAAATTTACTCGAGGGGCGTAGAGAGGGCCATCGATGAGAACGAACAAGACGCGATCCACCAGCGAAGGCTGAAGAATTGTGCGCTCGCTTATTGGATGACGCTGGGCGGCGAAGACGCATTGGAGGCCGCGGCGACCCAACTGGAACGCGCCGAAAACATGACCGATACCGAAGCCGCTCTTGTCGTTCTCGCCGACACGGTTTCGGAGGCTCGAGATCGCGGCCTGAGCGACTGTTATGACCGATGGAGCGAGGACCCACTGCTGCTCGATAAATGGTTCGCCATTCAGGCAGGATCGCGCCGCCCGGATACTTTTGAACGAGTTCTTGAGCTTGCCGACCATCCCGCGTTCAGCTTGAAGAACCCGAATCGAATGCGCTCCTTGGTGGGAACCTTTTGTTCCGCCAACCCGGTCCATTTCAATCGGGCCGACGGTGCGGGTTACCGATTTCTGGCCGACATGGTGATCCAATTGGACTCGATGAACCCTCAGGCAGCCGCCCGGATGGTGTCTATCTTCAATCCGTGGCGCCGCTTCGACTCGGGCCGCAAGGCACTGCTCAAGCAGGAGATCGAGCGGGTTGGCGGCCAGCATGGGCTTTCCAAGGATGTTTTTGAAATTGTGACCCGAGCGTTAGCCGATCGAAGTGATTGATGAGCAGGCCCCTTCACCGGAGTTCCCCGAGTAAGGAAAAAATGACGAATCTTTTTACGTTCGAAATGATGGATGTCGACGGCGATATGCAATCGCTGTCGGACTACGCGGGGAAAGCGGTGCTGGTGGTCAATGTCGCATCCCGTTGCGGATTGACGCCCCAATACGAGGGGCTTCAGCGACTTTATGATGAATATCGCCGCCAGGGCCTCGAAGTTCTTGGCTTTCCGTGCAACCAGTTCATGGCCCAGGAGCCGGGCACTTCTGCCGAAATTCGCGACTTCACCCGGATCCAGTTCGGAGTCAGCTTTCCGCTCTTTGAAAAGATTGACGTGAATGGCGCCAACCGCGCGCCTCTCTACGCCTGGCTGCTGGACGGGCTATCGGCTCCGGGCTCTGAGCCGGGAGGGGATGTGCAGTGGAATTTCGAAAAATTCCTGGTGGGTCCCGACGGCCAGGTCCGACGGCGCTTTGCTCCCCAGGTCGAGCCCTGTTCGGCGGAAATCAAGCAGGCCATCGAAGAGTTGCTTTCGGACTGAATC
Organism: Myxococcales bacterium; assembly: GCA_012959865.1. GTDB lineage: Bacteria > Myxococcota_A > UBA9160 > UBA9160 > UBA4427 > JAZXM01. The sequence continues at coordinate 2,091 of DUCH01000072.1, read as the reverse complement.
GTCCGCCTTCGACGTCGAGGGCCCGGCGCGCTACCAATAGGCGCCCCCCATTGTGAGAGTGCGCGAAGCGACTGGCGCGGTCGCCGCCCGGCGTTGTTCTTGCTGGTTCGTGGGCGGGAAGATCGTTTTCGGTTTCGCCATTCGAAGCGGTTCAAGAGCCCGCCCGACATATCGGCGCAAGGCGTCAAGAGGTAGGAGCAAGTCATGAAGGGCCTGAATCCGGGGCAACCCATTCTCAATGCCAGTCATATCCGGCGCAAGTTCGGCGACCGGGTGATCCTGAAGGATGTGAGCTTTAGCCTGAGGCCCGGCGACCGGGTGGGGGTTCTCGGTGTCAACGGCACGGGGAAATCGTCCCTGATGAAGATCGTTGCGGGCCGGGATACCGAGTTTGAAGGTCGTATGATGATTGCCGGAGGGGCATCGGTGGGATACGTCTCCCAGGAGCCGGAACTGGACCACGAAAAGACGGTCCGGGAGAACGTAGAAGAAGCGGTGGCCGAGACCCGTGAGTATATCGCGCGCTACGAGGCGATTCTGAAGCTCTGGGAAGACCCCGAGGTTCTTGAGAGCGAAGAAAAGACCAATTCTCTCCTGGCCGAGCAAGGGGAAGTGCAAGAAATCCTCGAGCACCGCGACGCCATGGACCCGGCCCGATTGGACGCAAAGATCGAGCAGGCCATGGAGGCCCTGCGCCTGCCGCCCGGGGAAAAGCCGGCCGGAGTGCTCTCGGGAGGCGAGAAGCGCCGGGTCTCCCTCTGCACGGTTCTGCTCTCTCAGCCGGATTTGCTCATTCTCGACGAGCCCACCAATCACCTCGACGCGGATACCATCACATGGCTCGAAATGTTTCTTGCCAACTACTCAGGGACCTACATGCTGGTCACTCACGATCGCTATTTTCTCGATCGTGTGGCCACCCGAATGCTCGAGCTGAACAACGGGAATCTTAAAACCTACGAGGGCAACTACTCCGATTTTCTTGCCGCCAAGGAGAAGCAGGGGGCCGTGGAGAGCCGCACGGACTCGAACCTCTTGAAGGCGGTTGCCCGGGAACTCGAGTGGATTCGCTCCACCCCTCAGGCTCGCCGCACCAAATCGAAGGCCCGCATCGCGGCCTACGAGGAAATGGTCGAGAGGGCAGCCCAGATCATTCCCGCAGATGAGATAGACCTGAGAATCCCCTTCGGCCCGCGATTGGGGAGCAAAGTGCTTTCCCTGCGCGGACTCAGCAAGGGATACGACGGCAAGATGCTCTTTGAGAAGTTGGACTGGGATATGCCTCCGGGCGCCATTGTGGGAATCACCGGGGCCAACGGGTTGGGGAAGACCACACTGGTGAATCTCATCACCGGCCGGGAGAAACCCGACTCGGGTGAGGTGGAGGTTGGGCACAATACGTCCTTCTGCTACGTGGACCAGACGCGTCAGTCGTTAAACGATGAAAAGACCGTTTACGAAGAAGTCGCCGAAGGATCCGAGGTGATCGCGTATGGGGACAAGGAACTTTCCATTCGCCACTACCTGGCTCGGTTTCTCTTTAGTGGTCCAATCCAGCAAACATTGGTCGGGCGGCTCTCTGGGGGGGAACGCAATCGGGTGCAACTTGCGAAGAGTCTTCGCGTTCCGTCGAATTTTATCATTCTCGACGAACCGACGAATGATCTGGACCTCATGACCCTACGGGTGCTCGAAGAAGCGCTTTCGGAGTTCCCCGGATGCGCGATCGTAATCACCCATGACCGCTATTTTCTGGATCGTGTGGCCACCCATGTCATTGGCTTCGAGGGGGACGGCCGGGTCGAGTTCTGCACGGGTGCGTGGGACTACTACGCGGAACAGCGCGCGCGCAGGGAGGAAGAAATGGGCCCCGGGGCTTCGCGATCCTTCGTGCACCGGAAAATCGAGGGCATCCGGTAGGCAGGGTTCTCGGGCTGGGAAATGAGGCCGACTGAACTCATAAAGACTATTTGAAGGAGCTATTTAGGACCGCTTTTTCAAGCTAGATCGAGGTTTTCGTCGAGGGTTTGCGACACGCTCGCGAGGTCCAAACCACTCTTCTTGAAAGGGCGGAGGCTTGAAAGGACAGAG
>DUCH01000071.1:1259-7028 GCA_012959865.1 Myxococcales bacterium | reverse complement strand
GCTGCCTTCCGGCACAACGTCCGGGTATGGGCGTTATGTTAAATCCCGATGGGGACCCCGTCACGGGGCTGGCCCTCACGAGCCCGGGGAGTTGCGGCGCACACGCCGCGGGACGTTCATGCCGAGGAGTCACTTGGGCTCGAAGAACGCAACGGCTTCACGGTGCTCGACTTCGCCCCCCATGGCGTCACAGTCGATATCCTGGGTTGCCCTGAGGGCTGGGTCTCACCAGCCGAACTTGAGGTAGAAACCGCCTCCCATCTCAAACTCACATGACTTGACCGATCGTCCCGGGGCTGGCGGCGGTCGGCGAAGATCGGGGTGAGGACGGTTTCATGACCCTGATCGCCAACCCGAACGGAAATGTATCCTACCGAAATGAGATCGCCGGGAGCCACGCCCGGCAATCACCTAGTCTAGCGGGCGAACCGACCGGGTGATTGGAGCCCGAAGGCCGCAGTCGTAGGGGAACACTGGATGCCGAGAGGCCAAATATTCCCAAGCTTTACTCGATTGTCTCTCCGGCACGGTGCAGGCCTTTCAGGAGGAGATATGGCGTCTTGGGGAGGGAGGAGGCACTTGAGCCATTTCCTTCTGGGGTTGATCCTGGTGCTCTGCAGCGTCGGCTGTTCGCAGCCCCCGTCACTTGAGGACTCTCGGTTCAATGTGGCGCTGGTGGTGCTGGACGCGGCGCGGGCCGACCATCTTGGAAGCTATGAGTATACGCGAGATACCACGCCCAATGCCGATGAATTCGCATCGGTTGCCACCCGTTACGACTCGGTGATTAGTGAGGCGCCTTTTACTTTCCTGGCGACCAGTTCGCTTTTCACAGCGGGGTCTCCGGCAGTGACCGGACTGGTTGGGCGCACGGGAGGAATCGTTCCGGCCTCGCTGGAGTTGATCGCGGAGACTGCGAAGGAGAACGGCTTCGGCACGTACGCGTATTCCGAAAATCCCTATGTGACCGGGTACTTCGGACTCGACCAGGGATTCGAGGTTTTCGAGGAAACGTTTCCGGTCAGTCTCCTCATGCGCGGAGAGGAGATCGATCCCCAATTCGATAGTGCTGGGCAATTGACTGCCATTCTTAAGAAAGCTGCTGGGGACAAAAGCCGGCCGTTCTTTCTCTATGTCCATCTGCTCCGGCCCCATAATCCGTATGCGCCGCCGTCGCCTTATGCAGGCCGGTTCGGATCGAGTCCTGAAAGTCGGCCCGAGGGCGAGTCGAAGCCGCTGATCGCCTTGCACAGCAAAGGCGGTCCCTACGAGCAGGACCGTCTTGACTCCATCGTCCAGCTATACGACGAGAACTTGGCTTACGGCGATGCGCTCTTCGGCGGCCTTCTGGCGGAACTCGAGGAACGCGGCCTGAGGAAAAAGACGATCGTGATCCTCACTTCGGACCACGGTGAAGCACTCGGAGATCATGATCGGATTCTCCACAGCAATCAGGTCTACGATTCTATGCTGCGAGTTCCGCTGATTATCTCCGTCCCGGGAGAGGGGCCAAGCGTCGAATCGGTCTCGATCCAGCTTGCGGATCTCGGCCGAGGGCTCCGCCGATATTTTCGCGGCGAAGACGGCGCAGTCGCTGGGTTGACGCGAATCGGATTCGATCAACCGACTGGGAGGACGCTCTATTCGTGGACCAATGCCAAAACCCACCTCGTGGCGGCTAGAACGAACAAGCGAAAGCTGATCGTCGATGCGCGCACTTCTGGGGTCGTGGGTTACTACGACCTTCTTGCGGACCCAGGTGAGAGCGTGTCCGGCCCCCTCGACGAGGAAGGGAAAGCGCTTCTTTCGGGCCTGCTTGAGAAAATACGAGCGTGGGCGGGCCTGAAGGTTCGGATCGAGCCAGCCATGGAGATCGACACCGAGAAGCGCCGCCAACTCGAGGCGCTTGGCTATGTCGATCCCGAGGAAGGCGAGCAAACGGAAAACCCTCGGCCGAAGAGCGATGAATCCGCCCCGTAAAGGGCCCGTGTGGTACGGCGTCTGATCGACGTCCGTGCCGGACCCCGGCGGCATCGGATCCAAGGCCAGCAAGGCTGGCCTATCACGCGCAGTGCGGCTTGGCCGCACGGCGCTCGCGATCCCGGTCTCGCGCTCCAGGTTTTTTGAGCCCCCGCGGTGACTTACGTGGGGGCTCTTGTCGTCTGGGCTTGCCCGAGTTCTGGATTCCCGCAACGGGTCCCGCAACGGCCTCCAGGCGAGAGGCTGCCGACGCAGATTCCGAACTCGGGATAGGCGGATAGGAATTTCAAAGACCCATTCTACACCCTGGGCCATGTCCGGTACAGGTCAAAGAGCGGACACAGGGGTTCTCGATGGCAGGCTGGGGTCCCGTCGGCGAATCCGTTCAGATATGGGCACCGTGAACGACATGCAATGGGATTAACCGCCACATCCCGAGGCGCCGCAGGCGGCCCGAGATCTCCTAGCGGATGTGGTCGAACTTGGTGTCCAACATGTAAAGGAACATGCTGGCCATCGCGTCTTGACGCTCGCCCGAGTCATTATCGTAGACACTAATGAGAGAGTACTCGTGATCCTTGAAGAGAATCAGGCCCTCGGTACTCGAGTACGACTCCACTTCCTTGAGTCCAATACTGTCCTTGCGATTGGTCGCATGCGAAATAAAAACCGTCTCTTTCGCGGTGAGGTCACGCAGTTCGAGAGACTCCGCGAACGGGTGTAGATGTACAGCGATGTAGTGGACTTTGGTATCCTCGGTCAAGCCAAGTCGGGGCGTAACCAGCGTGTGGTTCTCTTCCCGGCCGGGCTCGACGACCCAGTGCTTGATATAGGTATTCCCATCCGCAAGGGGGTACTCCTTGCCGCTTTCGGCGACCTCGCCAACCGAGCAGCTCTCTCCGTGATGCTCGACGTTTGGGTTTTCCTCGCCGGGGTAACCCTTCTCGCCCTTCGTCAGCTTCAGCCCCATCATCCCAAACTGATAGAGGGGCGTAATCTCTTGAACAAGTTGGGAGTCGACGGCATAGCGAACCGTGGTGCGGTATCGGACATGGAGCCGATCTTCAATGGGGTTGAGATTGAGAACCTGCGTGTTGACCGAGATGGGTTCATCGGCTCGAAACGGAATGCCAAACCCTTTCGGAAAAGTCACATCCATCACGCCCTGAGAGAGAGTGAATAGCCGCCTCGCCCCTCGCACCGGCTTCGCTCCGATGAGTTTTCGATGCTTTTCAAAGTTTTTAAAATTTGCATTGTTGTGGCACATGTATTCATCCGACAGCACTTCCCCGGTCGATACATCGACGATCTTCGTCTCGTACGACAGGAGCCAAAAGAGTTCGTCGGCAGCTCCGTGCGTGATTTTGACTGCTGCAGTCGCCTTCGGCCCCTCCATCGAACGATAGATTTGGTCGATCACAAACGGTTCGGATTCGAAAACACGTGTCCAGATCCGGTTTCCGGTGTCCTCTAACACGGAATCGACAGGCATCGGTACCTGCGCGACAACCGATGACACCCCAAAGCCAACCAGCGCCGCGAAAACAAATACCGTCTTTCGTACGGTTCTAATCAACATGCGAATCCAGTCCTCCTCGGCGCTCCCTATTCGGCGGGATTCCCCCGGCGAATAAAAATTCCCAATGGCCCATTCTACACCCTTGGCTAAGCGGGAAACAGGCTAAAGAATGCGTACAGCGGAGCTCGAGAGCAGGCCAGGCCCCGCAAGCCACACACGGGCTGGTCGTGGCCACGCGGTACCGCTCTCTGCGGCTACATCGGCTTGCGGAACTTGAGGAGGAAGCGATCCGTGTGCCCGCGAATGGCCGGGTCGAAGACGCCCGTAGACAAATCGTCCGCGGGGTTACGCAGCAGATCACTGCCCTCCACTACCTCGAAGCCGGCCTGCTTCCCGGCCTCGCGCACCTTCTGCTCCTCGATCCGGTGCAGCTTTGCGTTGTCGTTGCCCGCTGAACCCGAGTGATCGATCACGCCAAGCACGCCGCCCGGCTTGAGGAGTTTCGATACGTGGGCGAGAAAGGCTTGCGCTTCCGCACTGCCCGAGCCGTTGTAGATGTCGTGAAAGTTCAGCGCCGTTATCGCGAAGTCCACCGTGCCCGGCGCCAGCTTCACTTCCGAGAGATCCAGATCCAGACGCTGCACGTTCGGAAGCCGATCCCCCTCGAGCCGCTTGGTCATCGCCTTGTCGTTTGCGCCATCGCGAAACTCCAGGACGCGAGGAGGATTCTGGGCGTATACCGTGCCCCCTCCCTGCACCGCCAGCGAGAGCACCTCGGTGTAGTAGCCACCCGCCGCGATCAGGTCGACGACGGTCGATCCCGGCTCGACGCCGAGAAACGCGACAACGTCCGCAGGCTTTCGGCCCGGGTCGCGCTGCTTGTCTGCCTCGGCCCGGTCGCCCCCTGCGAGGCGCTGGGCGAGGCCTACTTCGCCGGGCTCGGCGGCAGGGTCGGCGGCGGCCCCGGCCATCGGGTGCGCGGCAAGAATGGCCAGTGAGACGAGCACAAACCAGTTGGCTGGTTGCATGGAGATCCCCTTGAGTGGAAGACAGAGTGGACACGGTGAGTGGAAAGACTGAGTGGAAAGATCGGGGGCGGGATTGGATGGGATTGGATGGGATGGGACGGAGCTGGATGAGATGGGATGGAATGGGGCTAAATGGAACTGAATGGAATTGAATAATAAGCTCTCGCTTCCGGCGTGCGCCGGAAGTGCCCATGCTACAGGATTCGCGGGAACAGAACATTCGCAAGCGCAAGTTGGATCCTGGCCCAACGTGCAGGCAGACCCATACATCTCTCCTGCGGCCTGCGCCGTTAGCTTAGCTAGCCTGTGTTATTCTCATATCTCCCTGGACTTTTCCTGGGAACTCAACATCAATTAACGTGCACCGGGAGGAAATGAAAATGCCTTGGTGGGGTTGGATCGCAGTCGGTGCCTTGCTGCTCATCGCCGAACTGACGTTTGTTGATCTCGAATTCTATCTGGTCTTTCTCGGACTCTCCGCGCTGATCACAGGAATGCTTGAACTCGCCGGCATTCCCCTTCCCTTTTGGGTGCAGTGGTTGGTATTTGCTACTCTCGCGATTGGGTCCCTCGTGATCTTTCGCCAACGACTTTACAAGTTGCTCCGACCGGCCGCAGAAGGCGATGTGCAAGAGGGTGTCGACGGCGCCCGTGCGAAAGCAATCGACGAGATCGCGCCCGGAGCGACGGGATCCGTCACGTTGCGTGGCGCGACCTGGACCGGCATCAATCGCGGAAGCGAGACAATCAGCGCGGGCTCCTTCTGCCGAGTGGACCGTTCAGAAGGCCTCACACTCGACCTTCAACCGGGGGACTAGAACCGGGCGACTAGAACCGGGCGACTAGGTCCCCTCAAGAGAGCCGACCGCTAGATCTTCCGTGACGACTGCCCACCCAGCCACCCCAGCCACCCCACACCCCACCCCCCACACCCCACTCAGGAGGAAATCTACTGTGGAAATTTTCACCTTTGGAATCATCGGCCTTGTCGTTCTCGCGATCGTCGTCGTCGCCAAGACCGCCACGATCGTTCCGCAGCAGCAAGCTTTCGTGATCGAAAATCTCGGGAAATACAGCAGGACCCTCAAAGCCGGCTTTCACATTCTCGTCCCCTTTATTGAGCGGATCGCCTACAAGCACTCGCTGAAAGAGATGGCGATCGATATCCCGGAACAAGTCTGCATTACCCAGGACAATGTTCAGGTCGGTGTGGACGGCGTGCTCTATCTCCAGATCCTCGAC
>DUCH01000071.1:0-1159 GCA_012959865.1 Myxococcales bacterium | reverse complement strand
CGGACCTTCGTAGAACGCGCAACGATTAACGCCAACGTCGTTCGGGAAGTCGACCTGGCCAGTGATCCTTGGGGCGTCAAAATCCTGCGCTACGAGATCCGGAATATCAACCCGCCGCGGGACGTCATCGAAGCGATGGAAAAGCAGATGCGGGCGGAACGTGAAAAGCGTGCGGTAATCCTCGAATCCGAAGGCGTCCGCGACGCGAATATCAATCGAGCCGAAGGCGATAAGCAGCAGGTCATCAAAGAGTCAGAGGCCAGGCGCCAGTCACAGATCAATGAAGCCGAGGGTGAAGCCAACGCAATTGAAGCCGTAGCCACCGCAACCGCCGAAGGCCTCCGACAAGTTGCTTCCGCGGTCGCCAGCCCGGGCGGTAACGAAGCCATGCAGCTTCGAATCGCCGAGCAGTACATCACTCAGTTTGGAAATCTGGCGAAAGAATCCACCACTCTCGTGGTTCCGGCCAATCTGAGCGATGTCTCGTCCATGCTGGCCCTCGCGACCAAAGTCCTCCGAAACGGGGGGAGCGATGAGAGGTGAACCGGAGGCCGGTCGAGGCGATGAATTAAGATGTTGGCGGATGCAAGGTGGTTGACATGAATTGCGATGTAGCCCATTTCGGCATACTCGGTACCGAGGTGCGGATATTCGAGGTGCCCACTCGTTGAACCGATGCCTCCATGCGAAACCAGAACTAGCGGTGAAACGCCTGAAAAGTTTTCTGGGTAATAAAGGGTGTAGGCGATATCTCTTGCGCGCACGGGGTCGGTCACACTCGAGGTGAAAGTCGCGGTGTCAAAGGCATGAGCTTGTAGTGAAAAGACCAAAGAACAAAGAGTCAGTAGTGAGCGATAGGGCCAGCGCATGGAGTGAAACCTGTTTCTTTGATTAACTTCTTTCTTTCAGCCGGTCATCGAGGATAGGCCATTCAAGCTGGCTTCCAGCACAACGTCCGAGCCTGGGCGTTATGTTAAATCCCTAGGGGATCCCGTGGCGGGGACGAACTGGTGCACCGTGCCCTCATTCTCAGCCCAAGCGGGACGGTAAAGACGAGCTTCGCCATCACCGACGCCCCGCAACAGCTAGGCCTACAAGCCCGAGGCCCAGGAGGAGGGCTGTCGTCGGCTCCGGCGTAATCACCCAGCCGTCGCCACCA
>DUCH01000070.1 GCA_012959865.1 Myxococcales bacterium | reverse complement strand
TTCGAGTTTCTGGCGGGCCCAAGGACCGCGGAAGCCCGGAGAGACCGAGGCCCGAAAAACGCTGGGCGGCGATCCGCCTCGCGCATTCTTCGCCGCGAACGTCAAGCGACCCTGAAAGCCCGATCTTCCAGGGTCGGCAGCCGGTGGCATCCCATGCCCAGCCAAACTCCTACCAAGACCTTGAGTCCGCTGCGCAAGGCCGTCTTTGGGCTGGGCGATCACAGCGTCAATATCGCGCTCTCGTGCCTTTCCCTGGTCTACTTCACATTTCTGGTAACAGTGGCCGGCCTGGACCCCTGGCGGGCGGGTATGATCGCCTGGCTTGCCCGACTGGTCGACGCCGTCAGCGACCCCCTGATGGGTCGCCTCTCCGACACGATACGCTGGAAAATCGGGCGGCGGCGACCCTTCTTCCTGCTGGGAATGATTCCTCTGGGCATCTTCTTCAGCCTGATGTGGACTATCCCCTTTACCGATCAAAACGAAATGTTCTTTTTCTATCTGCTGATCTACATCGGCCTGGCCCTGTCTACCACCGTGGTTTCAGTCCCCTATATGGCGCTAATTCCCGAAATGGCCACCGACTACGACGAACGAACTTCCCTCAACAGCTACCGCTCGGCCGCAGCCATCATGGGCACCATGGTGGCTGCGGCTTTCTTCGGCATCGCGGAGTGGCTCGGGGGCGGAGCCGAAGCTTTTGCGACAACTGGGCTCGCGATCGGCATCTGGATGATTCTGCCTTGGCCCTTCGTATACGCCGTGAGCTTCGAAAACGAGGTCCCCACCGCGTCCACTCGAATCGACCTTTGGAGTAGCCTGAAGGGTCTGGCCAGTCACGCGAGCTACGTTCGGCTGTGCCTTATCTACGTCGGAGGTCGCATCTCGATGGACCTTCTGGGCCTTGCGGTCCCCCTCTACGTCACAATCTGGCTGGGTAGATCGGGTGACGTCCACTGGGTGCTCCTCTCGATGCTGGCCGTGGTCATCCTTTCGCTTCCCTTCTGGCTCCGCTACTCGCTCCACCAGGAGAAACACCGCATTTTTTTTATTGGGTCGGTCTGGTTCATTCTCTGCCTTGGAGTTATCGGGGTGGGCGATCCTTCGTGGCCCCGCTGGACGATGTTCTTGATTTCGGGTCTTCTGGGCATCGGCTACGCGGCGGTGGACCTGATGCCCTGGGCGATGATCGGAGAGGTCGTCGACGAGAACGAACTCAACTCGGGGCATCGCTCCCAAGGCGTGTACAACGGGGTTCTGACTTTTCTTCGCAAGGCCGGAGGCGCAACGGCGTATATGATCGCTGGCTTCGCACTTTCATCGGCGGGATTTGACAAGGAATCCGAACAGCAATCCGAGGTCGTGATGGAAACCATTCGTTTTCTCACCACGGCGGCTCCCGCGCTCTTTCTCGCGTTGGGCCTGATCGCGGTTCGCCACTACCCGCTTACCCGGGCGAAACACAACGAGGTTCTCAGCGCCCTGAAAGAGCGAAGGGAGGCAGGCCTGGACTCCTCGAATCCGAGTTGATCGGGGGGAGCGGGGGGAGCGGGGGGAGCGGGCGCAAGGTCGAGTAGGGAAGCGAGGAGGCGGACAACGCGAGACCGGGGCGACTCAGCCCGCGAAGAACATCCACAAATTTTCCAGGGTCGCTGGCACCGAATGCCAGAGAACGAAGATCAGAACGGGGGGCACTACCCATCGGAGTAGAAAACGCCAGATGCCCAGCCCCCGCGAACTCCCAAGCCCGGCGCGAGCCTCGGCAATAGGCTCATCCATCACCCACCCGGTAAAAACCGCCAGCGCCAGCCCACCCGCCAGAAGGAAGAGGTTGTTGGCCACCTGATCCATTAGATCGAGAACAGCAATATTCCAGGCCGCGCCCGCGCCCAAGAGCGTGACGAGCACCCCCATGATCAGAACGGCTTTAGGCCGCGACCAGCCAAGCTCATCGATCGCCGCCGAAACCACCACTTCGAAGAGTGAGAGCGCCGAGGTCAGCGCCCCCACCACCAACGCGACAAAAAAGAGGAGACCGACGAAACGACCCGTCCCCCCCATCTCGGCGAATGCCCCGGGGAGCGCGACAAAGAGCGCCCCCAACGTGCTCTCCCCGACTGCGCCTTGAAGGCCAAGGGCGAAGATGATCGGGAAGACCATCAGTCCGGCCAGAAACGCGACACCGAAATCCGCACTTGCGATGACCCAGGACTCCCGAGTCAAGTGAGCTTCTCGGGGCAAGTAGCTCGCAAACGTCATCATGGCCCCCATGCCCAAACTCAAACTGAAAAAGGCTTGGCCCGCGGCAGCGACCAATACGTCTAGGGAAAGGGCATTCGCGAAATCAGCATTGAGGTAGTAGCGGTAGCCTCCAGCCGAATTCTCCAAGGTCGCTCCATAGAGAGCGAGCGCGCAAACGAGCACAAAAAGCAATGGCATGGCGACCACCGAGACCCGCTCGATCCCCCGGCTGACGCCGCCTCCCACGATGACCATGGTGATAGCCATAAAGAGAGCATGGAAGAGGAATGCGTCAGCCCCTTCGCTGACCGATCCGAAATGCGCAGCCGCATCGCGAGGTATGCCGACAGTCAGCGACTCGAGGGCATAACGGAGGGTCCAACCGGCGATCACCGAATAGTAGGAGAGAATCAGGAATCCGGTCACAACGAACAGCGCCCCCAAGGCCTTCCACCGCTCTCCGCCGAAATGAGCCAATGCGCCGATGGGACCCTTTTGCGCGCCTCGTCCAAGAGTCAGCTCGGCAAGCAATACCGGGATGCCAATGACCAAAGTAAAGACCAGATAGAGAGCGACAAAAGCTGCTCCGCCCTTCTCGGCCGTGAGGTACGAGAACCGCCACATATTGCCGAGCCCGACTGCCGAACCCACTGCGGCCGCGAAAAACCCGAAGGAACTGCTCCACTGATCCCGCGATGCCTGCGCCACACCACCCCCAAGGACGCCCCGTATATGGAGGTCTTCCGAAGCATACCGCCTCGACGGGAGCCTTCCCACGCGCCAACCTTCGGTCCCTGAGGCAAGAACGGGGGCAGCGACCGGAAAGTGCCCAGGGCAACATTCCTTCGCCCAGCCAATCGACTTCAAGCTAACCCCGCAAACGGAGATCCTGATGGTGGCCGACGCCAATGTTCTGGCTCAAACCCTGAATCGAATCGATGGTCGCGGCTACAAGAGTTACTCCGAAATTCGAGGCCGCTTTGAGTTCGATCGGTTCACACTTTTCATCGATCACATTCAGGGCGATCCCTTTGCGGCCCCCTCAAAATTGCGGGTCCGGGTGCCCGCCCAAGAGGCGGCGCTACCCGAGGATCTCACAGCGCCGGGAATTCGACGCATCGCTCTCGCCGATTTTCTGGCCCGATCGGTGCAAGCGGCAATCCGTGGAGTGGGTAATTCCGCGCGCGAAACCACGCGCGAAAATTTTCGCAGACGCCGGCCCGAACAGAGAGGAGGTCGGGGGAGCGGCAAGAGCGGTCAAATCTTCATCGATGCGGGTGGCCAGGAAGTGCTCGAGCGAACGGCAATCAAGATCGATCCGAGTTGGGTGGAAGCGCGAATCGAAGTGGGTCTGCCGGCCGCTGGCCGGCGTATCCTCGGCCGGGAAGCACATCGCCTGTTGATCGAAACTCTGCCCGGTCTCATCGAAGCCGGCCTCCTGAGTGAGAATCTTTCCCCACAAGCGATGCGCGATTTTGTTGAGTGCGTTGAGAACCAGGAAAGTATCCGCGAGCGCTTGGCAGAATTCGGGTGGCTGGGTTTCATCGCCGATGGCTCTCTCCTGCCCCGAGCCAGCGGCGCCAGTGAACTGCCCATGGCCGACGCCGAAGCCATTCGCTTTCAGTCCCCAGAATCGCTGGCCGTGGAAGTCAAGGTTCCCAATCCCATCGGCGAAAACCAAACGCAGACCCTGCGCGGCATGGCAATCCGCCAGGGTATTACCCTCATCGTCGGCGGTGGCTACCACGGCAAGTCGACTTTGCTGCGCGCACTTGAAACTTCCGTCTACCCCCATGTTCCTGGCGACGGAAGAGAGTACGTGGTGGCCGCCCCCGACTTGGTCAAAATCCGCGCCGAGGACGGACGCAGCGTAAGCGGCGTTGACATCCACGCTTTCATCGATGGCCTTCCCGGAAGCCCCGGGCGGGCGGGTGACCGCACTCGCACCTTTTCGAGCCCCGACGCAAGTGGATCGACGAGCCAGGCGGCCAATATCGCCGAAGCCCTCGAAATAGGCGCCCGGGGGTTGCTCCTAGACGAGGATACCTCGGCAACGAATTTCATGATCCGCGACGCCCGCATGCAGCGCCTGGTGGAACGGGCCGATGAACCCATCACGCCTTTCATCGATCGAATCCAAGAACTTCACGAGCGGTTTGGAGTTTCCACGGTGCTCGTCATGGGCGGCTGCGGCGACTATTTTGAAGTGGCAAACACAGTCATCATGATGCGCGACTACGAGGCCCAAGACGCCACCGACCGGGCCCATCGCATCGCGGACGAATACGCGAGTGGACGTTTGAAGGAAGCACCCGGCGTGCTTGAGCCCGTGGCGCCCCGAAGTCCCCTAGCGGACAGTTTTCGGGCCGACCGGGGGCGGCGAGAAGAGAGCATCTCCGCTCGAGGTCGGGAGCTGATTCTTTACGGTGAGCAAACCCTGGATCTGCGACACCTCGCCCAGCTCGTCGACACCAGTCAGACCCGCGCCATCGCCCGCGCCATACGCTTAGCGAGCCAGCACTTGATGGGAGGAACCGAACAAGGTCTGAAAAAATCGGCGCCGGCCCTCGCCGAGGTTCTGGAAGCCCTCGAAGCAATCCTCGACGAAGAAGGACTCGATGCTCTCGATCACTACGCGGCGGATCGACGTTCTGAGCGCCACCCCGGGAATTTCGCTCGACCCCGTCGCTACGAAATTGCGGCGGCCATCAATCGCATGCGTTCGCTGAAGGTCCGTCCGGTGGAATAAACCAGCCGCTAGAGCCCAGCCAGCTCAAGGGAGCGCTCGCGATCCTGGGCGGGGGTGCCGAGGAAGGCTCGATCGAACATCGCACGTTTGAACCAAATCTGAACGTCGCATTCCCAGGTGAAACCAATCCCCCCATGAGCCTCCACCGCGTCCCGGGCCACTTGCATGAAACGGTCGCTAATATGCGCCCGCGCAATGGCCGCGATTCGCTCGGGTTCACCGGGGGTATCCTGGTTCGAGTGATCTTGAGCATAGGCGGCGAACCAGTAGAGACCCCGGTTGGGCTCGACATCCAGCGCCATGCTGGCCAGTTGATGCTTGAGCGCCTGAAAGTGTCCGATGGTGACTCCAAACTGCTCCCTCGTCTTCGCGTACTCGACGCACATCTCGAGCAGTCGCTGGGAACCCCCGAAAGCATCCGCAGCCAGAAGGACGCGTCCCACGTCGCGGATGCGCTCGGCAGCCGCCCCTTCCCGAAGCGGCTCACACGGTGTCGACGAGAACGTCACGTGCTGAAAGCGACGGGTGAGATCGGCGCCATCAACCTTCTCCATCGAAATGCCCGGCGCGTCCTTCTCGACTACTGCCAACTGGCCACCCGCAACGCCCACGACCATCAGGTCAGCCAACTCCGCGAAGGGGACGAACTTTTTGACGCCAGAAATCGCATCCCCGGCAACCATCTGCCATTGGTTGGGTTGCCAAAGCCCGCCGGCTTCCGCGAGAGCCACGGTGCCAATTCGATCACCGCTGGCCAGCCCCGGGAGCCACTTCTCTTTTTGCTCGGGACTTCCTCCCTCCGCGATGGCCAGGGCCGCCAGCGCGTGGGCCAAGAAGGGTCCCGGCGCGGCGTGATATCCCAAGGTCTCTGCAGTCACCGCCAGGTCGAGTATTTCAAGCCCCGCGCCGCCATACTCTTCGGGAATCGCGAGCCCGACAACGCCAAGTTCGGATAGGGTTTTCCAGAGCCCGCCATCGTGTCCCGACTCGCCATCAAAAATCGTGCGCAAGTGCGTCACAGGGCACTCGTTCTGCATCGCCTGGCTGACCGTGTTCTGCAACATCAACTGCTCTTCGGTCAAATCAAAATTCACTTGTTCGAGCTCCTATTCGCGGCCGCATCCCGGGGCAAGCCCAACCCCCGCTCGGCGATTACGTTGCGCTGAATATTCGCAGTACCCCCCGCCACAGCAATCCCCAGGGTGTACATATACCGGGCAATCCAGCCTTGGCCGTCGCTGGCCCGAACGCCAAGCTCGGCGTTTCCCGCCGAGAGCAGCCCCTCCTCGCCGAGAAGATCCATGGAGAGGGCCGCCGATTTGTGACCAATCTCGGTAGAGAAAAGCTTCATCATCATCGTAATCAAACCGGCATCTTCGCCCTTGGCGTCCTTTGTGAGCTGTCTATAACCCGAATACTGATGAGCCCTGACGTAGCCCTCCACTTCTGCGAGGCGCTGGCGGACTGCCGAATTTTCCAGAGCGGGCCGACCGTCGATCTCGCTTTTCTTCGCCAGATTGATTAGGCCCTTGAGGCCGGCACGAGTCTGCTGAGCCGCACCGATCGAGTTCCGTTCGTGTTTGAGGGTAGTGCGAGAGACCAACCAACCTTCCCCGCGACGGCCGACGATCCAGTCGGCTGGCGTACGCGCATCGTCGAGAAAGACTTCGTTGAAATCGGCGCTGCCGGTCATCATCCGAAGAGGACGAACCTCAATCCCCGGTTGTTTCATGTCGAGCAGCAGATAGGATATTCCGGCGTGCTTGCTCTCTTCGGGTTCGGTTCGAACCAGACAAAACATATAGTCGGCCACATGGGCGCCGCTCGTCCAAATTTTTTGGCCGTTGATCACCCACTCGTCGCCCTGCAACTCACCTCGGGTCTTGAGCGAAGCGAGATCACTGCCTGAACCCGGCTCGCTATAGCCCTGGCACCAGGTGACCTCGCCGGTAATCGTAGGGCGCACGAACTTGCTCTTCTGCCATTCCTCGCCCCGCTCAAGCAGGGTGGGAACAAGCATCATCGTGCCGATTCCGCGAGCTTCCTGGGGCGCCCACTTCTTCTCGAACTCCTCACGAATGATCTGAGCCTTGAGAACGTCGGGGGCCTGTTCCGAACCTCCGTACTTGACGGGTATATTCCGGTAGAGATACCCCCGCGCGATGGCGCGTTCACGAAAAATCGCGGCTTGCTTCTCCAGCGGCAGCTCCCCTTCCTCGCCCGAGAGAGGCCAGCTTTCGTGCAGAAAAGCTTTCACCTCGTCGCGAAAACCTTCCATCTCACTGCCGTAGCTCAGATCCATAAAATAGTTCTCCATCCTACTTCGGAACGCCGCATGGCCTCCACGTCCCCTGAATCGATTTGGACAAGGATAGCGCCCGACACTGCGGAGGGGGGGGGAGGCGCCTCTACTCCAAATCCTCAAACGCATCGGCCACCAGCATCGCTTGCTCGCTTCGATGCACACGCATGGAACCAGTGGCCGTACTCGCCGAAGCCTCCCGACCCGCGTACTCGAGACGAATGTTCTCAGCCACTAAATCCGATAGACGATCTCGAACGAAGGTCCACGCTCCCATATTGCGGGGTTCTTCCTGAACCCAAAAGACTCGCTGGGCATTGGAGTAAGCGGAAAAAATTTCGCGCAAACGCGCTTCGGGCCAGGGGTAGAGTTCCTCGACGCGCACCAGAGCGATGCGTTCGGAGGCGTCCCCCTTGAGCAGTTCTCGTTCCGCGAGCAGGTCATAAAAGACTTTGCCAAAGCTCAGAAGCACACGTTCCACCCGGCCAGGGTCCGCCGACGTCAGCGGGTCGTCGATCACTGTTTGAAAACTGGATTCGCTCAAATCTTCTACCCGAGAAGTAGCCATCGGAGCGCGAAGCAGGCTCTTGGGCGTAAAAATGACCATGGGCGCCCGATATTTTCTCCGCATTTGGCGCCGGAGAACATGAAAGTACTGCGCCGCTGTCGTGCAGTTCACAACCTGCATGCAATCTTCGGCGCAGGTCTGAAGAAAACGTTCGACCCGCGCGCTCGAATGCTCGGGGCCTTGCCCCTCGTAGCCGTGCGGGAGAAGCATGACCAATCCACTCATGCGCCCCCATTTGACATGGGCCGAAGTAATGAACTGGTCGATAATTACCTGGGCACCGTTCACAAAATCTCCGAACTGCGCCTCCCAGAGCGTCAGCGTTCCGGGATCGGCCAGGCTATAGCCATACTCGAAGCCGAGAACGGCGGCCTCCGAGAGCAGACTATCGAGAACTTCAAAATGTGCCTGGGCGTCGGAGAGATGATCGAGAGGAGCGTATTCCTCCCCGCTTTCCTGGTCTACGAAAACGGCGTGACGATGGCTGAACGTCCCGCGCGAACAATCCTGACCCGAGAGTCGAACTGCTGTGCCCTCGAGCAGGAGGCTGCCGAACGCCAGTGCCTCGGCCATCGCCCAGTCGATGGGAGCGTGATCCTCGATGGTCCGGCCCCGGCGGTAGACCAGCGCTTTCAGCTTGGGGTGCAAATGAAAGTACTCGGGAAGACTGCCCAGCCCTTCGGCGATTTGTGACAAGCGCTCGACAGAGATCGCGGTATTCACGTCCTCGTTGGGTCGAACGCGGGAAAATCCCGTCCAGGGTCCGTTGGGTTCGTAGGGTTCGTCGGGGCCAGGCGGACGGGATTGAATCGAATCGTAGGCTTCGTTGAGGGCCGTCTTCCGAGTGTCCTCTATCTCCGTCACCTGTTCTGTGGACAGAACTCCCTCGCGAATCAGGTGTTCGGCATAAAGTTCACGGAGAAGGCGGCGGCTACGAATTTTCGAATACAGCCGCGGCTGGGTGAACGCGGGTTCGTCACCCTCGTTGTGACCGTGTCGGCGATAGCAGACAAGATCGACCACAACGTCATCCTGAAAACGCTTACGGTATTCCATGGCCAACTTGATGCAGTGAACAGCCGCCTCGGGGGCATCGCCGTTGACATGGAAAATAGGAATCTGGATCATCTTCGCGACGTCGCTGCAATAGAGCGTCGAGCGAGCCTCGGCCGGAGTCGTGGTAAACCCGATTTGATTGTTGATGATGATGTGGAGCGTGCCGCCCGTAGAATAACCGGGCAGTTGGGAGAGGTTCAGGGTTTCAGCCACGATCCCCTGACCCGCGAAGGCCGCATCCCCATGGAGCAGAATCGGAAGAATCGTCTCTCCCTCGGTGTCGCCTGCGCGAATTTGTTTGGCCCGCGCTCGGCCCACCACCACCGGGTTCACGGCCTCCAGATGAGAAGGATTGGATGTGAGAGTGAGGTGGACCCGCTCTCCCGACTCGACAAATCGATCCGTCGAATAACCCTTGTGGTATTTCACATCCCCGGATCCGAAGGGAGAAATCACCAGGGGGTTATCCTGAAACTCCCCGAATATCGCTTGGTAGGCCTTGCCCAGTACATTGGCGAGTACATTCAGGCGCCCACGATGGGACATCCCCAGAACGATCTCGTTAATGCCCAACCGCGGCGCCAATTCAATGGCCGCCTGAAGCATGGGAATCGCCGTGTCGGCCCCTTCGAGGGAGAAGCGTTTCTGCCCGACAAACTTCGTATGGACGAATGTCTCGAAGAGATCTGCACCGACGAGTTGCTCAAAGATCAGACGACGTTCCTGGTTTCCCAACTGGGCCTTGTTCTGGGTTTTCTCCATCACATCCTGGAGCCAAGCCTTGCGCCCGGGATCCTGGACATGGGTGTACTCGGCTCCGATCTTCCCGCAATACGTCGCACGCAGACGGCTCAGGATTTCACCCAAAGTCTGAATGCTGCCTCCGGGCAGGTCACCCGTAATGAAGTGGGCCCCCATGTCGTCATCGCCCAGCCCATAATGCGCAGGATCCAATTCGGGGAAATAGCTGGACCGACCGCCTAGGGGATCGCTGTCCGCGATGCGGTGCCCGCGGGCCCGATAAAAATGAATCAAACGGAGGACCCGGGCGTACCGATCGGCCTGCTGGAGCGCGGCAAAGGGGTCCGGAGGCGCGGGCGCATCGGGAAGATCCCGGCGGGCCGAGGAACCCTGAAGAGGGGGTGAGGGCTCGGCGACGGAGATCGGAGGGGCGGGTGGATGGGAAATTGGAGGGGCGGGTGGATGGAAAATTGGAGAGGCGGATGGCTCCGCGGGCGGAGGGGCGGAATGAGGCGCAGGCGAGGGAGCAGAAAGAGGCGCGGGCGGGGAATTGAAAGAGCGGAGAAGCAACGAATTCTCCGACTCAAAATGAGCTCGCCAACCGGCGTCCACCGACGCCGGGTTGGCCGCGTAGAGACCGTGGAGTTCCTCGACCGCTCCAGCATTCACACCAAAACCCGGGTAATAGGGCGAATTGGGTTCGGGGACTTCTTCGGGCTCGACCGAATCCGAGTTCAGACTGGCGGGTCCATTGCCACGCTCGTTCACATCGACACCCCTCGCTCTCCACCGCCGAGTACCGAAGCGCCGATGCCCTCGGCGTCAACCCGGTTGGCGAAGGCCGATGATACCCGGCATCCGAGCGACGGCCCCCTCCGGCCCACGAAGTCCGGAGATTTAGGGCTCAGGCCTCAGCGCTCCGAGCAGAACTCGAGCACCCGATCAGCCACCCAGTCGGGCGCCTCCATGGGAATCAGATGGCCGGCATCCGCATCAACGATCCGGGTTTCACCCATCCCCCTACAGAGTTCCTCGTAGACCGTACGGGGAAAATTCCCATCCCGGGCCCAGAGAAAGAGCGAAGGCGCGGCGACCGAAGTCACGCACTCGAAAAGGTTGAGGGATGCGGATGACTCGAAAATCAGCGCTTCGACCTCCCGGGAACACTTGAGTTCCACCTGGCCATCCTCCCGGTCGCCCAGCCCCTCCCCGAGATAGAGATCCAGCGCCCGGGGCGTCCACCGAGCAAAAAGAGCTTTCCCTGCAAGCCGCTCCCGGGCCACGTCGCGATTCGGCCAGATATCGCGCCGACGACGGGCAAGCTCCGCCAGGGGAGGCCGATCCCCCCAGTCCATTTCGGCCAGCATCGCGGGCGTCGGCGGAATCACCGGATCGGCAAGAACGATGCGGCGGTAGAGTCCGGGACGCGCGCTCTCGGCGGCGAGAGTCAACGTGCCGCCGAATGAATGCCCGAGCCCCAGACCCAGTTGACGGTCGCCGCTCTCCTTCAGAAGCTCCGCCGCAACGACCCCAACATCGGCCGCCATGGTCGTCCAGTCAAAGGCTTCGGCCACCGCGCCTTCGGCGGGCATGGAGGAATCCCCATGACCTCGGGCGTCCATAGCGACCACCCGGAAGCATTCTCGGAGTCGCTCGGCCACCGGAGCCCAGAGGGCAGCGCAGAAACCGTTGGCGTGGTGGAGCAGCGCCACGGGCCCATCGCCCCCCCAATCCAGCAGCGCGATCTCGACCCCGCGATCCGGGAGGGCTATGCGACGACGGCGGACGCCACTGGGAATGAGGGAGTCGTCCGGCTGGGGCGCCATGGGGATCGCTCCTGATGAAAGTGTGAAGGCCATGCCGACCTCCAACGCGTTATGCTCGGGCCATGTCGGCCCCGCGGTTCATCATGGACGACCGCACTCGCGGCCAAACAGTAGCCAATCTCGCTCGCTTCGAACGCGTCCCACCGACAGATTCTGGCCTGACACCCGCGGCAGTGGCACTGTTGATCGTGGCCAATGACAGCAACGAAGCTTGCTTTGTGATCACTCGTCGAGCTTCGGACATGCGCGATCACCCGGGCCAGTGGGCGCTTCCCGGCGGCCGCATGGACGCGGGGGAAACGGCCGCTCAGACCGCGCTTCGGGAGACCGAGGAGGAGGTCGGACTCTCTCTTCCTCCGGCATCGGTCATCGGACTGCTCGACGACTACCCCACCCGTTCGGGCTTCGTGATCACGCCGGTGGTCGTCTGGGCCGACGAAAACCCGATTTTTCTCCCGAACCCCGAAGAAGTTGCCGAGGTCTATCGAGTCCCTCTTGCTTGTCTCGAGCATCCTGACGTTCCCCAGCTGCGAGAAATACCCGAGAGCGATCGTCCGGTGATCTCGGTTCCCATCGCGATGCTCGACGCATCGATCCATGCTCCGACTGCAGCCATCCTCTACCAGCTTCGCGAAGTCGTGCTTCGGGGCGAATCCACCCGGGTCGCCCACTACGAGCAGCCCGTTTTCGCCTGGCGTTGAGCGCCCGCTATGCTCGCCCCTCCCGAAATTCCGAACCACTGAAAGAGCATTGTGTCCCCAGAAATAGATCTGAGCCCGGACGAGGCGCGCCAAAAAAGCTTCTTCGCTCGGTGGCGCGATCGCGACCACACACGCGGCAGCCTCTTTCTTTCTCTCATGGTATTGGCCCTACCGCTCGTAGCCACCAGCCTCTTTGGCGGAGTTCTCTTTCAGCTGGTTGACTTGAAGTTGATCAGTGGGATGGGCGATCAGGCGGTCACCGCGGTCGTCGTTACCAATCAATCCCTTCGGCAGTTCATCTTCATGCTCGTGATGGGCGCAAGCTTTGGCACCCAGGGGCTGATCGCCCGCAGCGTCGGGGAGGGCAAGCCGGACCGCGCCGACCATGTGGCTGGCCAGACCTTGGTGATGGGTCTGATTCTTTCCTGCTTTCTCGCAGCTGCGGGACTCGCCTTTCCCGGCGAACTTCTCGGAATGATGAACGTCTCACCCGAAGTACTCGCCGTGGGTATCCCCTATGTGCGCTTGGTCTTGCTTCTCAACTTCGGTTTTGTCTTTGTCAACATTTTCAACGCGATTCTCAACGGCGCCGGGGATACCGCCACACCCTTCCTCATCGCCGTCGTTCAAACCCTGCTGGCGCTCTTCGGCGAGTGGTGCTTGATCTATGGAAATCTGGGCATGCCCGCCCTGGGAATCCGGGGCGTTGCCCTGGGCATCGGAGTCGGACAGGTCGGCTCAATCATTCTGATCAGCCGGGTTCTCTTCGGCGGCTCGAGCCGCGTCCACGTCCGCAGCCATCACTTGCGACCCCACCCCGCAGTCATGAAGAGCGTTCTGGTTCTTGCTTGGCCACCGGCCCTACAAATGTTGGGCACTTTCTTGGTTACGGTTTTTTTCATTCGAATAATGGGGAACTTCGGCGACACGGCCCAAACCGCATACTCGATCGGCCTGCGCCTGGGCATGCTGGCGCCGATGATCTGTTTCCCCTTGGCGGGAGCCGTATCAACCCTGGTCGGCCAGGCTCTCGGCTCGAACAACGTGTCCCGGGCGTGGCGCTCCATCCGAGTTGGACTCGGAGTTCACATCGTCTTGATGTGGACTCTGGGCACCGCCCTTTACTTCTTTCGCGAAACGCTCCTGCGAATTTTTACCGACGACCCCGAGGTGATCGCCATCGGTAGCCGCATGTTGGTCTGGCAGGCGGCTTCGTTCTTTCCCCTCGCCTTTTCCTTCGTCTTCTTTAGGGCACTCCAGGGGGCCGGAGACGTGATCGTCCCCATGCTCGTCACCGTGATGAATGCTTTACTGCTCACCCTTCCCCTGGGCATTTATCTTGCGGAAACCCGAAACATGGGGCCCGACGGGCTCTTCATCGCCCAGTTCATCAGCACCATGACAGGAACCGTGATTACCGGGGCTTGGCTGGCCACCGGCCGCTGGACCCGGGCTCACTCCACGCGTACCGCGACCGACAGCCTCGAAAAGACTTCAGAACGGCCTTGAACGAAAAAGATTCAACTCTACAGCCCCGGATCTACTGCTGGTCGCCCATGTGAAGCAACGGGAGGGGTTGGGGGCTCGACCCGTCCAAGAAGTAGATCTTGGCCGAGGGATCTTCGGCGATCTTCTTCAGCGCTTCCAAAGCTTGGAGTTGAACATAGGCGGGGTTCTTCGAGACGGCTCGGTTGATCGCCGCAATTTCATAGGCCTTTGCGTCGGCGAGGATCTTCACCGTGTTGGCGTCCTCTTCGGCCGCCTCACGCTTCGCCCGAGCCGCGGCGACCTGCTGCTGCTGCTCGGTTCGGAAACGCTCGAGTTCGGCCTTCTCCCGCTCGCCCGCCTGCTCGCGCTCCTTCTTCTGCTCGATGGCCTTGGCGAGAACCGTGGGCAGGTTGATGCCGCGTACCAGGACCGTATCGATGATGATGCCCCGAGGCCCAACGTACGCCGAAAGGCCTTCTTGGAGGCCCACCGCCAAACGGTCACGGGTTTCCTCCAGAAAGAAATCCTCGGCCCGATCGATATTCGTCCCCAGTTCGCGCAGCAGGGAGCGCACCTTGGGAATCATGTGGACCGCAACGACCTGGCTCTCGTCACCGGTCTCCCGAAAAATCAGCGGGGCCTTTTTCCCGTTCAACCGGTACTGAATACTCAGATCGATCTTGGTGAGCAATTGGTCCCGGGTAGGCACATCGATCCCGGGCAACTTGGTGGACTTCTCCCGAACGTCCATATCGTGCCAGGCGAAGAGTGGATTCACCGGGAAATGCGGACCCTCGGGATAAGGAAAATCCTGCACCTCGCCAAAGAACGTCGCCACGCCCACATGACCTGCCGGAACCTGATGAAAGAATTGTCGACCGAACATAATGATCGCGAGGACGGCAATGAAGACGGCAGTTAGTTTCGGATTCACGTTTTTCTCCTGGCTGGTGGGTCATTCTTGAGTGCGGCTACGAATTCGTCGCGACGCAGGGTAACGCTCGAAAACAAGTGTCGCCCGTTGCGGAAAGCTGCTGCCCGGGGCGAAAATCGTGTCGAACCGAGGAAAATCGACTTCAAACCACCGCCTTGGCGTTGCGCAGGGAAGCGATGCGCTCGGAATCGAAGCCAAAATCGGCCAGAACTTCGTCCGTGTGTTGCCCTTCGAAAGAGGGCACCCGGACGAGTTCGGGAGAGGTACGACTGAAGCGCGGGGCGGGGGCAGGCTGAATCACCCCAGCCGCTTCGACGAAGGTCTCGCGATATTTCAGATGGGGGTGTTTCGGGGCTTCTTCCAAGTCGAGAACCGGCGCATAGCAGACATCGGTTCCCTCCATGATCTCCGACCACTCATCCCGGGTTCGGGTCTTGAAAATTTCGGCCACCCGGACCTTGAGAGTAGCCCACTGCCCGCGATCCATCTGGGATGGCAACTCTTCGTTTTCGAGCCCAAGCTGCTGCAAAAGGAGGGCATAGAACTGGGGCTCGATAGAGCCAATGGAAACATATTTTCCGTCCCGAGTTTCGTAAACGTCATAAAAGTGAGACCCGGTATCGAGCAGGTTCGCGCCTCGCTCATCTTTCCAGACCCCCATGGCATTCATGGCGTAGATCATTCCCATCAGGGCCGAGGCCCCATCCACCATGGCGGCATCGACCACCTGGCCCTTGCCCGATCGGGCTTTCTCGAGAAGAGCGCACACCACCCCGTAGGCGAGGAGCATGCCGCCCCCACCAAAATCGCCCACCAGGTTGAGGGGGGGGACGGGTGCCTGGTCGCGCCGACCAATGGCATGGAGCGCGCCCGTCAACGCGATGTAGTTGATGTCGTGCCCCGCCGCGTTCGCCAGGGGACCCTCCTGACCCCAGCCCGTCATGCGGCCGAAGACAAGGGCGGGATTTCGCGCCAGGCAGATATCCGGCCCGAGCCCGAGCCGCTCCATTACTCCCGGGCGAAACCCTTCGATGATCACATCGGCCTGCTCCACCATCGAAAGCACCGTTTCGATGCCTTCGGGGTTTTTCAGGTCGACCGCCACGCTTCGGCGCCCCCGGGCGAGAATATCCTTGGGCGGATTCTCGGGGTCGCCACCGCGAGCCCGGTCGGCTCGGTCGATGCGAACGACATCGGCCCCCATATCGGACAACATCATGCCCGCGAAGGGTCCCGGGCCGATGCCTGCAACTTCAAGAATTTTGACACCTTCAAGCGGTCCCATTGTGGTTCCTCTCCGGGCTGCGCACTATCGCGGCCAGCTTTCCCCGACCTCGGTCTTCCCATCGGGACCGAACAGCATACACCACCGCCCAGGACTGCTCCCCCGGTCCGAGGCGCTTATACAAAGCGCTAATACGAAGCGCCTATACAAGGCGCCTATACAAAGCGCTAATACGAGGCGCCTAATAAAAGCTCCCATATGCGTGGAGACTCCGCAGAACCCGTCGCACGTAGGACCGCGTTTGCGTGTAGGGAATCTCTTCGACCCAGACATCGTCCTCGAGAAATTCGGAGGCCCCTTTGCGCCAGCTCGCCACCGCATTGGGACCCGCGTTGTAGCTGGCGATGACCGCCGAAGTTTGGTTCGGGAAACGCTCGAATAGGTAGTCGAGATAGGCGCTCCCCAGGGCGATATTCGTCTCGGGAGCGAAGAGCATCTCGCTGTCCTCCAACGCGTCGGCCCCTACCCGGGCCGCAGTTCGGCGAGCGGTTTCGGGCATCAACTGAAGCAACCCCATGGCGCCAGCGGACGACATGACCCCGGGGCGAAAACCACTTTCCTCCCGCATGATCGCCCACACCAATGCCGGATCTACGCGGTCGGACACCGGCGCACTCGCCCGGACGAATTCCGCGTATGCGGGCGGCCAAGCGAGCCAGAAGAGTGCCTCGTAGCCCGGACGAAGCCCTTGACCGAGCGTGGCAGAATAGCGGGCAACTACGAGTTTCTGGGCCTGATGGTATTCGCCAATTCCCGCCAAGAGCGAACCCAGGCGAACACAATCCCGCGCCGCGCAGGGACGCCCCAGCAGGGGTTCGAGTTCCAACTGCACGCTGGCCCGATAGCCCGCCTCGAGCAAGAGCGCAGCCCGGCGCAAGCGAGCTCCGTCGAGGGGTGCAATCGGCCGGGCTACAAATGGATTGGCGGAACGCCGGGATGCCACAGAGTCCTCCCCCAGTCGCTGCTGGGCCCGCCAACCGTAATAGGAGAGCGGCCAATCTCGAGCCAGAACGCGCAGTTCGCTTCGCGCCAATCGAGGTCGACCCATTGCCTCAGCGGACCGAGCCGCCCAATAGCGCGGCTTCAGTGCACCCAGTGCATCGGGCTCGCGCCGAGCCATCCGTTCAAAATGTCCTCGTGCCGCCTGAACCTCACCGTCGCGCCAGGCCAGCCAGCCGATGCGCCAGAGCGCCTGCTGGGCCTGGTCGGGAAAGTCGGGATCCCGAGCTATCTGCGCGTAGTGGCCCATAGCCCGCTCGCTTTCGTCCTCGCTCTCGCCCTCGAGCAAAGTCGCCGCCAGGTAGCGAGCACGAATGGCGATCTCGGCTGGCGCTTCGGGAGCGAGTTCTTCGAATGCCCCGATCGCCTCGTCGATCCGCCCGCTGCGCGCCAGGGACCGCGCATACCAGAGCCGAGCCTCGGGGTCCGCGTCCAACGCCGCAAAAACCGATAGAGCCTCGCCGTATTTTCGCAAACGGAAGAGCGCCACCCCGAGTTGGAATCGAGCGTGCCTAAGCTCATCGACGTCGAGTTCATCCGCCAACCCCTCGCGATAGGCGGCAACGGCTTGGGCGCTCCGGCCTCGGGATAGAAGAGCATCGCCTCGGGCCACGGCGTTCTCCGGAAGGGGTTCACCCGGCTCGGCGAGTTCCTCTGCCTCGGCGAACGCTTCGACAAGGGCCTGGAGGTCTTCGGGGGCGAGGCCCTCGTCGAGTTCCCCGCTGCGCTGACGCGATGCGATCAGGGCCAAGCCGAGAACCCGGCGACGCGCCGGATCGGCACTCGCTGCCAGGGCCACCTGCCAGGCTTCCCGGGCCGCCTCTTCATCGCCCAGAGCAGCCGAACAATCCCCCGCCAATTCGGCCAGAGCGCCGGCCAGGGGCGAATCCGGATTTGCTGCTCGGAGTTCGGCGACCTCGACAGCGGCCGCCGCGTATTCACCGCGAGCCGCCCGCAAGCGCGCTCCCTCGAAACCTTGATATTCGCTCAGAACGTTCCGCGCGCGCGCAAGATCGAGTTCCCACTCACCCGCCACCAGATTGCCCGCGTCGATCGCCCGTGCCGCCCGCCCTAGGGCTCGCGCCGACGCGCGCTCGGATGGATCCAGAGCAATGCCCAAGCCCGGTGCCAGCGCGTCCGGAAGCTGCTCGGGGGGCAGATACGAACCCGCGCAGTCAACGAGGAAAAGTCCGACCATCCCCGCTACCCAGCCGCGATACACCCTGTCCCTGGCTTTCAATCGCCCCCCCCCCCGGCCGATTGGCGAGTCGAACTCACTCGGAATCGATTCCCAAGCCTAGTCGCGAAGGGAGAGATCGCCAATCGCGGCACGCCTTTTCCCTGAAAGGAACGCGGAACCCACCGCTGGTTTTTCGCTTTGACGCCGACGCGGCCCCTGGGCGATGGCCGAGATGCGACGGCAAAAGCGGAGGTCGATCCACCGATCCGGAGCCAGTACGCTCCGAGCCACGGATGAGCGGAGAATTTCCTTCAGAAGAGCGCACCGTCATCATCGGGGCGGGAGCCGTAGGCCTTGCCCTGGGTTCCTGCCTCCACGCCAGTGGGCGACGGGTTCACTTCGTCGTTCGTCCGGGTCTCCCCCACCCCATGGAGATCCACGGAATCCAGCGAACGGGCATCTTGGGTCCAGCGCACTGCCCCGCGAACGCCTTGGAGGTCAGCAGGTCGATCGCCGACCTCGTCGATTTCCCCATCGACGCCATTTTGGTCTGCACCAAGAGTACCGCCAACCCCGAGATCGCCCGGAATCTCGCGACGAACTGGGGGAAGTTTCTTCCCCCCCCCCTATTGGTGATTTGCCAGAACGGATGGGGGAACGCCGAGACCTTCGCCGAAATCGTGGAACCCGAACACATCGCCAGTGCCAGCATTCTCACCGGTTTTCGTCGGGGCGACGCGCATCGGGTCGAGGTCACGGTCCATGCCCGTGCGATCCAGATGGGCTGTCCTTCTTTTTCTCGCCCGCCGACATCCCAGACAACCCCCCAGACAGCCCCCCAGAACGAACGCCTGGAGGCGCTGTGTGCGGCCATCAGCGCCGGGGGGATTCCCTGCGAGACCACCACGACCATCCAAGCCGATCTCGGCGCCAAGCTCCTCTACAACTGCCTGCTCAATCCACTCGGCGCTCTGGCGAATGCCCCCTATGGGCGACTCGGCGAAGCCGCGCCGACCCGCACTCTGATGGAAACAATCGCCCGAGAGATCTTCGATGTCTTCGAGGCCGCCGGGATTCGCACGCATTGGGCCGACGCCGAGAGCTACATGGAAGTTTTCTACCGCGACCTCCTCCCCCCAACTGCCGGACACGAATCGTCCATGCTCCAAGATCTCCAGGCGGGTCGCCCAACCGAGATCGACGCGCTCTGCGGCGCAGTCGATCGGTTGGCGCGAAAGTTCAAGATCTCCACCCCGGTCAACACCGCACTGCTCGCACTGATTCGCGCCGTCGAGCGCAATGGTCGCACACGACAGCCTGGACCGAGAAGCGACAAACCCTGAATACACCCGGCGACCCTGAGGCTCAGCGTCCCTTGAAGCGGGGGGGGCGTTTTTCCAAGAAAGCGCGAACACCTTCGGCGTAATCTTCACTGGCATAGCAGTCAAGAATGGAGTTGGTTTCCGCCTCGGGGTTCCGCTCGGACGACGGCCGGCGCATCTCGCCCAGAATGAATTTGGCGCTACGCAGGGTGAGGGGCGCGTTGTCGGCGATCTGGTGCGCGGTTTTTTCGACAAAGGCGTCAAGTTCGGGCTTCGGGAGTACGCGATTGACGAGCCCCATGGCGAGAGCCTCCTCGGCGCTGAATCGCCGAGCTGTAAAGAAAATTTCCTTGGCTGCAGGCAGACCCACCACGCCCACAAGGGAGGCAAGGCCACCGCTGCTGTACCCCAGCCCAAGACGGCCGGCGGGAATTGCGAAAACCGCGTCTTCGGCCGCAAAACGGAGGTCTGCGTTCAACGCGATCGCACAGCCTCCCCCGACACAAAACCCATGGACCAGCGCGATCAGCGGTTTGCTCAGCCCCGCAAGCGCTTCGAAAGCCCGGGCGTTGCGGGCGTCGTACTCCAGGGCGGCATCCCCAATTCGATTGCGCTCGAACTCGGAAATATCCGCACCGGAAACGAAGGCCACCTCTCCCCGGCCGCGCATGATCACGACGCGTACATCGGGGTCCGACTCAAGATCGGCCACGAGTCCTGGAATCGCGTCCCACATCGCGTCGTTGATCGCATTGCGGCGCGCCTCGTGGTCGAAGACGATCCAGCCCAATCCATCTCGTTTTTCCAGCTTGACAGCGCCCGGCATCGCGCCGCAGCTTAGCGCTGCCCGGAGGGTCTTCGCCCTCCAAAGCGACCCGACCCGGGCATCGCACCCAAACAGCCGCCGAACAAAACCTCAGACGGCGGCTCCGAGCAGGGCCTCGAGTGCGAAAACGTGATCGTCCTCGGCCCCCATGGCACGCAGGGCATCCGCCAATTTCAGCACGTACTCGACGTTCGACCCCGACGGTCCGTGACTCCTGCGAATTTGCTCCGCCAGTTCTTGCATGGCTGCCGGACCCAGATAGTTGGGGTTGGTTTCCGTCGCGACATAAAGCACAGCCGTCACGGTCTCCCCCGTCGGACTCCCCGCCTGGGAAAAATGGATCTCAACAGACTCGCGGCTGAACCCTCCACGCTCGCGATAGTCGAGACTGGCCAATACCGACTCCCGATCGACGTCGCTCAACCGATAGGCGGTGCCGAAACAACGGGCCCCGGCCTCGGGGATCAAGGTCACGACCCGGCCCGGTCGACCCGGGACGCCGCGATGATCGGTAGAGGCCTGCCAAAACCGCCGCACCCGGTCGCGCAGAAATCCCTCCCGGCGTTCGCAAAACTCGAAACCGGGCCGCCAGACCAGAGATCCGTAGCCGAAGATCCACGTCACCTCGGGTGAATTTTTAGCGACGGGCATGGAGCCCAACGGTAGCCCCAGCTACGCGCTCGGCGCGAACCGGGTCTCCACCCGCCGAGCCCCGTAGACGGAGCACGGGGAAAGGCCAACGGCGAAAGGCCAAAAGAAACGCCCGACGCTCTCAGGGCGAATCCAGATCCAACGCCTCGGTGGGGCGCACCTCCGCAAGCGCTGCGAGCATGGCCCGCGCTTTGTCGAGGCTCTCGTCGTACTCCTCCTGCGGATCCGAGTCCGCCACAACCGCTCCGCCGACATGGAGATGAACCCGGTCCTTTTGGACCAGCAGCGTTCGGATCACCACCGCGAGATCCATCCCTCCGCGAAGATCGAGATAGCCGAGCGCTCCGGAATAAACCCCGCGGCGGACGGGCTCAAGACGATCGAGCAGGCCCATTGCGGCGATCTTCGGTGCCCCCGTCATCGAGCCGGGCGGGAAAGCGGCTCCGAGGAGATCCATGCGATCGTTTCCCCTGCCCAGCTTCCCCACCACCGTGGAGACCAGTTGAAAGACCGAGGCGTAGCGCTCAAGCGTCATTAACTCGGGGACTTGAACGCTGCCCAATTCGCAGACCCGGCCCAAATCGTTCCGCACGAGGTCGACAATCATCAAGTTTTCGGCGCGATCCTTTTCCGAACCGACCAAATCGGCGGCGAGTGCCGCGTCTTCTTCGGCAGAAAGACCTCGGGGGCGGGTTCCCTTGATGGGGCGACTCTCGACCTCGCCGGCTGGGGAAACCCGGAGAAACCTCTCGGGAGAACTCCCCAGAATCGCACCGTCGGCCAGGTCCATGAAACCCGCGAAGGGTGCCGGGGAGGCTTGCCGAAGAGCCAGGTAGAGCGACCAGACATCGCCCGAAAAGGGAAGATCCATCCTGCGGGTCAGATTCGCCTCGTAGACATTTCCTGCGGCGATCTCGTCCTTCAGTTGGCGGACTCGGGCACGATAGCCTTCCGCGTCAAAACTTCCGCCGATACCGGGAGGTATTCGCGCACCCAAAAGTTTTCGACGTCGGAGGTCTTCGGAAATCTGACCGGCGTTTTCGGCGGCGCGATTCGGGCAACTCGCGAGCCCGGCGCTCGAACCGCCATCCGATCGGCCGGGCTTATCGCCGACTCGAACGCTTTTTTCGACCCCTTCCAGGAACGCCAGGCTTTCGGAAAGATCGGCCACAGCGCGGGACGCCCGCGTAGCCGCTTTTTCTGGAGTTTTGGCGAAACCGAGCCCCAGCGCAAAGCAGCGTCCACTGGCATGATCTAAAGCCACCAGGCGATCGACAAAGAGCACGGTCGCGTCGGGCATGCCCAAATCGTCTTGACCGTGAAACTTCAGGGCCTCGATCTGTTCGGCCAGTTCGTACCCCCAATACCCCACCACGCCACCCAAGAAGGGAAAGGCGATGGGAAGCCCGTGGAGATCGACATCGAAGTTGGGCAGAGCCCCGCGCAACCAATTGAAAAAAATCCCCTTCTCCTCGTGAAATCTCGAACCCGAGGAGAGGGTTTCGCGAACCGGACGGCGACATTCGACTTCGATGCGTTCGCCGAAGGCCCGTGCAACGAGGTAGGGATCGGCTCCGACAAAAGAAAATTGGCCCAGCCGGTGATCCACCGATGCACTATCGAGCAGCCAGGCCCACGGCCTCGAGCGCAACGCCTCGCAAACGCGAAGCAGATCTGAATCCGGCAGCAAGAGCTCGCGCCAGCGAAGCTGGACGACCTCGGAAACCGGATCACTCGTCGATCGAATCATGCGGGGGCTCCAGAAGACCGGTCACGCTAACCCACTGCTTTTCCTATTGCTGCCCACTCGAGCCCGTACGTTCCCCCTCCGGACCTTCCCTTCATGCGGCGTAAGACAGAGCCACAGGGCTGGCTTCTAGACTATGCTGCTCCCCCCACACCGTCCGGAGGAAAAATGCCCGCGCTCCCCCCCGCCCGTCGAATCCGTCTCGCCCCGTGTTTGGACGCCGAAGGCCGCGAAGAGGAAAGCCTGTCGCTCTCGGTCCATGAGGGCGGAACGGGGCCTGCCGTTGTGCTGTGCCACGGTTTTCCCGAGCTCGCGTATTCGTGGCGGAGCCAATACCAACCTCTGGTCGATGCTGGTTTTCACACAATCGTTCCGGACCAACGAGGATACGGAGCGAGCGATTCTCCGGTGGGAAGCGACTTCTACGATATCGATCACCTGACCGCTGATCTGGTCCACCTCCTCGATGCACTGGAAGTCGAAACGGCAATTTTTGTAGGCCACGATTGGGGAGGGTTCGTCGCATGGGCAATGCCCATCCTCTATCCCGATCGTACTGCGGGGGTAATCGGAGTGAACACGCCATACCTACCTCGCTCTCCCATCCCACCAACCCAGGCGCTCTCTTTGGCTGTCGAGGGTGTTACTGAAAAAATGTACATCCTCTGGTTCCAGGCGCTGGGAGTGGCCGAAGGCGTACTCGACAAAAATCCTCGACTCGTATTCGAAAAACTGATGCGAAGTGCAATTCCCATCGAAGACATGCTGGCTCAAGCCGCCGAGCGCGGCGGCGATATGAATCCCTTTCGCCGACTCGAACTCATTCCCGAAACCGGCAAAGCTCTTCTATCGCCGGCCGAACTCGATTTCTACACCCAGGCTTTTTCCCGCAGCGGATTTCGGGGAGGGGTCTCGTGGTACCGGAACTTTGACCGGAACTGGACCCTGCATCCCGAGCTCGGCGTGCAGAAAATCGATCATCCAGCCCTGATGGTGACTGCGGAATGGGATATGGCGCTACAGCCCGCCATGGCCGCAGATATGCCCTCTCGCTGCAACGATCTCGAAACCGTCATGATTCCCCAATGCGGACATTGGACCCAGCAAGAGAAGCCCGAGGAGCTGAACCGAATCATGATCGACTGGCTGCATAAGCGCTTCGCATGAATCCCGGGGACGCGCCCTGAGGCCCCTAATCGGTTAGTCTGAACTGATGCGAAAAATATGTGTCTACCACGCCGCCTGCCCCGACGGATTCGGCTCGGCTTGGGCAACTCGCAGAGCATGGGCCGGAGAGGGCGAATTCATTGCGCGGGGACACTACGATCGACTGCGAGGAAATCGCGTCGAGGATGCGCTGGTTCTCTTCGTCGACATTGCGCCGGGGCTCGACGAATTGAGCGAACTCGCGGAACACGCCGCTCGGATCATTGTTCTCGATCATCACGTCACGAATCAGAAGAGCTTCGACGAGGAACCCGAACTTCTGGCGGCGCTGCGAGACGAAGGCCACGAAATTCACTTCGACATGAACCACTCGGGCGCCATCCTAACCTGGCAGTATCTTTTCCCCGGCGAACGCGCACCGGACCTCCTGAGCTACATCGAAGATCAGGACATTTGGAATTGGCAGTTGCCAAAATCTGCCGAGGTCAACGCCGCTATTTCGTCTTATGCCCAAGACTTCGATACATGGACAACCCTTGCCGACAGGAATATCGACGACCTTGCCCGAGAAGGTGAATCCATTGTCCGGACCAACAACGTCGAAGTCGAGCGGGCTATCCGAAACCCGACGGCCATTTCTCTTGGAGACCGCCGGGTCGAAGCCATCAACGCGCGAACCCGCCGAAGCGCGATCGGACACGCACTTGCCGAACGAAAAACCTTCGGCAATTCCTGGGGCTGTGTCTATCGGATCGAGGGCTCCAAAGTGCACGCCACCCTCTACTCAATCGGAGACTTCGACGTTTCCGAGATCGCCGGGGAATATGGAGGCGGCGGTCACAAAAACGCCGCCGGGTTCAGTATGCCCCTGACCGACTGGGTATCTATCATCTTGGGCTAACTGGCCGACTTTGTCGGCCAGTTAGCCAGGAAGGTCTCGGCCCTGGAGAATATCCAGGTGGAATTGGCCGACTTTGTCGGCCAGTTAGCCACCGGTCAACCGGCTCGTGGGGGGCGCGTTAGCGGGCCGCCCACTGTGCGGGAGTAAAGGTCGTCATGGAAAGTGCGTGAATCTCCTGGACCATCTCTTCAGACAGAACGCCGTAGACGAGGCGCTGCGCCTCAAGTTTGCTGAGCCCCTCGAAATGCGAAGAGACAAGGGTCGCCCGAAAATGACCACCGCCAGAACGGGCGCCGGCATGACCCGCGTGAAGGTGGCTCTCGTCCAGAACCTCAAGATGAATCGTCTCAAGTTCTCGGGCAAGTTTCGCCTCGATCCGAGTTCGTCTATCCATTCGATCCTTGGGGATTACTCACGGCGCCCCGCCCCTAATCCTTGGGCAAACCCAGGATACGCTCGGCGATAATGTTTTTCTGGATATTGGGAGTGCCGCCCCCTATCACCACCTCGGGCCATCCAAGGGCGTAGTCGGCCCAACGGCCCTTCTCTGGTGCGTCGGCGCTACCCCGCATCAAAGTCGAGGCGCTTCCTGTGATTTCCATGGCCAATTCGCCCAACTCGATCTCCAACGCCGCTCGATGGAGTTTATTGATCGACGTTTCACTGCCCAAGGGTTCTCCGCGCAGTTGCTTGGTCAAGAAACGTTGTCCGTTCAACCGCATGGATTCGATCCGAATGTCGGCCCGCTGGAGACGGCGACGAATCGACGGGATCTCGATCGCGCTCTGCCCCGCACGAGTCGTCGATCGCGCCAGTTCTTTGAGGTCGTCCATCTTTCGCCGAAGCCCATAGACTTCTGCGATACTCGACCGCTCGTTGGCCAGAGCCGAAACAGTGACCTGCCAGCCCTGCCCTTCATCGCCCAAACGATTCTCTACCGGTACCCGAACATCGGTAAAAAAGATTTCGGCGAACATCGCACCGCCGCCCATGTTTCGGATCGGCCTGACCTCAAGTCCTTCGGCATCCATGGGAACCAGAAGACACGTGATCCCGTCGTGTTTTGCCTCGACATCAGAGTCGGTGCGAACCAGCAGGATCATCATCTTTGACCACATGGCAATCGAGGTCCAGATTTTCTGGCCATTGACCACATACTCGTCGCCCTCGCGCACCCCCTTGCACTTGAGCGAAGCGAGATCGCTGCCTGAATCCGGCTCCGAATACCCAGTACACCATTGGTAGGCGCCATCCAGAATGTCAGGAATATATTTCTGCTTTTGTTCCTCGTTGCCATATTGGATGATCGAGGGCCCTACCCATGCAAGCCCCATAAAACAAGTGCCGAGGCCGGGAGCCTTTTGGCGCGCCATTTCTTCTTTGAGGATGACCTGCTCCATAACGCTACCCCCGCCACCGCCAACTTCCTTTGGCCACGAGAAACCGACCCAGCGCTTCTCACGCACCTTGGCGTTCCACCGGGCAAGAAAATCGGCCGAGTTTCTCTCCTCTTCCGCCGGGAGATTCTCCTTTAGAAATTCCCGAACTTCATCACGGAACTCTTCTTCTTGCGGCGAAAGCTGAAAATCCATTTAGAGACCCCCGAGGTGGGCGATGCGGTCGTAGTGATAGTCGGCGTCCCCGTACATCGGGCGCATCCATTTCCCGCGCTTCAGATAGAGCTGAATGTCATATTCCCAGGTGTATCCGACGCCCCCATGAAGTTGCACGCCGTTGATCCCCGCCATGGGAAAAGTTTCGCTCGCATAAGCCTTGGCCCTGGAAACGGCCAGGGCTGCGTCTTCTTCATTTTCGTCCAGCGCCCAAAACGCATAGTAGACGAGCGACTTGTACGACTCGATATCGACGTACATTTCCGCCAAGGGATGCTTCACCCCCTGGTAGCGGCCGATTTTGGAGCCGAACTGTTCGCGATCCTTGGCGAACTCAGCGGTAATCGTCAGCGCACCCTCGGCGGCTCCTACGGTTTCCCCAGTCACGAGCGCGGCCCCGAGATCGATCAACGATTGGACCACCCACCAGCCACCCTTCTCGGGAGACAAAACGCAGTCGGTCCCGACTCGAACATGATCAAGCTCGAGACTCCCCAACTGCTTGGTGAGGTCCATCGCGGCCGAATCGAGGGTCGATACCCCCTCCGTCTCTCTTTCAACCACGGCGAGGCCCACGTCGTCCGCCGCCGGGCCCGAACGAAAGGCAACGATGAAGAGATCAGCCTTTCCGGCATCGGGAACGAAGAGCTTACGGCCAGAGAAAATCGTCTCGGCGCCATCCACTTTTCCCTGGAGATGCAACCCCATTGGGGAGAGGTCATCGCTCGGCTCCAGGAGAGCCATTGTTCCTATGCGACTCCCATCGGCTAGCCCCGGCAACCAACGTGCTCGTTGCTCATCACTACCGAATCGCTGGATCGCATGGGCGGCCATGACGGTGGATATCAGAGGCGAGGGCAGAAGAGAGCGACCTGTCTCCTCCAGCAAAACCAGCAGGGTCACCAAATCGAGACCCGCACCCCCGTGCTCCTCGGGAATCGTGAGACCTACGAAACCCAATTCGGACATCTTCTCCCAGAGCTTCCTGTCGAACCCTTCTTCGCTTTCACACTGGCTGCGCACCTCTTCGAGGGAGGCGTTCTCATCGAGAAATTTTCGAACTTCTGCTCGAAGCAGTTCCTGTTCTTCGGTGAAGCCGAAATTCATCTCTACTCGTCCTTAGTGATGAGCGCGTTCGCTTGCCGGACAACGGAAATCACTCTCCGGATAGCGGCATCCCCCGGCAAAGCCCGGCAAAGCCGAAGGCCCGCATCACGCCCGCTCTGAAGGCCAGAAGATAGGAAACTCCAGCGAAGGGCGAACCCACCCCAAATACGAGACTTTTCGAAAGAACCGCTCCATTCAGAAGGAGCGGCGAAGCCTGAAGCCGCGCCGCTCCTTCCACGATTCGGAGAACTGCTGGATCATCTCGCTTCAATGGGAATCGTCACGACCTGGGGCACCGGAGGTTCCGGTTTCGGCACCACGATTCGAAGCAGGCCATCTTTACTTCGCGCCGTAACCCGGCCTTCGTCTATTTCGCCGTTGAAGCGGATCGAGCGCTCGAACCGTGTCGAAAGCGCTTCTTTTTCTTTCTCGCCGAGTTCCTCCGACCAATCGAGGGACTTGCGGACGCCGCGAAGGGTCAGGACGCCCTCTTCCACCACAACCGAGAGATCTTCCGAGGCAACTCCAGGAAGCTCGGCACTCACTACGTAGTCGTCTTGGTTTTCCACCGCGCGAAGAGTCGGCACGAATGAGTCCGAGCCGAACCGAGAACGGTTCGCGATGGGAAAGAGTTGCCGCTGGAGCTCTGCCAGGGCCCGCTCCGTATGTACCACTGCATCAGCATGGCCTCGCAAGGGATATCGACGCACTCGGGTTCCGAAAGTCATTCTGATTCTCCTTCTGTCGTGTTCCTCTTGTTGAGCTTTCTACTCGCGACTTGCTTTGCGCCGCGGGCTTCGAAAGTTCTTCAATACGGCGCGATACGAAATTGCCTCGCCGCCGAAACCATTAGATAAACACAGACCCGAGGACGTCAATCCAGAGGCGCACAAAAATAGAACTCGTGCGACCCCTTCCCGACCCTGGGAAGCTCTCGCCGATACGCACGCCTTCAGGCTCTAGAGGGCTTGTGCGGGTTTCTGCGCGGGAAAGAGCTTGAGGATTAACCTCGGCGTTCGCTGGGAGGCGGGCAAAAAACTGCCAGACACCTACGTCGCACCTACGTCTGCACGTAGATCTGCACCTACATCTTCACGTACATCTACAGTCGAATGACTGCGACGATTCCCATTAAACTGCAAACCACAGCAGCGGTGTACAGAAAGCCGCCAACGGCTCCATCTCGATCGCCACCGTTAAAATCTACCGCGAGCGATCGGATGTGGTGAGCCCCCTTCCAAACCGGAAGAGCGATAAGGCCCAGGGCTACGAGACGGCCGAAACCGCTCGAGGCCAAAGCGTGGGCGCGTGTGTAATCGAGTGCACTCGGGTCCACCAGTCCCATGGGAATAGCCAAACCAACCACTAGAACGAAGCCGGTAAGGAGAATTGTCCCGAGAAACAGGCCGGCACCGAAGAGCAACCAAATGATCGGCTCGAGCTTGAGGAGCAGTTGTTTCATGGGAAAATCTTTCCAGCCAAAATCAAGCTGAACAGCAAAGTAAAAACCGCCCAGACGGTGTAGATCAGCCCACGAACGACCCCTCCGGGCAGAACCGGGAGCGGGCCATTCCGCGGCTGCATTTTGGGCATCATCGTCCCGAAAGCCCGAACGCCGACAAAAACGACGGAAATCAACGTCAGGGCATGAAACAAGAGATAGAGGGGATGCGAGAGACTCGAAATCACGACGTCCCAGGCCTCGGGCCCCTTGCCCAGCGCCCATACCAGGTGCAGAACGACCGTGCCCGCCAGAAAATAAACAACCCCGGTCGCTCCGAAGAGCAAATAGGTACGAATCCGCGGCGCTCCCCACCAACTGCTGGGCATCTGGGGCGGGGCCGTTCGAGTCGAGCCCTTTTTCGGGGGGGCCATCGCTTCGGGATGTGCGGCTCCAGCCATGGCTATGCGCCCTCCCTTGGAAGAATCAGCCCCTTCGCCCAATCGACTACTGCAGCGAGTTTGGCCTGATTGACGGCTGCCGCGGGATCAACGTTCTTGGGGCAGACCTCGCTGCATTCGTTGGCAAAGGAACAGGAGAAAACCGTCCCCTCCCCGCGAAAAACCGCGTTGCGGGCGCGCGCGCCCTCATCGCGGCTGTCGATGTTGTAGCGATGCCCCAATGCAATGGCCGCCGGCCCGATGAACTCGGGTTCGTTGGCGATTACGGGACAGGCCGCGTAGCAGAGCAGGCAGTTGATGCACATGCTGAACTGTTTGAATGTGGCCAACTGGGCCGGGCTCTGACTGAAGGTCCCCTTTTCATTGAAGTCCTCCATGTCTTCCGCCCTCTCCTTGGCTCGGACGATCCAGGGCTTCACCTTTCGGAACTTGTCCATGAACCCGTCCATGTCGACGACCAGGTCTCGCACGATGGGAAAGTTCGCCAAAGGCTCGATCTTGATGGCCGAGTCGTAATCGGACAGGGGTGTTTTACAAGTCAGTTTGGGCTCGCCGTTTAGCATCATCCCGCAGCTCCCGCAGACGGCCATGCGGCAGGACCAACGATGGGAAACGGTCGGGTCGACCTCATCCTTGATGTAATTGATCGCGTCCAAGACTTTCCAGTCGCTCCGGACCGGAATTTCGTACTCTTGGATTTTGGGAACCTCGTCGCGGTCGGGGTCGAACCGGGTGATCTCGACCCGCATCATTTTCTTGGATTCAGCCATCAGTACTTCCGCTCCTGGGGCACCCAATGCCCGAGCTTGACTTCTTTTCGACCCAAGCGGGGACCATCTTCGGTTCGGTGGGCCAGGGTGTGGTAGAGATAGTTCTCGTCATCCCGTGTTGGATAGTCACGGCAAGTGTGGGCACCGCGCGATTCTTTTCGGTCGGCCGCGCTCACCGACAAAACTTCGGCGAGTTCGACCATGTTCATCAGTTCAAGGGCCGACACAATCTCGGTATTGAACACCCGACTCGAATCTCGCAGGTGAAGATCTGCTGCCCTCTGACGGATGGAGCGGGTGGCCACAGCCGCCGTCGCCATGGTGTCTTGCATTCGATAAACCCCGCAACCCGCCTCCATCGCCGAATTCATCTCGAGTCGTAAAGACGATATCTTTTCGCTTCCGGTCCCGTTGCCCCGCAGAGCACCAACCCGAGCTGCCTCCTCCTCGGTTTGAGCCACAAGCCTTGACTGATCGCCCTCGTCGACCCCCTTTGCGAAGTCGATCGCGTTCCTTCCAGCAACCGCGCCGAAAACCAAGCACTCGGTCAGAGAGTTCGAGCCCAGGCGGTTGGCACCGTTGAGCGATGCGCAGGCCACCTCGCCTGCGGCGTAGAGTCCCGGCAATTCGGTCGCCGCGTTGATGTCGGTATCGACGCCGCCCATCATGTAGTGGACCACCGGGCGGATCGGGATGTACTCGTGCACCGGGTCCACCCCAATATACGTTTTGGCGAGTTCTCGAACGAAGGGCAGCTTGGCATTGATGTGTTCCTCGCCGAGATGGCGAAGATCGACGACACAATAGCTCCCATATTGGTTTTCAAAGCCGCGCCCAGCTTCGAACTCCTGAATGATCGCACGGGAAACCATGTCACGCGGCCCAAGTTCGGCCTTGTCGCCTACGCCGTAGTCGTATTCGACCAAGAAGCGCTCGTCTTTATTGTTGCGCAGGTAACCGCCTTCGCCTCGGGCTGCCTCGGTGATCAGGATGCCAGTGCCGGGAAGACCTGTGGGATGGTATTGAACGAACTCCATGTCCTTGAGCGCAACGCCCGCTCGATACGCGAGCGCCATCCCGTCCCCGGTTTTGATTGTTCCATTCGTAGTGAAAGGAAAAATCTTGCCCGCACCTCCTGTAGCCAGGATGACCGAACGGCCGAGAATGGCGTGAAACTCGCCAGTTCGGATCTCAAGAGCCGACACACCCTGACACGTACCCCCTTCGACGAGGAGCTTGGTGACAAAGAACTCGTCGTAGCGGACGATGTTGTCGAAGCGCATCGAATGCTGAAAAAGCGCGTGGAGCATGTGAAAGCCGACTTTGTCGGTGGCGTACCAGGTCCGCTTGGTCGACATGCCCCCAAAAGCCCGGGTGGCCACGCTGCCATCGTCGTTGCGGCTCCAGGGGCAGCCCCAATTTTCCAGCAGGGCAAGCTCGCGCGGCGCATTCTCGACGAAATATTCGATCACGTTCTGGTCACCCAGAAAATCCGAACCCTTCACGGTATCGAAGCCATGAAGTTCCAAGTTGTCATCGTCTCGGGCGATCGCCGCTGCGCCGCCCTCGGCAGAAACCGTGTGGCTCCGCATGGGATAGACCTTGGAGACCAGGGCAATCGAGAGGTCGGGGTTGGCCTCGGCGGCCGCAATCGCGGCGCGAAGCCCAGCGCCGCCGCCTCCCACGATGACAATGTCGTGCCGTGAAACCTGAACCACGAGAAACCTCTTGATCAAAAAATAGAAACTGTGAAAGAGCGGCCGAGTGACCGGCTGAACGTGCCGGTGAAGAGCCCTGTGGGCGGCTTAGGTTTACCGAATCGACGCCCGGTCGGAAAGGAGACCCAGCCGGCCGCGGACCCCGTTCCCTCGGGAATTTTCACCTTGACCGAGGGTTTGGGGGTTACCCCGATTCGAAACGGCAATACCCCGAAGTTCGTGACCCGATCAGTCAGGCCCTTGGCCGCGTTCTCCCCCATCTAGCCCCCTACGAACCCGGCGTGCGGGGCCCAAGGGACCCGACGACTCCAGCCCAGGGTTGAGAGGACTAGGATTCAGATCAGAAATACAGTGCGGATATACAGTGCGGTTAGGCGGGGCGGATATCGGGGGCGGACATGGAGGTGCGGTTATGGGGAGTGGATCGAGGGGGTCGGATAAAGGGGGTCGGATAGGGAATGCCGATATGGGGAGCGGACTAGAGTGTGGAAATCGAGTGTGTGGAAATCGAGAGTGTTGAAAGCAAGAGTGTAAAAAGCAAGAGAGCGGAAAGTGAGCGAAAAGTGGCGATCGGGGGGGGAATCGGTGTGGAGGGAAAAGCCGGATCCAACGGAGACACCCGGGCGAATACCGATACCGAGGTGAAAGAAGACCCTTCGGATTTTCCAAACGCCTCGATCTGGCTCATCGACGGTTACAATGTGCTTCATACGGTTCTGCTGGGGGGCAAACCCCGGGAAGGCACCGACTGGTGGGGAGAAGCTGGCCGAAACCTTTTGCACGATCGCGTGCGCGAGTTTGATGGCCTAGCGGCCACTTGCATCCACCCCCCCGATGCCCCTGAGGCGGGCGTCAGCGAGCCTCAGGCGCACGAACCGCAGCTGGGCTCGGTCTGGATCGTATTCGACGGCAAGCGACCCGCTCCCCAAGCCTGCGATGCCAACCCCCAGATTGTATTTGCCCCGTCGGCCGACCAGTGGATCGTTAGCCGCGTGCGCAGCGCCCCGGATCCCCAAGTTCTCGCAGTAGTCTCGGCGGATCGGCAGGTCGCTGGGCGCTGCAGGCATGCGGGGGCCACAGTGGTCGCTCCGCAGGCCTTCATCGCACGATGCGGCCCGGGGGAACCCGAGTAGACCGGGTTCGAGATCCCAGAAGCAAGCATCGGGCTCAGACCGCCCGGGAATTTCAGCCCTTGCCGAACCGAACCAATACCTCGGGATTGGCACACGCCGGCATCCGATTCCCCTCGATGCCGGCGATCAGATTGCGGACCGCGAGCTCGGCCATGCGAACTCGCGTCCCTACGCTCGCGCTTCCAATATGAGGTGTGAGGACAGCGTTGGGAAACGCAATCAGGGGATGGTCGGCACCCGCGGGTTCCTGGGCGAACACGTCAAGCCCCACCCCAGCGAGACGCCCGGAACGGAGCGCTTGGGCGAGAGCTCGCTCGTCGACGATTCCGCCTCGAGCCGTGTTGATCAAAATCGAACCGGGTTTCATGGCGCCCAGGGCCTCTGTACCGATCAGGCCACGGGTTTCGGGGACCAAGGCGACGTGAACGCTCACAAAATCCGACTCAGCGAGCAGTTCCGTGAACGCGACACCTCGAACGCCAGGGACTTGCCGCCCCGATCTCGACCAGCCCAGAACCCGCATACTGAAGCCTTGAGCTCGTCGCGCCACCGCTTGGCCGATCGGCCCCAGGCCGATGATCCCGAGGGTCGCACCGTGGAGATCCTTTCCCACGAACGCATCGATCTCCCACTCTCCACCGGCCCAATCGCCGCGACGAAGAAAATTTCCTGCCTCCTCCACTCGACGAGCAGCCGCCAGGAGCAGGGCAAAGGCCAAGTCGGCGGTCGTCTCCGTGAGCACTCCGGGTGTATTTCCCACCGGAATTCCTCGCCGGGTCGCAGCCTCAAGATCGATGTGATCAACCCCGACCGACACGCTCGAGATCGCCCGCAAACGGGGACTGGCCTCGATGAGTTCGCCATCCACACGATCGGTGAGCAGGCACAGTAACCCCTCTGCGGACTGCATATGCCCCCTGAGTTCCTCGGGGCTGGGCCGGCCGGGCTCCGCCCAGACTCGACAATCTGCCTTGTCTCGCAGAGGAGCCAACAAATCGCGACCGGCCAGAGCCGACAAAGCCTCTATTCCGTGACTCACGAAAACCCGGGATCGATCCGTCATCTTTTCTTCATCGAGTCGCTTTCGTCTGACTCCACGCGGAGCCGCTCTTCGGGCGTGCTCCCGTCGGGGAAAGTACTCAAGAATCCGTACATCATCGCCTTGACCTCCGGAGGGATTCAAATAGTGTACGGGCTCCGCTGAAACTCCCAATCCGCCCTTGCCGTCGATTTCTTTCGAGTTTGCGAGGTGGACTGGCGGGGTAAGGTGGGGTCCGGATCGAGATTTCGCCACTCCCCACGCGCTTTGCGACAAGGGGCCCGACTGGCTCCAACAACGAGCGTCAGGAATTTTAGATGAGCGAGACTCAAGCGAGAAAATCCGCCACCCTGATCTTCGCCGAGACCGTGGTCCGGTGGAAGTTCCCCATTCTCGTCGCGCTGATCATTTCCACATCGTTCTTCTTCTTCCCCATCCTCAATGCGATTTTACTCACCGTGGACATGGGCTGGAAGAATCTACCCGCCATCAACGTCGACACCCAGGCACGAGACCAGTGGCCCGACCACCCCTTTATCAGCGCCCAGGATAAGTTCGCCAACAAATTTGGGGGCTCATCCTCAATCGCGATCGCCGTGGTCGTCGAAGACGGGACGATTTTCACTCCGGACAACCTCGCCCGAATCCACCGAATCACCCAGCGCCTTGACGGTCGTGGCTACAACAGCCATGTCGATGAACGCGATGAGATGCGCGACGAATTGGAAGAGCTCGAAACATCTCCTCAGAAACTTCAGAAACTACTGGACGCCACTTTCCCCCCCTACCCTGTCAATCACTATCAGATCCGCTCTGTCACGGCGAACAACACTCGGGTCATCCAAGTCGAGGCTGCGGGAGATATCGAAACATCCGTTTTGATGTCGGAGTTGCCCGAAACCCAGGAAGAAGCCGACGTAATTGGGGAGCGGGTCAGGCAAAACCCTCCCTTCATCTACGGCCGCCTGGTTTCCCTCGACCAAAAGGGCGCTTTGATCACTGCGGGCTTTATAACCGACAGGCTGAACAGTCGCGAAACCTTCGTGGCCGTCTTTGACCATGTCCAGCAAATCAAACTCGATGAAGAAACCGACAACGTCAGAGTCTATATATCGGGCTATCCGATTCTTGTCGGATGGATCCTTCTTCACGCGTTTGA
This sequence comes from Myxococcales bacterium, assembly GCA_012959865.1. Lineage (GTDB taxonomy): Bacteria > Myxococcota_A > UBA9160 > UBA9160 > UBA4427 > JAZXM01. Next base: position 5,448 of record DUCH01000070.1, on the reverse strand, counting down.
AATTACACTGTTCCTCGTTCTGACAGTTGTCATGATCTTCGTGCTCCTGTGGGCTTATTTCAGACGCTGGCACGGAGTGCTGATTCCCGCTGTTGCCGCGATGGCGACGACGATCTGGGGTTTGGGCTTCACGGGCTGGGTCGGAATTACCTTTGATCCCCTGATCCTGGTAATTCCCACAATCATTACTGCTCGAGCCGTTTCTCATACCGTTCAGATGGCCGAGCGGTTTTTTGAGGATTACGAAATCCTGCTGCCGGCTCTGGGAGACCCAGAGGCCGCCAAAAAAGAAGCCGCAACCGTCGCGATGAGCGAACTCATTGTTCCGGGAACCCTTGGCATCGTCACCGATGTGGCTGGGCTGTTGGTCATCCTGGTCACTTCCATCCCACAAATGCGCGACCTCGGCATTTTTGGGGCATTTTGGGTTTCGTCCATCATCATCACCGTTGAGATCCTCCACCCGGTGCTCATCTGCTACCTACCAGCGCCCGCAGAGCACGAACACTTCGTGCCCGCCTTCATGGTGCGCTTTACAAACTTCCTGGGAAACATCACCACGCATCCCACTTGGAAGTACGTCATCGCCGTGGGCACCGTTGTGCTGCTGATTGGATCCACCTACATCACCCTCGTGTATTCACAGATTGGCGAAGCCAAGCCCGGAACCCCACTGCTCTTCCCCGACCACGAGTGGAATGTTGCCACCGCAGAGATTGCCGATCGGTTTGGGGGAGTCGATTCGATGGTGGTGTTTCTCGAGGGCGACAAGGAGAAGGCCAGCGGGGATGCCCTACCCATCCTGCGAATGGCCGAATTCGAGCGCTGGATGGGGATTTACACTCCTCTTGGTGCCACATTTTCCATAGTTCCGATCCTCCGAACCGCGTGGTCTATGAATCATTATGGCGACCCCAAGTGGAGTTTCGTCTCCGACGACCAGGCCGTCGTGCGCCAGCAGATCTACCAGATGCGAACGAACGGAGCACCCGGCGCAATGGATCCCTACCTCACCCCAGAGGGCAAGGATTCGAACATCTCGTTCTTTTACCGGGACCACAAGGGTGAGACGATTCGGCGCACAGTGTTCGCCGCCGAAGAATTCATTCGTCGAAATCCCATTGGCCAAGTAATCGTTCGCCTCGAAAAGGACCGGGCTGGTCCAGAGGACGGCTTTTTTACCCGGAAGGCCCTGATCGATAAATGGTATTACATGCTTGGTCCTCTTCTTCCTGATCGGCACCGTGAGTTGAAGGTGCAGGTTCGCAGCAGCGACAGCACCTACTCAACCCAGGCGATCTCGGAGTTCACCCGCGTTGAAGCACTTCCGGAATGGATCCACGAGTTCCGGGAAGGTGCCATAGAGGATTTCGAAGACCACCTCGACGACCTTGATGAAGGCGAGTACTTCACGTGGCCCGCATCCCTTGCCGACTGGCAACTCGAAGACATCGATTACTGGTGGGAAAACGAAGAATTCGGGGTTCGGGCGGTGGCAACCAACACCACAAATCTCATCGTTGAAGACACCAAGGCAGTCGACGGCATGCCCGCGTATCAGCAGACAAATTCTTGGACTCGCGGCGTGCAATTCGTAATGGCTGGAGGATTGATGGGGATTCTAGCAGCCATCGATGACGAAGTTGAGCGCAGCCACGTGGCCAATATTGTGCTGATCTTTCTCGTAATCTTCACTCTGCATTCCATCACATATCAATCTGTGCCCAGCGGTTTTATCATCCTGCTGCAGATCGCGACAGCAACCATGCTTTCCCTTGCCTATATGGCCGTCGCGGGCATGGGCTTGAATATCAATACCCTGCCCGTTCAGTCCGTGGGCGTCGGAATCGGCGTCGACTATGCGATCTACATCGTGGATCGCATTCGTCATGAAGTGTCGGATACGGCGGATATCGACGAAGCGGTCCGCCGTGCGATTCGAACCACCGGCATGGCGGTGGCATTTACTGCAAGCACGATCGTTGGCGGAATCGTGCTGTGGACATTTTCAAGCCTGAGATTCCAAGCCGATATGGCCAAGATGCTGTGCATCCTAATGGTGATCAATATGTTCGGTGCGCTGACTGTCGTTCCGGCATTCTATTCGGTCTTCCGACCCAAAGTCGCAACAGCCCTGCTTACCGAAGATCAAATCGACGCAATTCATCGACAGAAAGAAATGGAACGCAAAAAGGGACTGCGGGACGACTAGGCGCGCGCCTCGGCTCTAGGCTAAGACCCGTGCCTAAGTTCGTAAAATTCCATCAGGCGAGCAGCATTCTCCTCAACCGCCTTGCCTGTAACATCCACGATGCGCCAGCCATTCCGCCGGCAAATCATCCGCGCTCCCTCGACCTCTTCAGTGACGGCCGCGATATCCGTATACTCGGAAGTCGGCGAAGCCCTGATGGCGCGAAGCCGAGCCTGGCGAATCGTCATCAACTCGCTGGCATCGATCAAAAGGCCAAACACCCTTTCGGAGTCGAGGTCTAGAAGTTCCCGGGGCGGGTCGACCCTCGGAACCAGAGGAACGTTTCCGGTTTTGTAGCCTCGCTGGGCCAAGTACATCGAAAGGGGAGTTTTTGAAGTGCGAGACACTCCAGTAAGTACAATGTCGGCATCGTACAGCGTGTGAACATTGGCACCATCGTCGTGGTTGACGGCGAATTCCACGGCATCGATCCGAGAAAAATAATCGTCCGACATGCCGTGAAGAAGCCCCGGCTGATGTTTGGGCTCGGCCTGGAGATGCTGGGCAACTTTCGCGATCAATGGACCGAGCAAATCCAGAGCGACAACGCCCCGCTGCTGGGCTTCCCGCTTCAGAACTTCGACCATATTGTGTTCCACCAGACTGAATACAAGCAAAGCGTTCACCTCTGCCGCGCGGACAACGGCCCGCTTCGCTTCTGCCGGTCGACGGACTTCGCCAAAGACCCGAATCTTCCAGGAGCTTCGGAATTGCAGCATCGCGGCCCGAACGATCGCCGTGCCCGTATCACCGGTTCCATCGGAAACCACGAAAACCTGCATCGAGGACTCTGCATCAACCGCCATCTGCTGAGTCTAGCCGAAATCGGAATACTCAATATTTCCCAGGCGCAACGCCCTCTACCGTTGACGAGTCGCCGAGTCACGGGCATTTTCCCACCCGATGACCTATTCGCCCTCGGAAATCGAGCCCCGCTGGCAAGCCTATTGGCTTGAAAATGAGACTTTTCGGTCGGTACTCGACACCAGCAAGCCCAAATACTACGTGCTTGACATGTTTCCTTATCCCTCGGGAGACGGGCTTCACGTCGGACACCCCGAGGGCTATACGGCAACAGATATCCTCGCGCGGTACAAACGCATGAAGGGATTCAACGTCCTCCACCCCATGGGCTGGGACGCATTTGGGCTTCCTGCCGAACAATACGCGATCAAAACTGGGACCCACCCGCGAACCACCACACAGCGCAACATCGCCAATTTCCGCAGGCAGATTCAGTCGCTTGGCTTCAGCTACGACTGGTCGAGAGAAATTGATACCACTAAGCCCGACTACGCTCGCTGGACTCAGTGGATTTTCCTGAAGCTCCATGAGCGCGGCCTCGCCTATCAGGCAGAGGTTCCTGTCAATTGGTGCCCCGAGCTTGGCACCGTACTTGCTAATGAAGAAGTTATCGACGGCCGGAGCGAAGTCGGAGGACATCCAGTCACCCGGCTACCCCTGCGCCAGTGGATGCTACGAATCACCCAGTATGCGGAGCGCCTGCTCGAAGATTTGGAAGATCTGGACTGGCCAGAACCGATCAAGAAGATGCAACGCGAATGGATCGGCCGTTCGGAAGGAGCACGTATCCGATTCTCCGTTCTCGGGGACGGCAAGGACAACAGCGCTGGTGTCCATGAAATAGAAGTCTTCACCACCCGCCCAGACACGCTCTTCGGCGCCACTTATATGGTGCTGGCACCGGAGCATCCCCTGGTGAGCCTAATCACTTTGAATTCTCAGCGAGAAGGCATCGAGGAATACGTCCGCCAAACGCAAAGACGCAGCGAACGCGATCGCATGGCTGACTCAAACGAAAAGACCGGTGCTTTTACCGGTTCATTCGCGAGCAACCCCGCCAACGGCGAACCGATTCCGATTTGGATCGCCGACTACGTACTGGCCGCCTACGGCACGGGCGCCATTATGGCGGTGCCCGGCCACGATGAGCGCGACTACCTGTTCGCCAAAAAATTCGGCTTGCCCATCATCCAAGTCGTCGAAGGTGGAAACCTCCAAGAGGCTGCGTTCACAGGGGCTGGAAGAGCGGTCAACTCTTCGTTTTTGAACGGACACGAGACAGAGACGGCCAAGAAGAAAATGAACGAATGGTTGGAAGCCGAAAAACATGGCGAGGCTTCGATCACGTACAAACTCCGGGACTGGCTTTTCAGCCGCCAACGCTACTGGGGGGAGCCCTTCCCAGTGATCCACCGCGCAGACGGAAGTATTGCCCTGGTTCCCGAGGAGGATCTCCCGATCACCCTCCCCGAAATGGACGACTTCAAGCCAACGGGTGAAAATTTCGAGGCCCCTCTCGCCCGGGTCGAGGATTGGATCACCGTCATTGACCCGGAGACCCAGAAACCCGCACGCCGAGACCCCAATACCATGCCGCAATGGGCGGGAAGTTGTTGGTACTTCCTCCGCTTTATCGATCCCGAAAATCAGGAGGCACCCTGGTCAGAAGAGGCCGAACGTTACTGGATGCCCGTGGACCTCTATGTGGGCGGCGCGGAGCACGCGGTCCTTCACCTTCTCTATGCCCGGTTCTGGCACAAGGTCTTTTTCGACCTTGGAATGGTCCATACCCGAGAGCCCTTTCAGAAACTCGTCAATCAGGGGATGATTCTCGGCGAGAGCTTTCGCTACTTCGACGACAACCTCGATGACGATCCCAACGCACAGGTCGAGCGCTATTCGGCTCAGCGCACACGGATGACCGCGGAAGGTCCCCGCGCGGTGGACGACGACCGTGCCCTCAAGGTGCGTTTCGTTCCCAGCGCGGATGTCGTTATAGACAAGGGTTCCGGCGAGGCGCATCACACCGACTTTCCCGACCTCGCGCTCGAGCGAATTATGGAAAAAATGTCCAAGAGCCGAGGGAACGTCGTTAATCCCGACGACGTCGTCGAGGAATTCGGCGCCGACTCAATGCGCCTCTACGAGATGTTCATTGGACCCCTTGAGAAATCCGCCCCGTGGTCAACAGATGGAATCCAAGGCGTATACCGTTTTCTCCAACGGTGCTGGCGACTCGTCGTCGATGATTCCGAAGAAGGCTCCCGCACCCGAGAACTCGCCCCGGGTCCGGGAAGCGACGAACAAGCCCGCCTGCTAGCGCGGACGATCTCCGGCGTCACTGAAGATATTGAGGCCATGCGCTTCAACACCGCGATCTCGAAGCTAATGGT
>DUCH01000069.1 GCA_012959865.1 Myxococcales bacterium | reverse complement strand
GCGGTGCCTATTGCGTCGGTCTAGTGGGTCGGCACGAAGCGTCGTCGCACCATATACCCACCGGCCAGCACCATCAGGGACACCAATGCCAGAATGGCGGGCGCCGAGAGTGCCGGGGTCGCTGAGGGAGCGAAGGTCATGGTCACCACCTCGAGTGCCGCAAAGTGGTTTGTGCTCGGAATCCGCTGGGACGTTGCACCGGCCACCATGGTGATGGTGCCCGCGCCCGCCCCGGTCCGGTTATCCGAACCCATGATCGAGAAGGTCGTCGTGGAGTCCGGCCCCGTGGATCCCAGATTTTTGGCGAAAACTGTGCCCGTGATCCAGGGCATACCCCAGTCCTTGTTCTGCGATCCGGGGAGCGTCGCAATCTGAGGCCCCTGGGCTCCGATTATCCCACAACCCGGAGGCAAAGGAGCCTCGCCGAAACCGCTGATGCAGGGAAGAGGAATCGTATAGCTCAGGTGCAAAGGTCCATCGGCCAACGAGATCGTTCGATGGTTCGCATAACCGCCGCCGCCCATCTGGGGCGAGGGAGCCATGAGCGAAGAACCCACGAGCTGATGAAGCACGCGCGGACCACTCGGCGCGGGCGTGTTGACTCGGATCGAAACCACCGCCGTACCCGAGAGCATCATGCCCATGGTTCCGCCAAATGCGTTCGCGCCTTCCGTGTACTTGAGCACGGCTTCGTAGGCGCCCAGGGTCGTCCCACTGCCACCGGTGCAACCCCCACCCGGAGGGCACCAAGTGAAGTTCTTGACCAAACGTCCGTCAGCGATCTGTCGCGGATCGTTGCTCCAGGCGTTCGCCTGGAAAGAAGCCGCTCCGCCGCCGCCCTGCACCGTGGTGAGGGCCGGGCCCGCGAGAGTGAACTGCGAGGCCAACTGGATCACCGTCGGAATACCGTTAACAGGCACAGTCGCGCGATTGGCCGGGCCGCCCGCCTGGCCGAACGCCGCATTGTTGACGATCGAGAAGTTCGCCGGGCTTCCGCCGGTTACGCTGATCGCCTGGGCCGCGGCTGGAATCCCGCCATTGGCTGGCCGCAAGTTATTCACGCAGCCGTCTTTGACGTCGCCAAAGTTGCCGGGGAAACAAACAGTGGGACCACCGTTATTCGGGATATCCACCAAAGGACCGCGGTTCTGGAACCACTGGCCACTCATGGAAAGGGTACGGGCCGCTGCCGTATTGGCGACCACAAGAGCCAAGCCCAACAAGAGCCCCGCTGCGAGATTCAAGGTTCGACGTGTCATGTGCTGCTCCTTAACTTCGGTAGTTGTTTTCCGAAAAAAATGTGCCCATCGAGGTATCTATAAGCAAGCTGGATGCCAGAACGAACACCTTGGGTAAAAGATAAAAAAATCGGTGGAAAATCCACAGCTTACGCGAAGTTGCCAATCGCTGACCTCCCGTCGCAACCACCAGAAAGTGGAGCAAAATCCACCATCCAAAGCCAGCAGGGCCACTGCGAGAATACCAAAACACGCGCTTTTCTAGACTCTTATGGGGATTTCCTTTGCGGCGGCACTTTGCGCCCACCGGGCATTCTGCACCGACATCATCCAACCCATCGGGGGAGTAGAGAAGGGTGCGCTGCCTTCCGGTCGCCATAAGCAAGACCACACAGCCGAATGGCCCTCGCATGGGGGGGGAGACGAGTGCATATTTAGGCTCCGAATGTCAGATTTCTGACTATCGGGTTCGTCCTGAAACCCATGGGCCGCCCCTTCCCGGGCCTTTCCATCCGCCCTACAAACCGCTCCGCAACCCTTCCCAACCAAGACACGGCGGCTTAGGATGAGCGCCATGAACAGACTGACCGTTGTACTGCTTTTATTTTTGGCGCTGGGGACCGGTCTTGGAGCCGGGTACTGGGCGGGGTTCGCCCAGGAACGGCCCACACTACCCCCCTCACCCCCCTCCCGAAGCCTCGCGACCGTGCCCGACGACTTTGTCATGCCTGGCTTGGCGGGTGAGGTCCGCGAGATCCTCCTCAGACCGGATCTCCTCGATCGCACCGCAGCCCTAGCGACGCTGCTGGGCCAGTTGGGGCCGGAGTCGTTGGAGGAACTGAAGGAAGCCTACGACAGCGTTTTTCTCGACCTCGACGCCACTGAACTGGTGCTCTTCGGCGAATGGTGGGCGAGTTTCGACCCGCAATCGGCCATCCTCTGGACAAGCCACCACTGGAATACACGGAAATCGGTTCCCGTGCATCAGGGCATCATGCGGGAATGGGGGCGAAGCGACCCCCAGTCCGCTCTCAAGGCCACCTACAGTGCACGAAACTCCGCCGTTCGCCGCCGCTGGATCAAGAGCATCCTCCGCGGCTGGGAAGAGTCCGTTCACGGGGGCGCGCTGAGCTACGTCGAAAGCCTCAGTCACGGAGAGGATCGCCAGTGGGGTCTCAGAGTCATGGCCCGCCTCATGGTGATCCGCGATGGGCCGGAGGCTACTCTTGCCTGGGCCGAGAGCCTCCCCGACGATGACACGGCGTTCAAGCTCAATGCCTTTCGCCGGGCAGCGGGTGCCGCGGCCGGTGTCGATCCGTTGGTGGCCGCCGCATTCGCCGAGCGTCACCTTAACGGCCCCTACTCGAAGGGAATTCCTCGCCGGGTAGGAATGTCCTGGAGCGACCACGATCCGGAAGGCGCTATGCGGTGGTTGTCGACTCTACCCGGCAATGAGAATCGCACCGATGGCGTTTTGGAGACCTATCGCCGTTGGCTGAGGCATGATCGGGCAGCCGCCCGTCGCTGGATTGATGCCGTCGAGTTGGAACCGTGGGTAGATGGAGCGCTCTCGATTCACGCCAAGAGCCTGGGTGCGGAGGATCCCCTCGAAGCGGTCCGGGTCGCTGGCGAAATCACCGACCCATCGCTCCGGCAGGACACCCTCGGCGTTGTGGCACGCGAGTGGGTCATCCGTGACGAAGAGGCTGGCAGGGCGTGGCTCGATCAGTCGGGCCTGCCCGAAGATTTTATTGTCAAAATCCTCGCGATTTCTCCGGGGATGCGATCAAGCATCCAGTAATGCAATCAAAGCGCTTGCACGGCCTCCGGCTCAATCGGAGCCGAGAGGAGCCTGCTCGCCTCGGGACCGCCCCCGAACCGTTCTGCTTTCCGGAGCAGAGCACGAGTCCGCAGTCGCGCGGAATCGGCCTTGTCCTTGAGGAGCAGTTCAGCCAGTTGAAGGGCCGCTACGCCATCGTAGGGATCACGCTCAAGCAGGCGTTCCAGTTCCAGCTGGGCCTCGCGAAAGCGCCCCTCGGCAATCAGCACCTTCGCGGCTCCGCCCAGAGCCTCGCCGTCTTCAGGTTCGGCGAGGGCCGCGCGCCGGTACAGGGCGAGGGCCGCATCCGCTTCTCCGTCGGCCACTTCAAGCCCCGCAAGGCCTCTCAATGCCTTGGCGTTCCCGGGGTTGAGTTCCAGCGCACGGGCCCAAGCTGCCCGGATTTCTTTTCTGTCCGCGCCGGTCAAAGTAAGCGCTTGGCCTCGAACCGCATAAAGCGCACTGGCTTGGGGGTGCAGGCTGAGCGCGGACTCCGTCCGCGAAAGCACCTCGGAGCCGCGGCCCAATGGAACTAAATCAGTCACCAGACTAGACAGAGCCGCGGCGTGCACAGGACTCGTCAAATCGAGATTGGTAGAATCCAGCACGATATCGGCCGCCTCCTGCGAGCCCTTCGCCTCGCGCACGCCCGCCGCCATCGCGGCCACCCCGCGCGCCCACGCCTGAGGAGAGCCCAGCACTTCCATAATGTGAGGCGATAGCCCGTCGGTGGACCCGACACGCCCCATGAGCTCGATTTCCAGAAGGGTCTCGGCCGAGCTACGATTTTGATCGCTATGAGCGTCGTGGCGAATCACAACCAATCCCAGGGCGGGCTGCCCCGAGGCGGCGTAAAGCCTTGCGAGACGAAACCGGGCGTCTGTCGCGGCTGAATCCGCGCGAATCGAGTATCGAAGCTCTTCGATGGAACGGTCAAAATCACCGATTTGTTCGGCCGCAGTCGCCGCCAGGTATCGGGCAATGGCGTTCTCGGGCCACAGCAAAAGGCCCCGCTCAAAGTATTCTAGCGCCGCAGCTGGACGTCCCTGAGCCAAAGAAACCCGGCCTCGGATCAGTTCTTGATGGGGCTTGACGGTCATCTCCTCAGCCAACTCAAGGGCCTTTTCATACTGTTCGGCCACGATCAAGGCATCGGCATACACGAAGAGAAACTCCGGACGCGGGTCGACCACGAGGGCATACGCCTGCTCAAAGGCAGCCACCGACTCCTGGAACTTTTCGAACTGAAAATAGTGCCCGGCCAGATCCCCAAACGCGCTCGCCGCTGCCTCGGGCTGCGGGTCAAGGGTTGCTGCCAGCAAGATCTCTTCGGCCTCGTCGATCTTACCCTCGGTATAAAGGCGGTAAACCAACGAACTACGATAGGAACGAAAGGACGGCAAATCTTCGTAGGCGATCCGAATGATTTCGGATGAGCGCTCGGGTCGGCCAATTGAATCGAAGAAGTCCATCGACTCCTCAACGACCTCCAAATTGGTCGGATAATCCGCGAGACATTCCTCGAAAATCTCCTCAGCCGCCTCAAGTTCGCCCTTCTCCTTCGCAAAGACGGCTCGCACAGCACAAAAGCGAGGCGCATCCGCCAACCCCAGTCCCTCGGTGTCAAAGTGCTCGCCAGCCAATTCAATGACCTCCGCCGCCTCCTCAATCCTATCCAAACCGAGAAGGGCGACTCCCCGAAGCACCAGCGCCTGGCTATTTATCGGATCCTGGGCCAAGGCCTCGTCGGCATCTTCAAGGGCCCCTTCGTAGTTCTGTCGACTCTGGGCCCGCGCATACGCGCGCAGGAGAAGCGCCTTTACGTTCTCTGGCTCGGCCTCAATAAATCGATCGAGAACACCGAGCGCCATATTCCAATCTGTCGTTGAGACCGCCACATCCGCAAGGCGCAACGAAGCGACCGGGTACCATTCGGGGTCTTCCATCGCACGGAGAAGGGGCCAAACCGCCTGGGTGAACAATCTCCCATTGCTCAGAGCCACGCCGTACAGGTAAAAAACCTCGGCGTTCTCAGGCTGGGTTTCGATCAGATCACGGAGCAGCTCGAGGGAGGCTTCATACTCCCTGGCAGCGTGCATCGCCTTGACGTCGGCCAGCGGATCCGAAGGACCGCACCCGAGCGGCGAAGCCAGCCACACAATTGCCAGCCCGATAAGCCCGAAGAGAGAACCCCGGGTTCGCAGCGCCCCCCCAATAACCGCGTTGTTCTTATTCATGAGACCCGAGGCTAGCCCGAATAGGTTGCCAACAGCAATCCCGGCGTCTCGGATCGGGTTCCTCTTCTCAGGCGCGGCTTCGATGAATTTCTCGCCGCATCTTCGCTAGACTTCCTTCGAAATGGACAAACTTAATCGCCTCCTCAGCCAGAGATGGCCCTGGTTCACCGCAGCAGGATTTGTGGTGCTCGCCTTCCTCTCAACCTTGGTCGAGGTCTCGTGGGTGGCTACTGACCAACGGCCTGTAGGCTCAGCAGAGAGCATCGAGGCCTTGCGCAATCGCGACGACGTCAATGTCCTCTTCATTCTGGTGGACACCCTGCGAGCGGACCACCTGGGCGCCTGGGGATACGAGCGCGATACCAGCCCGGTGCTCGACGAAATGGCCAGCAGGGGCGTACGCTTCGCGCATCAGGTCGCGCAATCCTCTTGGACAAAGTGCTCCATGGCCTCCCTGTGGACGGGCCTCTATCCACCGCGAACCGGAGTCACACGCTTTGAGCACGTTGTCTCGCCCGAAGCGCGACTGCCCGCCGAGATCCTCTCCGACGCCGGGTTTCGAACCGCGGGGCTATTCAGAAACGGCTGGGTGGATAGCTCCTTTGGCTTCGACCAGGGTTTCCAGGTATACGCCAAGCCCTACGGCCGGCCTCCGCCGGCCTCGGTCTTCCGAGAGAACCCAACGCTCAAAGAAACCGGAACCGACGTCGATGCTGTCGATGCCTCGATCGAGTTCTTACGAATCTTCGGGAAAGAGCGCTGGTTCCTCTACTTGCACTTGATGGACCTCCATGAATATATCTACGACGAGGACTCGGCTCTCTTTGGCACCGACTACGAGGACATCTACGACAATTCGATTCGCCGGGAGAATTTGGTCCTCGGAAAATTATTCGAGGCGCTGACCCGGGAGGGCTACCTGGAAAATACATTGATTGTCCTCGCATCGGATCACGGCGAAGCATTCAACGAACGCGGTTTCGAAGGGCACGCACGCTATGTCTACCGGGAGACCACCCATGTTCCGCTGATCCTGGGTTTTCCATTTAAATTTGAGCCTGGAGTTGTCGTCGAGAACATCACCCGCAATGTCGATATCTGGCCCACCGTACTCGACCTGCTTGGTCTGCCCCCCATGGAGAACGTGGATGGCCGCTCCCTGCGCCCAGAAATTCTTTCAGCCGCCCGCGGAGAAGCAGTCGCCCCCATGACCGAACCCGCCTTTGCGCATCTCGACAGAACGTGGGGACAGCGCGAGATCCGGGCGGCCCCGACCGTATCCCTTGTGGAAGAGAAATATCGCTATGTGCGCGTCCCCGAACGCTACGGGAAAAAATCCGAACAGCTCTTCGACAGGGAGAATGACGCTGGCGAACTCACAGACATCGCTCCCCAGAACCCAGAAATTCTACAACGGATGAGCGCCCTCACAGACAGCTACCTCGAGAACGAGGTTTCGTGGGAGGAGGGAGCCCCTTCTCTCGAGCTCGACGAAATCCAGCTCAACCAGCTGCGTGCCCTCGGTTACCAAGTCCCCTAACACCAAGTCCCCTAACCCAGCCCAAGAGCCCTCTTGATCCGGGCTCGACCCGGGACTCAGACTTGGCCCTGGGAGCCTGGGCCTCGTCCCGTTTCGGAACGGCTCACGAACTGCAGTCGCCCGTTCGAACAGCTCTCACGAAGGCGTCCAGGTTTTGCTTGATGCCAACATTGACTCTCCCGATGCTGAAAAAAGCCACGTAGGCTTGGTCAGGACGCGGAACAAGGATT
>DUCH01000068.1 GCA_012959865.1 Myxococcales bacterium | reverse complement strand
CAGCGATTGACGATTTTTGGACCGACGAGCTTTCTCGAGATATTGCTTGTCCGCTCACCGTTTCGCGAAGCATCGCCGTTCGGGAGAGCTCGCTGCTGGGCCGAGAGAGAACTTCGATGATCCGAGTTTTTCGATCAGGGGTTTGAGTACAGGAGGGTGTCGAGTCGAGGAGGGGTTGCCGAGCTGTTTCTAAGTCGAGAAGCCGTAGGTCGGCGGTTGAAACGAGCCAGCCGTGTTGGGGAGCCGTGGAATTGTTGGGCGCAGGAGATTTAGGATTGGGTCTATTCATGGGTGCCCGATGCGGTTGAGGATAGAAGTGGTTGAGGACAAAATTTTAAATGAATTCAGGGGATTAGCTCTAAGGATCGCCGGGATTGACCGACGTGAGGACATGAAATCCTGTATATCTAAATTTTCGGACTAAGTGTCTTTACGTTTTTGTAACAAGGGAAAACCCTAAAAAAAGAATCGGAAAATGAAGAAAACTTGAAGAAGTCAAAGCGACGGAGGCCCTCCAAATTGCCGCCCATGCGTTTGAGTCCCGAACATGAAGATTTTTTTCGATGCGAGGAAAAATCCAAGAAAACAAAAGTTTACGCGGCTTGGCTCACACTTTCTTCGCCTTTGGGGCGGGGCCATTTGCCGTGGAGTCGCAGGGAAAGTTCGCACGCTCGAGAAGAACGTCGATCAGCTTGTCGTGGACGCCGAGCGGTTCCCCGATCTCGAATTCGAGATCGGGGTGGCGGGCGGCCTGCTGGGCGACACAAGCCGGGATTGTCTCCCGGGTATGCAGACCCGGGGCCAAAAAATAGGGCAGGATTAGAATCTTTTTCGCGCCCTGGCGACGACACGCAAGCACGGCGTCGCCGAGAGTAGGCGAGGCCATTTCCATGTGGGCATGCTCGACAATCTGTTGGGGTCGACGCGCCTGAACCCCAGCGGCCACTTCGACGACAAGCCGATTGGCCGCCTGCTGGCGGCTGCCGTGATCGATGATGATGAGCGCGGGTCGCGTCGGAGCTTCGGTCACCACTTCATTCACCAGTAGGGAGCAGTGACCGTGAAATCACGGTCGGCTAGGAGCAGGCACGAGAGGCGCAGGCGAGTATCCACCCGATTTCTGGCCTTGGCGGTGGTCTCGCGAACGGTTTCCGCGGCCAATCCCTCGCTGCCTTCAACGATCTGCATGCCGCAGCGCGCGCAGATTCCCTCCCCCGTGCAGGTTTGGGCCACAGGCAGACCGGCTTCTCGGGCGGCTTCGAGAAGGGTGGTCCCCGGGGAGACTCGGACCGAGCGCTCCGAAGGGAGGAATCGGATCAGATAGTGCATCGGGGGGAGGATACGGGAGCCCATGAACCCCCGCCGCCGCTTTTCCGCGCGCTCAGCCCCGGCCGCGGGGCGGTTTGGCCAGGGTGGCCTCCGTCCGATACGATGCAGTCATGCCTTCTGCTGGCCTTCTCGTCATCGGCAATGAGATTCTTTCGGGGAAGATTGTGGATACGAATTCCCCTTTTCTGGCTGGACAGTTGCGGGAGATGGGGGTCGATCTGGAGCGCATTCTCGTGATTCCCGACGTGGTGGACACGATTGCGGAAGAGACCCGTCGCATGAGCGATGCATACGATCATGTCTTTACTTCGGGGGGCATCGGCCCGACCCACGATGATGTGACCATGGAAGCGGTCGCCCAGGCCTTCGGGCGCCCACTGGTTCTCGACGATCAAATCTGCGCACGAATCGAACGTACCCAGAAAGAGCCGCTGAACGATGCCATGAAGAAGATGGCCTTCATGCCCGAAGGGGCCAGCGTGATTGATGTGAGCGATCTCTGGTTTCCTGTGATCGTGCTCGAAAATGTCCACATCCTGCCGGGGATCCCGCAACTCTTCGAAAAGAAATTTCATTCGATTCGGGATCGCTTTGCCGGAGTTCCGATTCATCTCACGCGGATATTCGTGACCCGTCACGAGAGCGAGATCGCCGAAGACCTCCACGCCCTGTTGCGCGAGTTTTCAGAATTGATGCTGGGTTCCTATCCCCGGATCGGCGAGCCCGATTATCGGGTCATGTTGACGCTTGAATCCAGGGACCCGGATTATCTCAAGCGCGCCGCGGAATCGCTTTGTGCGCGTTTGCCGCGCGAAGTCATTCTTCGGGTCGAGTAGGCCCTCCCCTGGACCCCAGCGGCCTCGACCCTGCGCGCTTCGATCCCACGCGCCTGGACCCCACGCGCCTTGACCCCACGCGCTATGACCCCGTCGCCCAGGGGCTCGCCTACGGGCACCCGGCTCTTATGGTTGTTGCCCTGGGCCTGGTTTTCTTCGCATTGCGGATCGGTCTCGCCATGCGCCGCCGCCGCCAGCGCGGGGTCGGCAAGCTGAAGGGAGAGCTTGCCCGCCATATGGCCTTGGCCCGCCCCGCTGTTCTACTGGTGGCCGTGGGGCTGGTAAGCGGCCCCGCCTCTGCGCTCTGGTTGCGCGGCTGGACGCCGTTGCAAACCCTGCACGGCTGGCTCGCCCTGGCGGCTGCGGGGCTTCTTCTGTCCGCAGGCCTTGTGGGTCACCGTCTCTCCCGGGGCGAGACCCGCGCGGTGGAACTTCACGGCCGGCTCGGCGTTCTGGCCGTGCTGGTGGCAGGATTGGCGGCTTTTGCGGGCTTCGTTCTGTTGCCCTGAGCGGGGTTCGGCCCGCGCACCCAGGCAATCAGAGAAACTTCGGCAGTACGCGTTCGGTGAAGAGTTCGAAAGATCCGTGACTGAGGGGCGCGCAGAGGAGATAACTCAGCGCCATCTCTTCGCCGAGGGCTTGCAACTGGTCGACCACTTTTTCCGGGGTTCCATAGATGGCCACGCCGTCGAGGTAGCGCTGGACGGGGTCGGCCTTTGGGTCGACTAGAAGTCGGTCGGCCTTTTTCGGGAACCCCGCGACTTTCGCGGGATTGAAATAAGAGCCCACCGTCCACGCAGCCCCGCTCCGTGCGATCTCCTCGGCTTTGGATTCGCTTTCGGCCACGGCGATAAAGCGCGCCATGGGGATCTCTCGCGTCGCTTTTCCGTGTCCGTGGTGCTCGAGCGCTTGGCAATAATGCGCGTGCTTTTCGGCGATATCGCCATGGGTCGAGTGGGGATCCATCATGATGGAGTAACCGGCCTCCGCGGCCCAGTCGATGGCCGGCAGGGATGAGGCCGCCACCCAGACCGGAGGGTGCGGGTCTTGTCGGGGTTTGGGGAGCACCTCGACGTCCTCGAAAGACCAGTGTTTGCCCTGCCAGTTCAGGCGCTCGTTCTGCCACGCCGCCACGACGATGCCCACGGCTTCGCGAAAGCGCTCGGCGCTTTCGTCGAGGGAAATACCGAAGGCCTTGAACTCGACGGGATCGAAGCCCCGGCCTGCGCCCCAGTTGACCCGGCCGCCGGAAAGCACATCGAGGAGGGCCACTTCTTCCGCCAGGCGCAGGGGGTGGTAGAGGGCCGCCAGAGAAACCGCGGTTCCAATGCGCAGGTTCTGGGTGCGCCCGGCTACGTGCATCCCCATCATGTGTACCGAGGGGCAGACGCTGTAGTCGGTAAAATGATGCTCGGCCAACCAGACGGCGTCGTATCCCGTCCGATCCATCACATCGATGCGTTCCAATGCGCGCTGGTACACCACGTCTAGGGAATTTCGGCGCCCGGGCCAACTGAAAAATTGAAGCACGCCGAACTTCATGCTCTTGGTCTCATTTTCTGGTGGAGGGGGTTTCCGGGTCCGCCTAGAGCGGGGGCAATACGTCGACTGCGCGTTGCCTGAGCCAGTGATCGGCGAGCACCAGGGCGACCATGGACTCGACGATGGGAACGGCCCGGGGCAAAACGCAGGGGTCGTGGCGGCCGCTGGCCGCCAGGGTGACGGCTTCGTTTTCCCGGGTCACGGTGTCTTGCTCGGCGCGAATGGTGGCAGTGGGTTTGAAGGCCACCCGGAGTACGATGTTCTCGCCGTTGGAGATGCCGCCCTGGATACCCCCGGAGCGATTGGTCGCGGTGCGGGGGCGGCCGCCTTCACCGGGTACGAAGGGATCGTTGTGTTCACTGCCCGTCAACGCCACTCCGGAGAAACCACTCCCGACCTCAAAGCCTTTGGCGGCGGGCAGGGAGAGCATGGCGGCGGCCAAATCCGCATCGAGCTTGTCGAAAATCGGTTCGCCGAGTCCTGGCCCAACGCCCCGGGCGACGCATTCCACTACGCCCCCGACCGAATCTCCCTGAACCCGCACGGCGTCGATGCGTTCCACCATGCGCTCGGACGCCTGGGCGTCTGGGCAGCGAGCCAAGCTTTCATCCACTTGGTGGGTCGTGACGGTTTCGAGGTCGACCTTGGCGTCGATTTCCTGGATGCGCTGCACCCAGGCCACGATTTCGATTCCCGCGGCTTCGCGCAAAAGTTTGCGGGCGATCGCGCCTCCAGCCACGCGTCCGATGGTCTCTCGCGCACTGGCCCTTCCGCCACCGTGCCAGGCGCGAATGCCGTATTTGGCTTCGGTGGTGTAGTCGGCGTGGGAAGGGCGATAGAGATCTTTCATTTCGGTGTAGGCGCCGGGCCGGGCATCCTGGTTGCGGACCAGTAGGGCGATGGGTGACCCGAGGGTTCGCCCCTCGAAGAGGCCCGAGAGGATTTCCGCCCGATCGGCTTCCTGGCGCGGGGTGGTGAGCCGGCTCTGCCCCGGCCGACGGCGGTCGAGGTCGGCCTGGACCTCGGCCACGTCGAGGGCGAGCCGAGGCGGGCAGCCGTCGACTACGACGCCTACCGCTCCGCCGTGGGATTCGCCGAAGGTAGTGATCCTGAAGACTTTTCCGAAGCTGCTGCTCACTGAGGCCCCTTGGGATGACGGACCCGAGGTTACCGGGAAAAGCAAGCGGTCGCCCCCGGCATGCCGCTAGGATCGCGCGATGCCCCAGCGCCGCCCGAGCTCTGCGCCCCCGCAACGGCAAGCCCCGCAAGGCGGTCGCGAGACCTGCTACGGCTGCTTCAAGCCGCGCTGGCTTTGTCTGTGTGGACGCGTGCGCAGCGTGGCAAACCGGACCCGGATCACGATTCTCCAGCATCCGCGCGAGCGCTTCCACGCCATCGGGACCGCGCGCATCGCGCGGCTGGGCCTCGCCAATTCAGAATTGTTGCTGCCCCGCGCCGTTGCGCCCCGGAGCCTGCGGATTCCCCTGGATTTCGCGCCGGGCAGCGCACTGCTTTTCCCGGGCGATTCGGCCCGAGAATTGGCCGATCTCGAGGCCGCGGAGTTGCCCCAGAGACTCGTGGTTCTCGACGGGACCTGGTCCCAGGCTCGGAAGCTGCTTCGGGAAAACCCGAGTCTGGGCGATCTCCCACGGGTAAAACTGAGCCCCGCCTCGCCCAGCCGTTACCGCATTCGCAAGGAGCCCCGGGGCACTTACCTATCGACCATCGAAGCCATCGTTCAGGCCTTGGCTCTCATCGAGCCCGAGACCCCGGGCCTGGACGGCCTGATGAACCTCTTCGAGACGATGATCGACGAGCAGATCGTCTACGCGGACCGCAATCCTCGCCGCCCGCTGCGGAAGATCGCGCGCCAGACCCGGTCGGAGAAGGCTGCCTTCCGGGCCCCAGACCCCGGTCTCGATGGCGTATGATTCCCCCAGCCCCCCAGGAGAATTTTATGAGCGAATGGCTTCACGATCTTTTTAGCGGTCGACCTTGGTGGATGAACGCAGCCATGGTGTTCTGCGCATTCATGGCCTTCATCTATATGCCGTGGGACATTTTTTGGAAGCCGGTGGAGGCCGATCAGGAAGTCTGGTTTGGGGTCATGTTCACCGGTTGGGCGGCCAAATGGGCCGCCCTCCCCCATTGGTTCGTCTACGCGGCCCTCGCCTACGGGTTTCGACGCCGGCGCTCGTGGATGCGCGTGGCCGCGCCCGCGTACGTGGCTCAAGTCGCCATCGGAATGCTGCTCTGGCCGAATTTCCAATACGGTTCGTGGACGGGCTTTTTTCTGGGTCTGATTGCCGGGGTGCCCTTCGCGCTCCTGACCCTGGCCTTCTGGAATGCGCGCGATCACTTTACGCACAAACGCGGTTCGCTTCGCGCCCGGTACGGGGAATGGGCGGTGGTGACCGGCGCTTCGGCGGGGATCGGCTTGGAGTTCGCGCGGGCTTTCGCCCGGGACGGGATTCACTGCGTGCTGGTGGCGCGCCGGCGGGAGAAGCTCAACGCCCTGGCGACCGAACTCAAAGAGCAGTTTCAAGTCGAAGTCCGCGTGGAGGCGGTGGACCTGGCGAGCCCCGAAGGTCCGGATCGTGTGGCCGATGCGGTGGCGGATCTCGATGTGGGCATCCTGGTCAACAACGCGGGCATTGGCTATGCGGGGCGCTTCGACAAGCAGGATCTCAGCCGACTGCGCGAAATGGTCAACCTCAATTGCATGGCGCCGCTGGTTCTCACTCACCGCGTGTTGCCCGCCATGCGGGATCGACGGCGGGGCGCGGTGATCATGACCGGATCTGTGGCCGGCCGACAACCGCTCCCTTTGCACGGCGTCTACAGCGCGACCAAGGCCTTCGATCTTCACCTCGGCGAAGCGCTGTGGGCGGAGATGCGCGCCGATGGTATCGATGCGCTGGTGCTCGAGCCCGGTCCCACGTTGACCGAGTTTCAGCAGGCAGCGGGCGAACTCCCCCACGACGGCGCGACCGCGAGCAGCGTGGTGAACGCTGCGCTGGACGCCCTCGGGCAACAGCCCTCGGTGGTGGCCGGATGGTGGAATTGGATTCGCGCCAACTCGGCCTCGCGCGTCGGCTCCCGGCCTCTGGTCGCCTATGTGGCGCGCCACATCATGGAGCGTCAAACCCCGAAGGAGATGCTCTAGATCCATCGGGTGCTTTCTCCAGAGTTGAGTCCGGCGAGGTTTCCCGCGATTCAATCGGGATCGTGACCCAGTGGCGGAGTGGTTTCCTTTCGAGAGGAGAAAACGCTTGCGAAAACTCTGGACCGCCGTGAGCGTGGGCCTTTTCGTGATCGGGGCCGGCGCCCTCGCGCTGACGATTTATCTTTGGTTCGGAAATTGGCCCACTGAGCAGAAGGAACTCGTCGACCACCTGCGCTCGGTGGCCCAGAAT
>DUCH01000067.1 GCA_012959865.1 Myxococcales bacterium | reverse complement strand
CCCAGGCCCAAGAACCCGAAGCGGTTTCTTTACGGCGATCGGCTGCTTTGCTCGCTGCGCTCATAGGGTTTGCGTTGACCGGCTCAGGCGTCTCCCTAGCCAACGAGGGTCTCGTCGTTCGCGATCAAAGCATGGGGGCGGGCCGGGGCCTGGCAGTTGGGTCTGGACTGGATTCGGCGAATGTTCATGCCGACTATCTCATCACCCCCGAAATGGGGGTCGCCCGGGGCGAGAATCTCTTTCACAGCTTCAGCCAATTCAGCATCGGACTCGGCGAAGTCGCCACCTTCACCGGCACCGCCGGGGCGATTTCACGATTTCTGATTCGCGTCACCGGCTCCAAGATTTCGTTGGTCGACGGGGCGATGCGCTCTTCGGTGAACGGCGCCGACATGGTGTTCCTGAATCCCAACGGCGTTATTTTCAGTCCGTCGGGTTTCATCGACATCCAGGGCTCGTTCGCGGTGACCACCGCCGATCGCCTGGAATTTTCCGACGGCGTGTTTTCGGTGACCGATGCGGGCTCGCCCTGGGGAGCCGGCGACTGCTGCGCCGGGGCGCCCACCGCGTACCTGTTTGCCGGCGCGGATCCGGCCAGCGCCGGCGCTCCGGCGGAGATTCGAATCGAGACTCAGCTCTTCGGCGCGGGCACGTCCTTTGGCGTGCCCGTGGGCGAAGAAGTGAGTGCTGTCGGAGGAACCATCACCGTGGGCGCTGGGCAGGTCGGTCTCACGGGCGGAGCCATCCGATTCGCCGCGACGGGACACGCGGCGGTTCGGGTTCCCATCGACCTGGCTCTGGACGGCGGCTGGCTCGCCCCCCTGGGCAACGAGGCCACGATCCGACTGGGGCGCGGGAGTTACCTGCACACCAGCAGTTTGCAGGACTCGCCTTCGGGCCAGGGGCGAGTTGTTCTGCGCGGCGGCCGTCTCGAACTGGAACTCGCGAGTATTTCCGCCGGCGGTCCGAACGGCGGCGGCGTGGACATGGCTTTTAGCGGCGACGTGGTCCTGAACGGCGGTCCGGTCGGCCCCCGGATTATCGGTTCCCGAATCGTCGATCGCAGTTCGGGACCGTTGGCCCGAGGAATCCAACTGGAAGCCGGAAACCTTTCCCTCGACAACGCCACCCGACTCGAGGCTACCGCTGGCGGCATTCGCCTCGAAGTCGAAAGTCTGTCCCTCGACAATTCCGCGCAAATCGTGGCCACGGCCGGGGATATCGTCGTGCGAAGTCCGGGAGTCGTTCGGGTGGCGAATGGCTCCTCGATCCGAACCACCACCGCATTGGCAGACTCGGAGCCGGCGGTCGATGCGGGCAATCTCCACCTGATTGTGGGCTCCCTCGACCTTCTCTCGGGCGGACAAATCGCTTCGCAAACCGGCGCGCAACCATGGAAGGGGCCCGACCCGCACGCGGCGGGGAACATCGAGATCGAAGTCGCGACTGCGCTCCGCATCGACGGGAGCCGTAACGATGGCCAGACGATCCAGCGCTCGGGCATCTTGAGCCGAGCCGAGAGCGGCGCCACCGGCGAGGCGCGCGGAGGCAATATCCAGGTGGTGACAGGCAGCCTGGAGATGACCCAAAGCGCACTGATCTCCGCCCGTTCGTTCACCGATGCCCCAGCAGGAAATATCGAGATCCGCGCGGCGAGTTCGGTCCGCCTCACCGGGGGCTTGCAACCCGTGGGCGAGGAGGTGACCGAGATTTCGAACCGGGGGATCGGGGGCGGCGCCGGATTCCTGCGCGTAGAAGCCCCCCTGATCGAGGTCCTCGATGGCGCGGCGATCAGTGCGACCAGCGAGGGCGCGGGCAGCGCCGGAGACGTCACGATTGTCGCGAATCGCCTGGGGATCTCGGGGCGATCAACCCCGGAGCAGGGAGTCGCCCAGGCTTCGGCGATTTTTTCCGAAGCGGCTTCGAACTCCTATGACCCGAACGCCGGGGGAACGCTGCCTGTGCCCGACGGTTCAGCGGGCATGCTGCTGTTGACGCTGAGGGACGGACTCGAAATCAGCGAAGGTGGGGTGCTCTCGGTGCGGACCCGGGGGTCGGGCTCGGCGGGAGACATTGTTGTCAACGTCGAGGGGGGCTCCATCGAGATCTCGAGTGGCGGCGCTCTGAGTTCGGAGTCCGCCGCTACCCATGCCAGGGCGGGCGCCGCGGGAAGCCTGATCCTCTTCGCCGCCGAAGACATTCGCGTGAGCGGGGGCGGCGAGCTGCGAGCCACCGCCGAAGCGGTCGATGCCGGGGATATTCGCCTGGAAGCCGGGGGCGAGTTGGTGCTCAACGATAGTCTCATCAACACGCGATCGGGATCGGCCCTTGGCGGAAACATTTACCTCGATGCGGGTTCGCTCGTGCACCTGATCCGTAGCGGGGCCGAAACGGACGTGGGCGGCGCGGGCGACGGCGGCAATATCCTCCTGGGCCAGGGCAGTGCAAGAGTCCCGGATCCGCCCCGCTTTGCCGTCCTGAATGCCAGCCGACTCACGGCCACCGCCGAAAAAGGCCAGGGCGGCTTCATTTTTATCGCCGCCGGCCAGTACCTGGAATCCCCGGATAGCCGGGTCGATGCTTCGTCGGGCGATCCCGCAAAGGACGGCATCGTCGAACTCGTCGCCCCGGAAGTCGAGCTGAGCGGGAACCTCGAGGTTCTTCAGTCCTCCTATTTGGATGTAAGCGTTGTCTTGCAAGAACACTGCGCCGCACGGCGAGACCGCGAGGGAACTTCGTTGACCCTAGAAGAGCG
Source organism: Myxococcales bacterium (assembly GCA_012959865.1). Lineage (GTDB taxonomy): Bacteria > Myxococcota_A > UBA9160 > UBA9160 > UBA4427 > JAZXM01. The sequence goes on along the minus strand of DUCH01000067.1, from coordinate 4,377 downwards.
CCCCAATATCGGACCCGAACCCGGGGGCTACTTGGCCGCTTCTGTTCTCCCCGCGCCTGTTCTCCCTGCACACGTGCTCCCCGGTTCTGCTCTTTCCGCCGCGGCCAGCCCGGCACCCGGGGCCAGCCAAAGAACCCGGCGATCTGCCCCGCTCTCCCTGCCCCTGCAGTTGGCCACCTTCGACCCCACCTGCGGCCGCTAGCGCAACACCCGAGGGGCCGTCTTCGCTTATTGGAGCCTATTGGGCCCCGCCCGGCCCAACGCACCCACACGGCTCTCTGCCGCCTATTCAGCCCGGCATTCCCCTGTGATCCACCTCACAGCGCCTTCACGGCCGGGGCTTCAACATGAGAGCCACGACAACGCAGAAGAAAAATTTCACCCCCCGGAATTCACTTGGGTCCGCGCCCAGAAAGCGCATAATGGTCTTGTTCGAACCGCCCAGGTTGCAAAGGCTCATCCATGACTCTTCATCGACTGACTGTCTTCGCAATGGGTGCACTCGCGGTGCTGGTCAGCTCGGGTTTGAGCCATGCCGGCGCAACGCCTGCGCCCTACTTGTGCCCGATCACATCGAGTCCCAAGTGCTTTTGCAACGACACCGCCGTCGTGCTGACCGAGTCGCAGGCCGACCTCTGCCTCTTTATTGATTTCAAGTCCCCCTTTCCCAATCCGATTCTCACAACGGCGGGAACCCCTTGCCTCGATGCGAATGGCGAGGCGTTGTGCGCATTCCAATTGGATTTCACCCTCAAGCCCGGGGAGAGCAGCACCTTTACACCGGCACCGTTGATCCAGGCCCACCGTGCCGCGAATACCTGGCGGGTCACCTGGCTCGCCGATAACGGCGTAGCCATGCCCGGGTCCGGCTACAAGTATCTCGGGTCGCTCACAGTCGGCAGCTCCAGTTCAATTGCCGAGGCGGAAGTTGCCGGGGGGACGGGCAGCCTTGCCGTCAAGACCAACCTGACCCTCGTCTCCATCAAACACGGCCCAATCGGGGTGCCCGAACCGGGGCTGGGGGCAGCGCTCGCCGCGGGCGTAGTGCTGCTCGGTCTCCTGGTTCGCAGGCGTTCCCGGCCCACAATCGGAGCGCTCCTCTTGCTGGCCTGCGCCAGCGGGGTCGCGGCCCCCGGCCACGCGCAGATCCTCGAGTCCGCCCGCCCCCTGGTCAACGGCGACCTTGATATCTCGAGCCCCTCGGAACTCGGCACCGTTCTGGCCGGGGTTGGAGACCTGAACGGCGACGGCGTCGAAGATCTCGCCATCGGATTCCCAAACGTACTCGGAGGCCAGGGCGGCGTGCTGTTGGCCCTGCTGCGCCACGACGGAACCGTCCACCGGACCCAGTTCATTGCCGACGGCGAAGGGGGAATGCCCGACGGTCTACTGGGGGTCAACGCCGGCTTCGGCAGCGCCCTGGCCATCCTGACCGACGTGGACGGCGCCGGACCCGGCGCGGTCGCGCTCGCCGTTTCGGCGCCCTACGAGGGCGCTGCCGGCTCGATCTGGCTTTTGATCCTGGCCCCCGACCCCCTGGCCCCCAACTCCGTGGACGTCGTCTCCGTCGTGCAAATCCCCACGACAGAACCCGTCCATGCCTTGGCTGGCCTCGGCGACTTGAACGCGGACGGCCTGCCCGAACTCGCGCTTGGCCAAGAGAACTTTGCCGGAGGGGGTTGCCCCACCGTGGATTGCGGAGCCGTGCAGATCCTCCACATCGGTCTGGCCGGCGTAGGCAATGTCTTCGAGCCCCCGATCCTCGAGCCGGGCGGCCCCAGTGCCGGCTCTCTTTTCGGCGCTGCGGTGGCGAGCCTGGGCGACCTGAACGGCGACACCTTCCCGGATCTCGCCGTCGGCAGCCCGGGGAGAGATGGCGAAAGGGGGGGGGTCTGGATTCTTTTCCTCTATGACGGGGCCTCCGCCACCAGCTATCTACTCGAGAATAGTTCGGCTCTGCTCTTCGGAGCGCCCAACACCCTCAAAGTCGGAGATCACTTCGGCAGCAGCCTGACCGCCGCGGGAGATCTCGATGGAAATGGCACCACCGATCTGGTCGCCGGACTCCCAGGCCAAGACGGAACCAGCGCCGGGGCAACCGCGGCCGGATCCATCGCGTTCCTTACGTTGGAAACCGATGGCAGCCCCACGCGACCGGAGACAGAACTGAACGCAGCCGGCGCCGAGATCCCCTTCGCGTTTGGTCAGGCCGACAGCGGCACCCATACGGAGTTCGGACGGGCACTGGCGAGGCTCGACATCGATGGCGACGGCGATTCGGAAATCCTTGTTGGGGCAGCCACCGATCTCATCGAAAGCTCGGCTGGGATCGTCTGGCGTCTCGGCCTCGACGATCCGGATAACGATCAGCTTCCCGACGCGCTCGGCGACAATTGTCCCGGCGTCTCCAACCCGTCCCAAGAAGACAGCGACATCGACGGTGTGGGCGATGCGTGCGACAACTGCCGCGAAGTAGGCAATGGACCCGATCTTGGGATCTGCATGGGAGGCGACAATCTGGACCAGCGAGGCCTGGTTTGCGTGTCCAATGCAGACTGCGAACTCGCCGTGCCGGGCACTGGCTTCTGCTCTCTGGACCAGAGCGATACCGATGCAGATGGCGTTGGCGATGCCTGCGAGCAGGTGGTCGTGACCCTCGACGAAGTCGCCCCCGAAGATTGGTTGCTCGAAATCGACTGCGGGGCTTTCAATGTCGAACGACTTTCCGTCGCAATCTTCGCACCCGACGAGAGCCTCCCGCTCAACGTCGAATTTGGGGGCGTAGCGGGGGTCCCCGGCTCGGGGTGCGAGAGCCCGGGCCAGGACTTCGTCGGCCTTATCTCTCCCGGTTCGGGCTGCGACACAGTTAATGGGATCGGTGCAACCGTCCACATTGATTCGGGGGTTTTCAAATCGAATTCATTCGGCAATTACACGTTCCCAGACTCAGTGTCGTATTCGGGGCTGCGCCCCAATACCCTCTACGCCTGGCTCCAGGGCGATTCCCGCCTGTGCAGCGCCGGGGACACCGGGGTCCACCTGGCCGATCTTGAAGTTGCGGGGGGCGCCGCGCCCGATGACCTGGCCATCTCGGCATCAAATCTCGGATCTTTCGCGCTCGGTTTTGTCACCACGAGCGAGGGGCCGCTTCCGGCCCCAGGCGGCTGCCTGGCCAACAAGCCTGGGCCGAATGTAGAGGCGGAGAAAACCGGCCGATCGCGCGCGCCTTCCGTCTTGGGCCCCAACATGGTCGCCGACGTAAGCCCTTTGCCGGCGACTAGCGTCGGATATCAGGACTGGGAGGTCTGCTTCAAATCCGACACCTACATGCGGCAGATCAAGATCGCCATTGAACCCCCCACCGGGAAGTATCTGGGGGCGGACAGCACGTCCTTCGTGCGCAACGATGTGACTTGGCTCGGTTGCGAATTCCCTGGCCCCTGCACCGACGCGCTTCACTACCCCATCCTGCTTGGCCAATCGTATATGGTAGAGCCCACTTTCTCCACCAAGCGCTACGTGGTCTTGAAGGGCTCCCGGCCCGGGCACTCCAGCCGGGTGAACTCGACCACCACGTTTCCGCCATTTAACGCGCGCTACCACTGCTTGGGCACTATTCGGGTTGAGCATGGCACGAATCTCGCGAGCCATGCACCCAATATCGAATTGGAAGGCGCAGTCGATTCCTACCTCGAAGACACCCTACCTCCCAACGAGTCCGACGATGCGGTCGGGCCCGATTACTTCATCTTCGAACCTACTTTCGCTGGGGTCACGCGCAACACGAGTTGCACGCTCCCCGAAGACCTGGACGCCGATGGCGTTCGGACCGAAGCCGACAACTGCCCCAACATCTACAACCCGGCCCAAGAAGATAACGGAAGCCTGAACCCCACCGGTGAAATCGGTATCGGTGGCGGATCCTCCGGGGCCAGTTATGACGGCATCGGGGATGCGTGTCAGTGCGGCGAGGGAGACGGCGACGGAACAATTTCCAACGGGGCGGATCTGCCAAACCTACGCAAGCACTTGATGGGCGAGGACGCCCCGGACTTTGAACCGGCGCGCTGCAATGTCCGCAACGACACGGTGAACACCACCCAGTGCAATATCCTCGACGCCATTCTGCTGAAGCGGGCCCTGGAGGGCGCCACCTCCCTGCCCGACCCCCCGCTCTGCGCCGCCGCCAACCCGCCGCTGCCCGCGCCCTGATCGGATCTTTGGGCCAACGCGTCGCCGCCGCCCTTTAGCCGATCGCCGAATTCCAATTCGTGATCAGGTACTCGGCCGACCGCGCCGCCAAGGCATGCAGGGTGAAGGTTGGGTTCACTCCGCCCGACGTGGGGAAGAGCCCCGCGCCGCCGATGAAAAGATTCG
>DUCH01000066.1 GCA_012959865.1 Myxococcales bacterium | reverse complement strand
TTTCGCACCATTGATGATCGCCGCCATGCCCATTGGGCTGATTCTTCTCCAGCGCGACATGGGTGTGGCCATGCTGACGCTCCTTGTAGCGCTCACCTACCTTCCTCTTCTCAGCATTCCTCTGCGGGCCTGGGCGGGTGTCGCAGTGCTCGCTGCTGCTGGCCTCGCAGCGCTCTGGCAATTCGGTCTTAGAGCCTATCAACAGCAACGTATCCTGGATTTCCTGGACCCGGGGAGGGATCCACTCTCCTCGGGCTACCAGGCGATGCAGTCCAGAATCGCGGTGGGGTCGGGCGGGTTTCTGGGTTCGGGTTGGCAAGAGGGAACTCAGACCCAACTCCGCTTCTTGCCGACACAGCACACAGATTTCGTTTTTAGTGTGCTTGCCGAAGAATGGGGTTTCGTTGGCAGTACGTTGGTGTTGGCCTGCTTCGTCGCTCTTTTACTTTGGGGATTGTGGATCGCACAGAGTTCGAAGGACGGTTTCGGTGCCATGCTCGCCATTGGGCTGGTGGGGACCCTCTTTTGGCCGGCGACTATTAATATCGCAATGGTTCTCGGGCTTGCGCCGGTTATCGGTGTGCCCCTGCCGTTATTCTCATACGGTGGATCGGCGCTGATGTCCGCGGGAATTGCACTCGGGCTGCTGCTGAACGTGTCGATGCGTCGCTATGTATTCTGAGGTCGCGGGCTCGACACCACGCTGGACCCTGGAGATTTGTCTAGGTATGATGGGCCATTGCCCCCTGTTGGACTGAATCGATCAGTTCCCTATGAGGAGTTCCAAGATGAGCGCCCCCTGGATCACGTATCGTCCCGAGTTGAAAGTTCTCGATTGCACTATTCGCGACGGCGGCCTGGTAAACGAACACGCCTTTGATGACGACTTGGTTTCGGCGGTACATCGTGCCTGCATTGAGGGCGGTGTCGACTATATGGAAATCGGCTACAAGGCTTCCAAGAAACTCTTCGCGCCTGGCAATTTTGGAGACTGGAAGTTCTGCGAAGAAGACCATATGCGCAGGGTGCTGGGGGAGAATGATTCTCCGCTCAAAATCGCAGCGATGGCCGATGCCGAAAAGACCGACTATCACGAAGACATTCTTCCCGCGGATCAGAGTGTTCTCGATGTGATTCGGGTTGCGACGTATGTTCACCAGCTTCCGGTTGCGGTGGACATGATCAAGGACGCCGCTGATAAGGGCTATGAAGTGACTTGCAACGTGATGGCTATCTCCATCGCCCAGGAAGCGGAAATCGACCAGGCCCTGGAAGTTCTTCGGGAAACTCCGGTCGACACAGTAGTTGTCGTGGATAGTTTCGGCGCTCTGTATGGCGAACAGGTCGGCCGATTGGTAGACCGATATAGATTGGCTCTCGAGGGGACGGGCAAGGAGGTTGGCATTCATGCCCATAATAACCAGCAGTTGGCATTTGCGAATACCATCGAATCAATCATTCATGGAGCAAATCGGATCGATGCCACTGTGGCGGGGATGGGTCGGGGAGCGGGGAACTGCCCTATGGAACTTCTGATCGGTTTCCTTCGAAATCCGACCTATCGGTTGCGTCCTTTTCTGCAACTCCTTGAGGAGCACTTCGTGCCCTTGCAAGAGAAACTCAAGTGGGGCGCGTTGGTGCCTTACAATATTACTGGGCAGCTCAATCAACATCCGCGGAGTGCGATTGCCATGGTCGAAGGCGAAGAGAGCCATAACTACGTCGAGTTTTACGACAAGCTGATTGTCGATCTCTAGCCAACCCCGCTTTGTCTGGTTGGCTCTCGCGGTACGTAGTGTTTCTCTGTGCGGTGTGAGTTTTGGCAGGCGGGACGGACGGCGATTCATAGGTTGAGAGGAGCGCCAGAAACGCCCCTGGGAGCGCGATTGGCACCCCCTTTGGTGAGGCTGCTTCCCCCGCGGAAAGTTTCTGGAGCGCCGGAGAGATCCAGATCTTTGCGTCGTGGTGCCAGGGCCTTGGGTCAGGGTGGTCGTGGGTTGGGCTAGATCGGAATCTAAGCCGCTGCCGGAATCCTTCGAGGCATGATCCTCGAGCCCGGACTCAAGCGAGTTTTTCGGCCATCTCGACGAAATTTGCCTTGGGACGAACCCCAACCAGTTGTTCGACCACCTGTCCGTCTCGAAAACTGAGGACAGCAGGAATCGAACGGATCCCGAAATTTCCGGCGACATGTTGGGAGTTATCTACGTTGACTTTGACGACCTTGACTCGACCCTCGTAGTCATCGGCTAGAGCCTTGATGATTGGGGCTATCTGCCGGCACGGCTGGCACCATTCGGCCCAGAAATCGACGATCACTGGGGTTTCGGACTTGAGAACTTCCGAGTCGAAGTTGTCGTCGGTGACGTCAAGAATCTCTGCCATGGGGAAATCTCCTTCGGCGCGGTGGGCCGCGTCGGTAATCTGGGAAAAGCCGGAAGCCTGCCGGTGGTTTCCGAGCATAGCAGCTTCGGCTCGACGGATAAGAAGGAGACTGGAGGTATGGGGGCCGGGCGCGTTACTCTTCGGAGACTCCCGCGATGGCGAGGGGGGGCTTCGGTTGAGGCAGCGGAGGGATCTATGGGACGAGTCACCTTGCTGGTGGGAGATATCACTGAGCAGTCGGTGGACGCCATCGTGAACGCGGCCAACAGTTCGCTGATCATGGGCTCGGGGGTAGCTGGGGCCATTCGTGACCGAGGGGGCGAGAGCATTCAAGCCGAGTGCGAAGCCTACGGGGCGGTGAAAGTCGGTGAGGCGGCCCTAACGGGGGCAGGCCAGCTGCCCGCTCGGTTCGTGATCCACGCCGCGGGCATGGAACTCGGCGGGGTCGCAGACGTGGACGGCGTTCGATCTAGTGTTCGGGCGAGCCTTGAACTGGCGGCCCGGAAGGGGCTTCGCACCATTGCGTTCCCGGCGGTGGGTGCCGGTATTGGGGGGCTGGCCCTTCAGCGATCCGCTGAGATCTCGATCGAGGTCGCCCGCGCCCATCTGGCCGGTACAACCTCCCTCGAAGAGATTCGCTTCGTGCTCTTGGGTGAGCCCGCCTTCCGTGTTTTTGAGATGGTGAATGATGCGGTAAAAGTTGCCGAACAAATGGCCCGGCTGGAAAAGCGACGCTGATTTTTAATTTCGCTGCTGTTGTGGCCCACGTTGTCGGCGAGGGGATGCTTCGCGATCTATAGTGAGCCGGAGTGGAGGGCCGAACGAGATGACCGAATTTCAGCAAGCAGCAGCGGCGATTTATCTGGCTTCGGGTATTTTGGCGCTTCTAGGGCTCGCACTCCCCGCTCCTCGGCTGACGCGGGCCTCTGTTTGGGGGGTGGCGCTAGGCGCTCTGATCCATGGTGCGGCTTTTGCGACCCTGCACAAGCTGAACCCCGTGCCCCAGTTGAGCGATCTCCCCTATGCGATTTCATTCATGGCTTGGATTGGGGTTTGCTCCCTGTTGATCTTGATGTGGCGGCTGCGCCTTGCGAGCTTGACCGCCGCCGTGGGTCCTCTGGCCTTTCTCGCCGTCTTTCTCCCGAGTCTTGGAGTTCAGACGGCTGGGGGAGTTGCTGTGCCGCCCGTGGAAGGAACTGTCTCTCATGCCCACGTTCTGCTCTCGAGTGCCGGCCTCGGCCTGCTTGGCATCGCGGGTCTGTCTGGCATCTTTTACCTCCTTGAGCATCGCCGGTTGAAGATGAAGGTATTGGGGGGAAAGCGCATGAGCCTCCCCTCACTTGAGGCATTGGATCGGGTGAATGTGGCTTCCCTAGTTGTTGGCCTTCCGCTCCTGACACTGGGGCTGGTTACCGGTTCGGTCTGGGTTCATGCGACCACCGGGAACTACTGGTCGGGGAGCCCGCACGCGATATGGACTCTAGTGGGCTGGGGAATTTACTCGGGGATGTTCCTGGCCCGATTCGTGGGTGGCCAGGGGGCTCGGCAAGCGGCGGCATCGGCGGTTGGGGGGTTTGCCTTTCTGCTCTTTGCGGTGGTGGGAGTGGAAATTCTGCGATGAAGCTCTTGCTGCTGGGCATGAGTCACCGAAGTGCGCCGGTGGAAGTTCGCGAACACTATGCGGCGGACGATTCCTCCGTGGAAGCCGCTTTGCGGAAGCTTTCGGGGCATTCGGAAATCGGAGAGATCGTCTTGATCTCAACCTGCAATCGGGTCGAAGTGGTTGTAACAACCCAAAACCCCGATGAGGCGCGCGTCCGATTGACCAGTTTTTTTCGCGACGAACTCGGAGGCGGGGTTCCCGTGCCGGGCGGCGGCTCGCTGGAAGATTATGTCTACTTGTATGCTGATCAAGAGGTTGTGGGCCATGTCTTCCGGGTCGCTTCGGCAATAGATTCCATGGTGGTCGGCGAACCTCAGATTCTGGGGCAAATGAAGGACGCGTACAGGGCTTCTGTGGAGATAGGGAGCTGCGGACCGATCCTTTCCCGGCTTTTCCAGAAGGCATTCGCCACTGCTAAGCGGGTGAAGAACGAAACGCGAATCGCCCAGAGGCCGGTCTCTGTCGCCCGGGTCGCGGTGGAGCTGGCGCGGCAGATTTTTGAAGAGTTGAGCGACAAGAAGGCGCTGATGATCGGTGCCGGGGAGATGATCGAGGCGGCGCTCTTTGCTCTTCGACGCGAAGGTCTGGATGCTTTGCGGGTTGTCAATCGGACTCGAGCCCGGGCGGAAGAACTGGCGGAGCGTTTTGGGGCTTCAGCTCATGGACTAGAAGACCTCGATGAAGTGCTGAAGGACAGCGACATCGTCCTTTCCTGCATTGGAGGCTCCGGGCACGTGCTCGACGCCGCCCGGGTTTCCAGGGCCCTGGCTTCTCGACGAAACCATTCGGTCTTTCTGATCGATATCGGTGTTCCGCGAAATATCGATCCGGCAGTAAACGATCTCGACAGTGCATATCTCTACGATATCGACAATCTCCAGGAGATTGCGTTCTCCAACGAAGAAGAGCGGAGAAGGGAGTCAGCGGGCGCCGAGGAAATCGTCCTGGAGGAGCAGGAGCGTCTTGCAGGATGGATGGTTGCTTTGCGGGCAGTGCCCACTATTCGCCATCTTCGAGCACGAGCGGAGGCGGTGCGCCAGGCGGAGCTTGGACGCTCTCTCTCGAAGCTAGACCTGTCGGATAGCCAGGCCGAGCGGGTGGAGGCGTTGACGCGATCTATTGTCAACAAAATTTTGCATCGCCCCCTGGCAAGGCTTGGAGCCCACAAAGATCGAGAGGAAGGATTGGCCGTGGTCGAAGAGGCACGTGCCCTCTTTGGTTTGGATGACCCTGAGGCTCCCGGAGCTGAAATTGATTCACAAATGATGGGCGAAAAATCCGAGCCAGAATCGGCTGAAAACGCTGCGGGCCCCGAAGTTGGCGGATCCAAATGAAAGGCATGACTTGATGAGCACCGTGCGGATCGCGACTCGAGGGAGTGATCTCGCCCTTGCCCAAGCGAATTACATTGCCAAGCGGATCAAGGATGAACTGCAACTCCCCACCGAGATTGTCATCGTCAGCACGGCCGGCGATCGCATCCAGAACGTTTCGCTCGCGAAAATTGGGGGCAAGGGCCTGTTCATCAAAGAAATCGAAGAAGCGCTTCTCGACGGTCGAGCCGATGTGGCCATTCACAGCGCCAAGGACTTGCCCGCCGAGATTGCCCCGGGGCTCGAGTTGGCGGCGTTTCCTGAGCGGGCGGATCCGCGCGACGCTCTGGTGGCCAAGGCGCCAAACCAGGGTCTGGAAGATCTGCCCCAGTACGCCCGCGTGGGCACTGGGAGTACACGCCGAGCGGCTTTGCTTCGGGCGCACCGACCGGATCTCGAAATTGTGCCTCTGCGGGGCAACGTACCGACCCGTTTGGGGCGGCTCGAAAGCGATGGTCTAGCGGCGGTGGTGCTTGCGTGTGCGGGGCTCGATCGTCTGGGCCGCAGTTCCGTGATCAGCGAACGAATCTCCCCGGACATTCTGTTGCCAGCGGTTTGCCAGGGCATGCTGGCCCTGGAAGGGCGCGTGGGAGAATCGATCACCCGGGACGTAGGGCGTTTGAGTGCGGCTGAAAATGTCACCTCGGCGACCGCGGAAAGGGAGTTTCTGACCCGCCTGGGCGGCGATTGTACGGTGCCATTGGCGGCTCATTGCCAAGCGCTCGAATCCGGCCGGATTCGAATCCGAGGTCTGGTCTCGAGTCTCGATGGGCGGTCGATAGCGAGGGCCGAGGTCCAAGGCGAGGCCGTCGACGCTGAAAGTCTGGGTCGGGATCTGGCAGAGAAGGTCCAGGCAGCAGGCGGCAGCGAAATTCTTGAAGAGCTTCGCCGAGAATCAGCGTCAGAAGGAGCCAGCGAATTGTGACTAGGCCGCGGTCTGTCATGGGGGGACGGCTGATTCTTGTTGGTGCTGGTCCGGGCGACCCCGACCTGATCACCGTGCGCGGCGCGGCCGCCCTTCGTCGGGCCGATGTTGTTCTCTTCGATGAACTTGCCAGCGAAGAACTTCTGAGCCTACTGCCCGCCCACGCCGAAAAAATCAACGTGGGCAAGCGCGGACACGATCCCCCGACGCGCTCTCAGGACGATATCAATCGTCTCATCGTGGAAAAAGCCCAGACGGGAAAAACGGTCATCCGACTCAAGGGGGGCGATCCCTTTATCTTCGGCCGGGGAGGCGAAGAGGCATCGGCATGCGTATCTGCGGGTGTTCCCTTTGAGGTTATCCCAGGGGTCACCTCGGCGTTGGCTGCGCCGGCGTATGCGGGAATTCCTTTGACCGACCGTCGTTACTCTGCCTCTTTCGCAGTAGTGACCGGCCACAATGATCCCGGAAAGGCCGCCGAAGGCATTCGATGGCGCGCGTTGGGAAATTCCGTGGATACCTTGGTGATTCTCATGGGAATGCGAAATCTACGATCTCTTCTCGTTGAACTTGTCGATGGGGGAACCGCTCCCGAAACGCCTGCGGCTGCTGTGATGAATGGAACTCGGCCCGAGCAAAAAGTTAAGGTGGCGACGGTGTCGACCCTTGCCGACGTCGTCGAAGCTGCGAGCATCAAGGCGCCGTCGGTAGTCGTCGTGGGGGAGGTCGCTAGTCTGCGAGAAGAGCTCTCGTGGTGGGAGGAGTCGCCTCTGTTTGGTCTCGGTGCCCTGGTGAGCCGGGCTCCTCATCAGGCAGGGGAACTCGCCTCCGCGCTCAGAGCGGCGGGTGCTGTGCCATCCATCCGGCCGCTGATAGATCTTGTCCCGACCGAGGCACCGGCTGATCTGGTCGCTATCGATAACTGCCTTGCCGGGCTGCATCTCTACGATGACGTAGTCTTCAGCAGTTCCAATAGCGTGCGTTTTTTCATCCATCATCTAGAACGCAATGGGCTCCGGGGGGCCTTGGGGAATTTTTCAGCCCGGGTTCTTTGCATTGGTGCAGCGACGTCGAGCGCTGCGATGGATGAGGGCCTCCCCGTTCATTTTGTACTCCCGGGTGGTCAGGGCGACGCGGAGTCGATGTTGGCCGAAATTATTCGGTCCCTGGCCCCCGCAAATCGTCGGATGTTGATTCCCCAGTCCAACATTGCTCGGGACGTACTCTCCCAAGGGCTGAGCGAAGCGGGAGCTGATGTCGATGCAATCGTCTTCTATCGCAACCTGCGTCCCGATGTGGATGTCGACGCGCTGCGGAAGGATCTCGTCGCGGGTGATCTTCCTCTGCTTTTTTTCACGAGCCCTTCGGCTGTGCGGAATTTTTCCGAGCTACTCGACGAGCCGTCTCGGACCGCCGCCGAGCGGTGTATTATCGCCGCTGTGGGAACAACGACCGCCCAAGCTCTTTCTGCGGCCGGGCTTCCGGCCCAGGTGGTGCCGGGTCGTCCAGATGTCCGGGAGATGGTTGCGGCGGTCGAGGCATACGTTGCCCAAGAGCGTGGAAGTGCAAGCTTGTCCACTTTGGCAGAGAAGGAGGAGTCATGAGTTTTCCGCGAGATCGGTTGCGACGGCTGCGGGGGAGCAAAGAGTTGCGTCGAATGGTTGCCGAGACGAAGCTCTCACGAGACGACCTCTTGCTTCCTGTTTTCGTAGTCGAGGGCAGCGGGATCCGCGAGCCCATCCTTTCGATGCCGGGAGTGTGCCGTTTCTCGGTCGATCAGGTCGTGGACGAGGCGAAGCGAGTCGCAGATCTAGGAGTTCCGGGTGTCATGCTCTTCGGCATCCCCAGCGACAAGGACGCCCGGGGGAGCGGCGCCGATCAAGTCGACGGCATCGTTCAGCGAGCGGTGTCGGCCATAAAAAACGGAGTCAGCGACCTCTGTGTAATCACCGATGTCTGTCTCTGCGAATATACGGACCATGGCCATTGTGGTCTCGTGGAGAACGAAGAGGTACTCAACGATCCCTCACTGGAGCGCTTGGCGTTGACGGCTCTATCGCATGCGAGGGAGGGTGCCGATATGGTGGCGCCGTCGGATATGATGGATGGGAGGGTGGCTGCCATTCGAGCGACTCTAGACGAACACGGTTTCGAGAGCCTGCCGATCCTCTCATACGCGGCGAAGTATGCAAGCGCTTTCTATGGCCCCTTTCGGGATGCAGCCGAAAGCACACCGCAATTTGGAGATCGCCGCGGTTATCAGATGGATCCGTCGAATCGTCGGGAGGCGATACGAGAATTGCGGGCAGACTTTGAAGAGGGTGCAGATATCTTGATGGTCAAACCAGCACTCGCGTATCTCGACATTGTGGCAGACGCTCGGCGCATGTTTGATGTTCCGATCGCTGCCTATCAGGTGTCCGGTGAGTACTCGATGATTCAAGCGGCAGCGGAAAGGGGCTGGATTGACGGGGAGCGAGCGATGTTTGAAGCGATGCTTTCGATCAAGCGAGCCGGTGCCGACATCATCCTCACGTATGCGGCGGCGGATCTGGCCGCTCGCTTGGAAAGCTGAGGGGAATTGACACTCTGGCCATGGGGGTAGCGTGGGAATCGTCTACAAGGTCGTCGAACTGAGTACTGTTGGTGAGGAAGAGATCGAAGAGGCTTTGAACGAATGGACTGCCGCAGGCTGGTCCTTTGACACGATGCAATTCGCGATGCGCGACGCCTCAAAGCGGCCCGCTATGGCTTTTCTCACATTTACGCAAAACGAGAATAGAGAATAGTCAGGCGGAAAATTCAACGCGGCTCGGGGCGACGCGAGCCGCCACCATTTTTCTGGCGACGGCCCACTTATCCGTCGCTTAGTCAGGCGCTTGTCGGCTCAACGCGGTCTCCGCCCGGGAGCACTGTTTCGCCGACATCAATTCCCTTGTCCTGGGAGTCCAGCTTTTCTTTCCTGGGGCGCGCCGTTTTTTTCGTTGCGGCAATGTTTGTGGCACTGGTAGAGACAGTGACCCCCGCCGTTGCGGCCACGCGATCGATAGCGCTTCGTATGAAGGATACGAAGGCACCCAGATCCGGAATTACGTCGGGATTGGCGTTGAAGCCCCAGCAGATCTTTCCGTCGTAACTCATCAGTGCGATGCCCAGCCCCATCTCGCCCAGTAGCGGAACCTGTGGAAAGAGAGACAGCAGCTTGGCGCCCTGGAGGTAGAGGGGAACCTGCGGTCCGGGAACGTTGGTGACGATGGAGTTGATGGGGCCGCTGACGGACTGCGCACCCAGGGACAAGAGGCTCGCGGGCGCAACTTCGGCCACCTTCATGATCATCTCAACGCCGAGGGCCTGGTTTGTTTGTTTCAGACCCTGAGTGGTGGCGTGAATTTTCTCAAGTTGCCGCTTGGGGTCGTCCTCGTCGATGGGAAGGCTGATGATCCACGAAGACACTCGGTTTCCGAGCCGGCCTTTGTCCTTCTCCTTGCGGGTACTGACTGGCGTCGAGATCTTGAATTCAAGATCCTCGGGGCTTGCCCCGCGCATTTTGAGAAATTCTCGGACCGCGCCTGTCACTATGGTCAGAACGGCGTCATTGACCGAGCAGTCGAGTCCTTTTCGGATGGCCTTGATATCGGCGAGGGGCATTTCATGCCAATCAAATTTTCGATGAGGACTGGGCGGACCATTCATCGGAGTGGCACTGGCCTTGAGACCCTGGCCCAGGGTTTCCCACAATATTTTGGCTCTTGCCGTGACTTCGGTAGCAAGATCCTCGGTCTCCGTGACGAAGGCATTGATCCCCTTGAGAATTTGAAGCGGAAGACTTGTGCGCCGCCAGACTTCCTCGCGCAAGAGCTGGGTATTGGCCGGTGCTGGTCGCGGAGCGAAAATCGGTGCTTCGGGAATCGGTGCATTCGGGTCTGTGGACATCATGATCTGCGCGATATCAACGCCGGAAGAGCCATCGATCATGCAGTGATGAATCTTGGTGATGACTGCGAAGCGATCGTTCTCGAGTCCTTCGACAATCCAAGTCTCCCAAAGCGGTCGAGTTCGATCGAGGGGCTGGGCCATGATGCGAGCCGAGAGCTTCTTAAGTTGTGCTTCGGTTCCCGGCTTGGGGAGCGCCGTGTGTCGAATGTGGTAGTCCAGACTGAAATGTCTGTCGTCCACCCAGACGGCGTGATTCTCAAGGGGAATAAAGTGAAGCTTCTGGCGATAGCGGGGAATCAGGTGCAAGTAACTTTCGGTTGCCAGCTTGATTCGAGAAAAGTCGATTCCCCCGTCTGAGCCTCGGAGTGCCGCAGCTTCATAGATCAGGGTCGATGAGACGTGCATGTGGCAATTCGGAGTTTCCATTAGGAGAAAGGAATTGTCCTGGGCGGAAAGTCGATCCGAGTAGGTCTTGGGCATTGTATCCTCGAGTTTAAAAGTTCTGCGGGTACGTCATTGAGTTGAAGAGAAAGACGTTGAGCGTTCTGCGGATATTCGGATTGGGTTGATGTCCGGCAGGCGATCAGGCCATCCACTGTCGGGGTCTGCCACAGATTGATCGTTTGTACCGATTATCTGTGAGGGGCTCGGCGGTCCGGATATTCAACCAAGCCGGCTCGTAGGCCCCGAGTTATCGGATGCCGGAAGGCTGCGCATTCTACCCAAACTCGCCGCCGCGTCAACGCAAGACCTCGCTGCCGCAGCCATGCGATGCAGCCAAGCTGCTGAGCGACCCACCTGTCCTTGGTAGGGCCTGACTTCAATTCAAAGCGGGGAGAACTTCGCCGACCAGAAGATCGAAGGAGTCTCTGCGCTGGCTCTCGTTGGCCCCTGGAACTTGGGGTCGTACCACGAGCAGGTTCATACCGAGATTCTTCTTGTACTCGTTCAGGCGTTCTTTCACTTCATCGGGACCGCCGACGATCACGCGCTCATGCGCGGGGGCTGCTACCGCTCGGGCCAGTGCCGCTGGTAGTTTGGGGCTGGCGGCGGGTGCGCTTCGCCGCCCCTCTTCTGCGAGCCCGTCCAATACGCGTTGACAAATAGAAGGCTTGTTCGAGATGAATACGGTTCGCATCACGGGAGTAATCCACCGCCCGGTGCACGCCATATCACCGATGCCTTCGCGATGGTAAATCAAGTTCTCTCGGATTTGGTCGTAAGTTTCGATAGGAGATGCCAAGTAGGGCAGTCCGCGCCGCGCCGCTTGTGCAAGCCCCATGCGTCCAAATGCGGCGACCGCTAGGGGAGGATGCGGATTTTGGTATGGAGAGGGGGGTTGAATCGCGGCAGGATAGTTTCTGCTCTCGAAAAAGGTGCCGTTCAAGGTGACGGCTTCTCCTCGCCAAGCCGCGAGAATTAAATCGAGGGCGGCGTCGAAGCGCTTGCGTTTGGTTGAGGGGTCAATGCCGAAGGCCGAGAAAAGGGGAGCCCGGAATCCCCGACCCAACCCGATGAGAACTCGCCCGTGGGAGAGGCGATCCAGGGACGCGATTTCCTCAGCCACCCGAAGCGGATTGTGGATCGGGATGAGCAGGGAGGTTGTTGCCAGACGAATCCTCTGAGTGCATGCCGCGAGAGCTGAAAGGCAGAGAAGGGGCGAGGTATTTCCTCCGGGAGAGAAGTGCATTTCGGGCATCCAAACCGAATGAAGCCCGGCAATATCGGCGCGTTGAACCCACTCTCTTGCTCGATTCCATTCTCGGGCATTCGAAGATCCGCCGACAGAAATCCCGAGAACGACGCCGTCGATCGCCCAGTGCCTTCGAGCACTTTCGCGGTTCGACCCAGGTACCTCACCCGACGAATTCATGCCCCCCCCTTTTCAGTCGATGAACTCGGTGAGACACCCGCCGCGTACGGGAGGATGGTCTGAAGCATGTCAAGTTGAACCCCCAAGGTGTTTCCCACCCCGGAGAGTAGACCGAATACCCGACCCAACAGAACAATATGGCTAGGAATGCGGATGATTGGATTTTCGCGGATCACGCGAGCCAGGTTTTCGCCGGCCTCACGAATTACGTCCGGATCCAAATGGGCTTGATTGCGGAGCCGCTTTGCCGCGTTCAGGAGGATCTCTGCAATGAGTTGGAGCGCTTCCGGAGAGTCTTCGCGGGTTTCGAAGCCGAGATCGATCAATGCACTACCCATGGCCCGAGAATTTCCTTGGAGAAGCGCAGCTGCAAATTCGACTGCGCTCTGTCGAAACGCCGGAGGGAGTCTTTTGGCCAGACCGAAGTCGAGAAAAACGACTGTAGGGGGCTCGTCTTCTGCCGTCGGGGGCAAAACCATGAGGTTTCCGGGGTGCGGGTCGGCGTGAAAAAAACCGTGGACCAGAATTTGTTCGCAGTACGCCTCGATGAGCGATTGCATCACCGCCGCGCAGCTGATTCCCGCCGCCTCAAGTCCCCGGGTGTCATTGATTTTGATGCCGTCGACGAATTCACTGACAAGGAGTCGTGTGGTCGTGAGTTCCCAGTGAATCGCGGGGATGAAGAGATCGTCCCTGTTCTCGAAGAACTTCGCGACACGTTCAGAATTTCGAGCTTCGTTGCAAAAGTCAAGCTCGCGGGGCAAATGTTCGGTCAATTCGTCGATCAGTGGGATCAGGTCGAAATTTCGTTCGACCAGTCCAACGGCTTGAAAGAGCGCGTTGAGATTGGAGAGGTCCGATCGGACAAGCTCGGGGATCTCCGGGTATTGAACTTTGACTGCAACCCGGCGGCCGTCGGGCAGATGAGCTTGGTGGACTTGGGCAAGAGAAGCCGAAGCAACGCTTTTTTCGGAAAAATCCGAAAAAGCTTGATCCAGGGGCATACCTAGTTCTCGTTCGACCACGGTGCGAATTTCAGAGAAGGGCCGGGGGGGCACCCGATCCTGAAGCTGTGAAAGAACCTCGCAGTATTCAGGAGGAAGAACGTCTGTCCGGGAGCCGACGAATTGGCAGGCTTTGAGGATCAGACCTCGAAGTTCGACGGCCGCTTCAAAAATGGATTCGGCCGAGCGTCGATTGAATCGCGCCCAACGGAGCCGCATCTCGAACTCGTCGGTGTGCCGGGCCATGAATTGATTGGCCTTGATCTGCAGATAGATTCGGCCGAAGGTCGACGCAACGCGCCGGGCACGGTACATCCGCTGTCCGAGGAGTCGGATTCTTGTCGTTGCCATCGCCATCACAGGCCAATCAAGCTACCAGAGGTCAGGGCGATCATTTGGACAGTTCCACGCACCCAATAGATCTTCCGGGTCCGAAAAATCTTCCGGATCCTCGTCGTCATCCAGTATCCAGGGCGGATTATAAGAACACATGACCCAGGCGGTGGAGGAGAACTCGAGGACATAACTGGGGCCGAGGTTTCGATACTCGAACTCGGGTCGTTTGAGCCCGCCGAGGGTGTAGTAGATTTCGAATCCTATTCGGGGCTTTGGCAGACTGTCCATGTAGTTTCCATTTACGAGTTCCTCGAGATCTTCAGGATACGCGGACTCGTCCCGATAAAAGGCCTCTAGAGCGTCGATAATAGCTTGGGCCCGGATGTGGCGCGTCACCGCGTAGTCACCGTCGGCGAGCGCTCGTCCAAAGAAAAGCGGGGCTGCCACCATGCTGGCCCCGAGGAAGAGATAGGTGGCCCGCCGCAGGAGTTCCTGTCCCCTGTCTCGCGCACGGGTCCAGGAAAATACAAACATGCAGACCGCGCCGAGGGCAACTATCGAGACGCCGATAGTGAGGTCGGTTCGGGGAAACCTCGACGCGAACCAGAGGAGGGGGAAGAGAGCGCCCAGGGCAAACGCGAGTGCCCTGAGCCAACCCCGGCTATTTGCCAATCCCGCTCCGGCGAGTCCGAGCGCAAGCCCGAACAAAATACCGGTTATCCCGTACGCGCCGATTTCGAGGCCAAGGACCGGAATTGCGGGCCAGGGCGAAAAGTTGAGAAAGAGGGTCTCATCGCTCCCGGTTGCGTTGCGAATGATCGATCCGACAGCGAAAAAGACGGGTAGGTAAAGGAGTACCTGGAATCGTGGGCGGAGACTCAAAAGGCGACGGGCAAGTAGGGGGGAGGTCAATGTGCATCCGAGTGCAACACCGGTCGCTAGAATCACGGCCGAAGCTCGCCAATGAAAGAACTCCCAAATCCGAAGCGCCGGAGAAAGGCCATAGAAAGCCATCAGTGCAACGCAAGCCAGCCCGCAGCTCCCGATGGTGCGGGCTACGCAAGAGCGTGTCGCAAAGGCGATAATTCCGAGCGCCGCCACCGCCGGGGCCGAAAAGATGAGAATTCCCAGACCCCAGTGTTCGAGAAGCCCGTCTACCCATTCGATTTCCCTGAGGAAACCTGTGGGCTGCCAGGGATGGGTGATTTGTCCGAACTCCGTCCCGCCCAGGCCGTGATGAATGCTTGCCGCGTAGGCCATCGTTCCGAGGGCCATTCCCCAGCCCAGAACCGGCAAGCGCGATTCGCGGGGGGGGGGCGGATTCGTTTCGGGTGCGGTTTGCATCGCGGATATCAGGTCCAAAAAGTCAAGGAAATAGTTCCGGGTCTGCTGATTTTAAGCCCGCGTTCCATTTGCGGGAACGCCCCGTTCGAATACCCCGCAGGTTTCGAAGTTTTCACTTCACGAACGCCTTCTTGTTCGCGTATGGTAGAAGCATGGTGGCGATTAGTGAAATCATGAACCCCACGATCGTGGCGATCGGTGTCGGAGATCGGTTGCTGACGGTCGAAGATATCATGATGCTGGGTCACGTGCGGCATATGCCGGTGGTTAAGGCGGGGCGCCTGGTGGGTGTGGTTTCTGAACGCGATCTTCTCTGGGCGTCGCCATCGCACCTTGCCGATCCAGAGAGCAGCGATCGGCGGACTTTCCTGAATGGCGTGGAGGTCAGTCGTGTCATGTCCAGTCCGGCCATCGTGATCGACGCGAAGGCGTCGCTCCGGGATGCGGCGAGAATGATGGTGGAACACAAGATCGGCTGTCTGCCGGTGGTGGGCGAAAAGGGCCGACTTCTTGGCATGCTGAGCGAGGTCGATCTCCTGGAAGTCCTCGCCGAGGACTTGTGATCGGCTAGGGAAGTCGATTCGTGGCGAACGAAGAGGCCGGGTGTTTGGGCCGCGCTTGATCGGCTGAAACCCCCGTGCGGCGGGTTGCCTTGAACCCAAGGGGCCGCGCCCGGTCGATAATTGCACCTCCCTCCGGGGTTCCGTATCCTACGGGGACCAAGTCCCGGGGGATCGTTTTCGCGGGATGGCTGAGAGAGGTAGGGAATGGCCCCAGGCCCAATCCGAGCTCTCCGATCAACCCAACTGCGAGTCGGCCGTGCCGAGCCTACTGTGAGGACCTTATGACTGAGACGATTTTGGTAGCGACGGACGGTTCGGCAGACGGAAATTCTGCCGAGCGATTGGGAATCAATTTGGCCGCTCGCCTGCGGTGTCGAGTGGCCGGAATAACAGTGATCGAGGACGCAAACATCCGTCCTCCTGACAGCCAGGGACTGAGCCTGCCTCAGTTCCCCGAGGCCAATCTCGCCGCCTACCACCGTGCGCGTGCCGATGCAATCGCGGCGCGTTTTGGGGAACGAGCTCGCGCCGAGGGCGTCGATGCAGGCTGCGAAATTGCCCAGGGGCGTGCCGATGATCGAGTCGTTGAGAAAGCACAGAACTTCGATCTATTGGCCATTGGGAGGGACGGTCGACTTGCGGAAAGCAAGGGCGTTCTGATCGGGGCAAATGCAGAGTCGATTATCCGCAAGACTTCCAAGTCGACGGTCGTTGTGCCCTTCGGAACTCCAGTATCCGGCCCCATCGTTCTGGGATTTGACGGTTCTCCGGGTTCGCGGATCGCGGCCTCCATGACGGTCGAGTTGGCCAATAGCCTCGGCGAGCCCGTTCACGTTTTCGTCGACTCCAAGGATAAGGGCCGGGCCGTGGCGCGATTTGAAGAGGTTCGGCAACTGCTCGGCGGCCTCTCCCAGCCCATGCGTGAGATCTCGTCGACTCTGGGTCGTCCCGACGTAAAACTCGTCGACACCGCTCGGGAGGTGCGGGCCGGATTCATCGTGATGGGTGCGTTCGGCCGGAACCGCATCACCGAATTCTTTCTAGGCAGCAATGCCGCCGCAGTCGTGCGCACCGCACCGGTAGCCGTTCTGCTCGCCCGATAGGCGTAGGCTTGAAGTCCGGCGACGACAGGGCAGCCCCTTCGAATAGAGGGCTGCTCGATCTGTCGAAGCTCTCCTTGTCGCGCTTGCGCGAGGAGTTGGATGCTCTCTCGGACGATGAGCAGGTGGTTCGGTGGGCACTCGCTCTTCAACATGATCCGAGAGCCGGAGCCCGTGTCTTGGGAACCCGCGCTCAGCGTCAAGTTGACGCGGTCCGATCGGATCGCGTTCGAGTGGAGGCGCTCTTTGAAATCAGGGCGCGACTCTACGCCGACGGGTACCGGGTGGTTGCCGGAGTCGATGAGGTGGGGGTTGGCCCCCTGGCGGGTCCTGTGGTCGCGGCAGCTGTCGCACTTCCCGAAAAGGTCGAACTGCCGGGCCTCGATGACTCGAAGAAGGTTTCGCGGTCCGACCGTGAGAGGCTGGAAAAAAGCATTCGGGAGCAGGCGCTCGGTGTCGCGCTCGGCGAGGTTTCTCCGGTGGAAATCGACCGAATGAACATCTATCGGGCTGGGCTGGAGGCAATGCGTAGAGCGTCAACTGCGCTGGCGGAACAGCTTACGATCGACCGGTTCATGGTGGATGCCCGGACGATTCCTGGGATGACCATTCCTCAAACCGCTCTTGTCCATGGCGATGCCATCGAAGGTTCGATTGCCGCCGCATCCATTGTCGCCAAGGTCTACCGCGATCGTTTGATGGGGCAGCTCGATGCGGAGTATCCGGGTTATGGCCTGGGCCGAAATATGGGTTACGGAACGCCAGAGCACATGAGCGCGCTTGGGAGACTGGGGGCTTGCGCTGTCCATCGTCAATCGTTCGCTCCCGTCGCTGCGGCTCGAGAGATTTAGCGTGGCGGAGATCCCGCGCTATAGGGCAGAGCCCGAAGACTTTCGAGTCGATGAAATTGCCCTTTACGATCCGACGGGTTCGGGAGGGCACACATTTCTGCGAATCGAGAAGCGCCTCTTGACCAGCGATGGGGTCGCGCGTCAGCTGGCGGCTGCTGCGGGGGTGCCGGCCCGGGATGTGGGATACGCGGGCCGTAAGGATCGCGCCGCAGTGACGACGCAATGGATGTCGGTTCCGGACCTCGATCCCCGAGAAGCGCTCAAACTTGAATTCAAGGGCGTTCGAATTTTGGAAGCCATTCGGCACCCCCACAAGCTGCGTACTGGACAACTTCGAGGGAATCGCTTCGTGATTCGGATTCGGGGAGTCGGCG
This sequence comes from Myxococcales bacterium, assembly GCA_012959865.1. Classification (GTDB taxonomy): domain Bacteria; phylum Myxococcota_A; class UBA9160; order UBA9160; family UBA4427; genus JAZXM01. The sequence goes on along the minus strand of DUCH01000066.1, from coordinate 23,541 downwards.
AAGAGTTGGAGGCGAAGGCGCGGGAAGCGCTCAGAGTGATTATGGCCGTTGGGATGCCCAATCGGTTTGGTGCCCAGCGTTTCGGCCACGGCGGGCGCAATGCCGCTGGCGGCCGGGAACTACTTGCGGGAAGGAGGGTCGCTCGAGATCGGCGAAAAGCTCGTTTCCTGCTTTCGGCCCTGCAGTCCGAGGTTTTCAACCGCGTGCTGGACGATCGCCCGCTGCCATTGGACGCCGTGGAGGAGGGCGAAGTGGCTCAAGTTGTCGAATCCGGGGGGCTCTTTGTCGTCGAGGACGCCGGCGTGGAAAATGAACGCGCCAAGGCTTTCGAGATCAGTGCTACCGGTCCGATTTTCGGCACCAAGATGAAGGCTCCCCTAGGCGTTCCGGCCGAGCGGGAGGCTCAAATTTTTGCCTCTATGGAAATTCCCCTGGCCGAGGATCTGGTGCCTCCCCGGGGTATTCGTCTCGCCGGCACCCGGCGTCCGTTTCGGGTTCGCCCCCAGGAGATGTCCCTGGTCCGCGAAGAGGGAACTCTCCAGCTCGAATTTGGCCTTCCGCCCGGGAGCTACGCCACGGTGCTTCTGGAAGAACTTTTCGGCGAGTTGCAAGAAGGAGGGGGATGAACTGGTTTCCGCTGGTGGAAGCCTGGGGGGACGGCGTTATCTTGCCCCCTGCTTCTGCCTCCGGCATCGATGGCCGCCAACGTCCTCGGTGAAGAAAGGATCCCCTTATATGGCCATTCATTCAAGTCTCGCCGAGCTCGTCGGAAAGACTGCCCTGGTTCGGCTCGGTCGACTTAACGAAGGACTCGCCGCTGATGTCGTTGTCAAGCTCGAGAGTCGAAACCCCTGCAACAGCGTAAAGGATCGAATCGGTCTTGCGATGATCGAGGCGGCCGAGAACGAAGGCCTGATCAAGCCGGGGGAGACGACAATCGTCGAGCCCACAAGTGGGAACACAGGCATAGCTCTCTGTTTTCTCGCCGCGGCCAAGGGGTACGATTGTGTGATTGTCATGCCCGATACGATGAGTCCAGAACGTCGAGTCACCATGCGGGCATTCGGGGCAAAGCTTGTCCTGACGGAAGGCGCGAAGGGGATGAAGGGCGCCATCGAGAAGGCCATGGAAATCAAGGAGTTGCTGCCGAATTGCTTCATGCCCCAACAGTTTCGCAATCCCGCAAACCCGAAAGTCCACATGGAGACCACGGGTCCCGAAATTTGGAACGATACCGAGGGCAAAGTGGATACGTTTGTGGCTGGAGTCGGAACCGGAGGGACAATTACAGGGGTTTCGCGCTTCATCAAGCCCAAGAAGCCGGGCTTCGAGGCCATTGCGGTGGAGCCCGCCGACAGCCCGGTATTGGCAGGCGGATCGCCGGGTCCTCATAAAATTCAGGGAATTGGTGCGGGCTTTGTTCCCGATGTACTCGACGGTTCGCAGATCGACGGAATCATTTCGATTACGAACGAAGAAGCCATCGAGACGGCGCTCCGCCTGGCTCGCGAGGAAGGGATTCTCTGTGGGATTTCATCCGGCGCGAATGTTGCGGCGGCACTCAAGTACGCGGCCCTTCCGGAGAACGAAAACAAGATGATTGTGACGATTATCTGTGACTTCGGCGAACGCTACGTACAGACGGTTCTGTTCGATTCGCTTCGCTACGACGGAAGCGATCAGGTCGGGGCCTGAGGATTGCATGGTTGCCCGTTCCGACGAGCCGCTCCGAAGTGATCTGAGGTACGGGATCGGCCGGGAGCCTCAAAACCTCGGACCCATTATTCTGGGTTTCGACGGCCATACGCCACGAATCGCTTCAACAGCCTGGATTGCCCCGGGTGCGGCGGTTGTGGGGGATGTGGAGGTCGGGCCGGATTCCAGCATCTGGTACGGAGCGGTGGTGCGCGGCGACGTGCATTGCATTCGAATCGGAAAACGAACGAATATCCAGGATCAGGCGACGGTTCACGTGACTCGTGATCGGTTCAGCACATCGATAGGGGACGAGGTCACCGTTGGCCACCGTGCGGTCGTACACGGTTGTACCATTCGTTCGGGCGCACTCATTGGAATTGGGGCCGTGGTTCTCGATGGCGCCGAGGTAGGCGAGGGCGCGCTTGTCGCCGCAGGCGCGGTCGTCACCCCCGGAAGCAAGGTGCCTGCTGGTCAGCTTGCCGTGGGGGTGCCCGCTCGGGTAATCCGGCGATTGTCAGACGAAGAGCGCGCGTTACAAATTCAACGAACTTTGGGCTATGTCGAACTGGCGCAGCAGCACGCCCGAGAGCCGGCTATGGGCGCGCCGATTTCGGGGGCCGGGGACGGTCCAGATTGACAAAGATGGGCCACAAGAACGAGGACTCGGATTCGAATTCGAGCGTCGAGAAAATCGGCCGGGCCGAACGAAAGGCCCAATCCCGCCAGCATATATTGGAATCTGCTCGAGAGGTTTTTTTCCGAGATGGCTTCATGGTGGCCAATCTCGACGAGGTCGCCGAGAAAGCCGGGGTGGCCAAGGGAACTCTCTATCGTTACTTCGAAAGCAAAGCCGACCTCTACGTCGCCGTCCTCGCGGATAACGGCGACGCATTCACTCAGCGAATGGAGGAGGCGATCGCCTCCGCCGAATCTGGCATAGAGCAAGTCGAGGGCCTCAGTCATTTTTACTATGACTATTGGGTTCGGCACCCCGAATACTTTCAGATTTTTTGGGCCATCGACAACCAATCGGTGATCGGGGAGTTGCCCCCAGAGGTCGTAAAAGCGGTATCCCAACTCTGGGAGCAGAACCTCTTGATCTTAAGCACAGCATTGAAGCGTGCGATCGACGAAGGGAATTTGGTTGACTGCGACCCATGGGAGGTAGCCCAGATTCTCTGGACCACGGCCAATGCGTTGATTCAGTCGGATGCGATTCGTCCGCGTCGAGAGTTGCGCAGGTTGCCCCTCGAACAAGTATTTCACGACGCAGTTCGTTATATCTTGCGCGGTCTCGCGACGCCGGGTTCTCCCCTCCTCGGGTAATGCACGACTCCCGGTCGCTCCAGAGCCCTTCGAGGCCAGGTGCCGCTTCGGTGAACGCGTTGGCAACGAGCAGTTAGCCGAGCCCAAGGAAGGGGGGCATCTTGGGCGATGGGTGTTTCGTTTCAAGTCTGAAAACGTCGGGTATTCAGTCGATCTTCATACCGGGAAGGACGCGGTAGTAGCTCCCGATTGACGTTGCGAAGAGCGCGAGCAGCGAAGCGACCAGGGGGCTGCTGTGCAAACGCGCCGCTTCGGCGGCGGCGGCTTTCTGATCGGGACCCGGGGGCATCTCGAGAAGTGCGATGAGGTCCGGCAGTATCTGCAAAAACGAGAAAAGGAAGAAGAAGGCAACGAGATAGAAAATTCCGATGGTAAAGCGCGGCCGGAACGGCGGTGGCCTGCGGTTCGCTGGTTTTGGCTCCGGTGGGGGCGCTGAAGGCGGCATGGTCTCGTTAAACTAAACGTCCCAGGGAAGTTGGTCAACGCCGTCATGCTTTCAGCTCGGGAATCGGTACCATTCGGCCGTGACTGAACGCTCTCGAAAATCGCCCGACCGGCGGCTCGTCGTCATCGACGGTGCCAATGCGCTCTATCGGGCTTTTTTCGCCCTGCCCGCGAGCTTGCGAGCGCCCGATGGAACCCCGACCAACGCGCTATTGGGCTTTGCCAATATGCTCACGAAGATACTGCGAGAAGAGTCGCCCACGTGGGTGGCGGTCGCCTTCGACCCCCGAGGCGGGACTTTCAGGAATCGGCTCTTCGAAGGCTATAAGGCCAACCGGGACGCCCAACCCGAAGACCTATCGCTTCAGATTCCCTTGCTCCGCGAATTTCTCGAGGCGATTCGCGTTCCCCTGCTCGAGGTTCCGGATTTCGAAGCCGACGATGTGATCGCGACTCTTGTCGCAGCGACGCCTCAAGATGCCTGGGTGAGCATTGTCTCCACCGACAAGGACTTGATGCAACTCGTCGATGAGCGAGTGCAACTCGTCGATTCGGGCAAGCAGCGCCGCTACGGCCCGGCCGAGGTCGAAGCGCGCTTCGGTGTGCCTCCGGACAAAATTCTCGATTTGCGATCTTTGGTGGGTGATCCAAGTGACAACATCCCGGGCGTGAAGGGAATCGGGGAAAAGGGGGCGGCGAAACTGATCGGGGAATGGGGGACTTTGGAAGCGCTTCTGGACAATGCCGACAAGGTCAAAGCCAAAAGGGCCCGAGAGGCTTTACTCGAACAGCGGCCCCAGGCGGAGCTTTCCAAGGAACTTTCGACTCTGCGTTTCGATGTGCCTCTGCCCCTGGGATTGGACGAACTGGTGCAAGCGGATGCGGATCGCGAAAGGCTCGCGGCTTTCTACCGGCGGATGGGCTTTACAACGCTGTTGGCCGGGCTTGGTCTGGAGAGTGAAACTGCGAAGACCCAGGAGGAGAGTGCCGGGGATTCGACTCGAATCGATGCGAACGTTGAAATCGTGACGGAAGTCTCGGTTTTGGCGGAAAGGTTGGAGGCTCTGGGGGGAGCCGAACTCGATCCCGTGGTGCTTCATCCCGTCTGCGGTGCGGGCAGCGCGGTAACCGCCCGTTTGGTGGGGTTGGCCATGGCGAACGGGGATCTGGGCCCGCTCTATGTGCCGATCACGGCAGAGGGCCTGATCGCCGAAGAGGGGCTGTCCTCCGAGGTGTTGGTTGCGACGTTGGAAAAGGCGTGGCCGAGCGCCGACCGGTGGTGGTGTGCTTTCAACGCCAAGCAGGTTCAGTCGGCGTTGGGAGAACTCGGGCTGGGGCTCCCGGATCCCGTGGATGATCTCGGGCTGGCCGCTGTTTTGCTCGATCCGGCCAGCGCCCAGGGCGTTGGCCCGGTGGCGCTCAAAATTCTGAGAAAAGAAGTGGACAGCTGGGAAGATTTGGCGGGGAAGGGCGCGAAGGCGATTGCTGCCGAGGAGATTGCTGTCGAGTCCATCGGCGGATGGGCCGCTCGCCAGGCCGTGGCGATTCATAGTTTTCGCGCCGAATTGAACAAGCGGATCGACGCGGATGGATTGCGGGCACTGTACCAGGAAGTCGAAGTGCCCCTTGCCGGGGTGTTGAGCCGGATGGAGCGCATGGGCGTCCGGGTCGATGAAAAAAAATTGGCCCTCTTACACTCGGAATTCAGCCAGAAACTCGATGGCTTACGGGTGGAGATCTACGCCCTGGCGGGTGAGGAGTTTCTGATCAGTTCGACCAAGCAACTCCAGGTCATTCTCTTCGAGAAACTCAATCTTCCGGTGATCAAAAAGACGAAGACGGGTTATTCCACCGCCGAGGGAGTGCTCGAGCAACTCCGATCTCACCACGAATTGCCGGGCCGTATCCTCGACTACCGAAAGCTCTCCAAGTTGATGAGCACGTATGTCGATGCGCTTCCGCCCCTCATTTGTGAAGCGACCGGTCGAATTCATCCCAGTTTTCATCAATTGGGCGCGGCCACGGGTCGAATGTCCGCTTCTAACCCGAATGTTCAAAATATTCCGATTCGCGGCGAGGAGGGCGCCCGAATTCGGGAGGCCTTCGTCCCCGCGGAGGGCCGGGTCCTGCTTGCGGCGGATTACTCCCAGGTGGAATTGCGGATATTGGCCCACTATTCCGGGGATGAGAGCCTGATCGATGCGTTTCGAAGCGGCGAGGATATACATCGACGAACAGCGGCTGAGGTTTGGGGCGTGGAACTCGATGCCGTCAGCACTGAACAGCGAGCTCGGGCCAAGGCGGTGAATTTCGGCATCATCTACGGGTCATCGGCCTTTGGCCTGGCGAACCAGTTGGGCATCGCTGCGGGAGAAGCCAAAGAAACCATCGATGCGTATTTCGAGCGCTATCAGGGTGTACGCGCCTTTATCGATGCGACTATCAGCGGTGCGGGAGAGCGGGGCTATGTGAGCACCCTGCTCGGTCGTCGTCGTTATCTGCCGGATTTGAGTAGTCGCAATCGAGTTCTGCGGCAAGCCTCCGAGCGCATGGCGGTGAACACAGTCATCCAGGGCTCGGCCGCCGACCTCATCAAACGTGCGATGATCGAGGTGGACGCAAGGCTGGGCGATGGGCCGCCCAGTGCTCGCCTGATTCTCCAGGTGCACGACGAACTGGTTTTCGAAGTTGCAGAGGGTGAGGTCCGGGCGCTCACCGAGTTGCTCCGCACGGGTATGGAGAATGCGCTCGAGTTGAAGGTCCCCATCGTGGCCGATTTCGGTGTGGGGACAAACTGGCGCGAGGCCCATTAAAAAATTTGCGGGTCGTGCGCCGCGATTCAGAGCCGCAACAGGCTTCTCCGGCTTCAACCCCCGGAGTCGGCTGTTTCGGCCTCGGGTCCTGGGGGCGTGCTGGCAAGGCGGTCATCGAGATAGCCTTCGGGCAACGAGACGCGCTGGCTGCCGCCTTTTTTGCCGCGCTTGACCCGCATGGCCTCGGGAGGGAAGGGGACATCGGCCGAAGTATCGGCGAGGGCTTCCTGCAGTTGGGAGAGGCTCTGGACCTGGATCAGGGCCGAACGCCAGCGTGCGCTGCCGGGAAAGCCTTTCGTGTACCAGGTGGCATGCTTGCGGAAGGAGAGAAGGCCCACTCGCTCTCCCAGCCACTCGATTAGGCGGCTGGCGTGGTCAAGCATAACGCTGCGGACTTCGCCGAAATTCGGGGGGTTGGAGGGCTGGCGGCCCTCGAAGACATCGGCGAGATCGCGGAAGAGCCACGGGCGCCCGAGGCAACCACGGCCGACCACCACGCCGTCGCAGCCCGTTTCGCGCATCATCCGCAAGGCATCCCAGGACTCCCAGATGTCACCGTTTCCGAAAACAGGGATGCTCGTGACGGCTTGTTTGAGCTGGGCAATGGCATTCCAATCGGCGCTCCCGGAGTAGAGGGCCGCCGCGGTGCGGGCATGGAGGGCGACCGCCGCGCAGCCTTCGCCTTCGGCGACGCGTCCGGAATCGAGGTAGGTGAGCAGATCGTCGTCGATTCCCATGCGGAATTTAATGGTGACGGGAATCTCTCCGGCCTCGCGTACGGCCGCTCGCACAATGTTGGCCAGGAGCCGGGGTCGCACGGGAATCGCGGCTCCGCCGCCCTTTCGGGTCACCTTGCGGACGGGACAGCCGAAATTCATGTCGATATGGTCGACCCGTTCCTCGTTGACCAACAACGCAACGGCCTTGCCCACATATTCGGGATCGACTCCGTAGAGTTGTAGGCTGCGGGGGGATTCTGATGGGTTGAAGCCGGCCAATTTGAGGGTCTTGGCGTTCCGCTCGACCAGGGCCCGAGCCGTAATCATCTCGCTCACGTAGAGCCCTGCGCCGAACTGGCGGCAGAGTGCACGAAATGGGTAATTCGTAATGCCCGCCATGGGGGCCAGCACCACGGGCAGTTTGAGTTGAATCGGCCCGATTCGGACAGGCGCGAATTCTCCCGGGTGGGCGGGACTGACTCCGGAATTAATGCCGCCAATATACTTTTCGTCCACGGCCCGAGTGGATACCCCATTCGGCACAGCGACGCCGACGATGATGTCTCCCGCGATTTCGCCCTCGGGGGGAAGCAGGTGGATCTAGCCGAATCTCTTGATTATTCGGCTGAATCCTCCATCTTGGTCGGCACCCCCCCACAGCCTGGAAGTTCTGGGAGGCCCCATGGCCAAGCAGAAGGTCGCCTACGACGAGAAGGCGATTCAAACCCTCGACGCTCTCGAACACATTCGATTGCGGACGGGGATGTATATCGGTCGCCTGGGAGATGGAAACCATCCCCAGGACGGTATCTACGTGATGCTCAAGGAGGTGGTCGACAACTCCGTTGATGAGTTCATCATGGGCGAGGGGCGGCGGATTGAAATCATCCGCGATGGGAACACCATGAGCGTCCGCGATTTCGGCCGCGGCATTCCCTTGGGCAAAGTGGTGGAGTGCGTCAGCCAGATCAACACCGGGGGAAAATACAACGACGACGTTTTTCAATTTTCGGTGGGTCTCAATGGGGTGGGGACCAAGGCTGTTAACGCCCTTTCGAGTTTTTTCGAGGTTACGAGTTGGCGAGACTCCAAATTTGTTCGCGCGCAATTTGAACGCGGTCGTCTTCAGAAGGAAAAAAAGGGCAAAGCAGGGCGCGAGGAGGCAAACGGAACATTTGTCCAATTCACGCCTGACTCCGAGATTTTTGACGAGTATGCCTGGAACGAGGAATTCATCAGCCACCGCCTCAGGTACTACGCATATCTGAATAGCGGCCTGTCCCTGGTCTACAACGGAAAAACTCACCGGAGCAAGAATGGCCTGGCGGACTTGCTCGGGGATGAGATCGGTGACGAACCCCCGCTGTATGACATCGTTTACTGTCGCGGAGAAAAGCTCGAATTCGCGTTCACTCACGGGAATGCCTATGGGGAGACCTACTTTTCCTTTGTCAACGGTCAATTTACCAACGATGGGGGAACGCATCAGAGCGCGTTCCGGGAAGGTGTGCTCAAGGGCGTCAATGAGTTCGCGAAGAAGAACTTCGCGGGTGAAGACGTTCGAGACGGGATCGTCGGCGCGGTCTCGGTCAAGCTTCAAGATCCAGTTTTCGAAAGTCAGACGAAAAACAAGCTGGGCTCGACAGAGGTGCGGGCTTGGATAGTGCCCGCAGTAAAAGATCAGGTCGTGCGATGGCTCCATGAAAACGTCGATGCTGCAAAAATGTTGCTTGAAAAAGTCGCGAATAACGAACGCATTCGAAAAGAGTTGGCCTCAATCAAGAAAGACGCACGGGAGCGTGCCAAGAAAGTGGCGATCCGAATCCCCAAGTTGACGGATTGCAAGGTCCACTTTGACGACGCCAAGGGCGACCGCAGAGACGAGAGCACGATTTTCCTCTCCGAGGGCGATTCTGCCGCGGGTGTCATCGTACCTACCCGGGATGTTTGGACCCAGGCGATTTTCTCGCTTCGGGGGAAGCCCCTGAACTGTCATGGACTCAAGCGCGACGCGATCTATAAGAACGAAGAACTCTACAATTTGATGCGAGCACTGGGAATCGAAGACGGTATCGAGGGACTCCGCTACAACCGTGTTGTCCTGGCCACCGACGCCGATGTGGATGGTATGCACATCCGTAACCTCTTGCTGACGTTCTTTCTACGCTATTTCGAGGAACTGGTCTTGAAGGGCCACGTCTATATTCTCGAGACTCCGCTTTTCCGAGTCCGGGACAAGAAGACCACAGAGTATTGCTACAGCGAAGCCGAACGCGACAAAGCCATGGCGACGATCAAGAATTCCGAGGTGACCCGGTTCAAGGGCTTGGGAGAGATCAGCCCCAAAGAATTCGGGCAATTCATTGGTGAGGGGATGCGAATTCAATCCGTCACCGTGAATAGTATCAGCGATGTAATCAAGACTCTCGACTTCTTCATGGGCAAGAATACTCCCGCACGCCGCGATTTTATCGTCGAAAATCTTCTGACAGACGTCGCCTGAGGAACCGAAGGCCATGGCCCAACTCGAAGAACTGATGCAGCGAAATTTCCTCGAGTATTCGAGCTATTTCGTGCTTGATCGTGCGATTCCGGAATTGCGCGATGGCCTCAAGCCCGTGCAGAGAAGAATCCTGCATACGCTATTCGCGATGAGCGATGGGCGATTTCACAAGGTGGCGAACGTTATCGGCGAAACCATGAAGCTTCATCCCCATGGCGACGCTTCCATCGGGGACGCCTTAGTGGTCCTGGCGAACAAGGATTATTTCATCGAAAAGCAGGGCAATTTCGGAAATCTCGCTACGGGCCATCGCTCTGCAGCTGCGCGCTACATCGAATGCAGGCTGACGGATTTGGCCCTCGAAACTCTTTTCCATAAGTCGCTGACCGAACTCGTGCCGAGTTACGACGGGCGCAGTCCCGAGCCCGTGCGGCTTCCAGCGAAGCTGCCCGTGATCCTAATGCTGGGGACCGAGGGCATTGCCGTAGGGATGGCGACCAAGCTTCTGCCTCACAACCTCAAGGAACTCTGGGAAGCCCAGATCGCGATTCTTCAGGGAAAGCCCGTCAGTCTCTTTCCGGACTTTCCTCAGGGTGGGCTGATGGACGTCGACGCCTACGATGACGGTCGGGGCAAGGTCGAGGTTCGGGCGCGGGTCAACGTTCGGGACAAAAAGCATGTTGTCATCAGCGAGGTTCCCTATGGGACCACGACTGAAAGTCTTATCGCGTCCATCGAAAATGCAGCCCAAAAAGGACGAGTGAAGGTTTCGTCCATCGACGATTTCACTACCGACCACGTCGAAATCGACTTGGCGCTAGCCCGGGGCGTTGCGGCCAAAGAGGTCGTTCCGCAACTCTACGCCTATACGGACTGCTCGGTTTCGATTTCGTCAAACGTCACCGTTATTAACGACCGAAAACCCGTGCAACTGACGGTGACCGAGATCATCAATATCCTTACCGATCAGCTCAAGATGCAGCTGAAGGTCGAACTGGAGTTTGATCGCAATCAACTTCTGGATAAGCAGCACTGGCTGACCCTCGAACAGATCTTCGTAGAGAAGCGCGTCTATAAGCGAATTGAGGAAGCAACTACCGAAGAATCGGTACGCGAAGAAATCATGAAGGGGATGGCCAAGCACAAAAAGCTATTCGTGCGCCCGATGGTGGAGGAAGACATAAAGCGGCTTCTCGAAATTCGCATCCGTCGGATTTCGGCTTATGACATCGAGAAAAATCGACGAGACATCGTAGAGATTCAGAAGAAGATCGACGCCGTAGACAAAAAGCTCTCCAACATGAAGCGCACGACCGTCGAGTACGTATCCAGCTTGATCAAAAAATACGGCGATCGATTCCCAAGGCGCACAGAGATAACGCGAATCAAGGCGGTGGACAAAAAGACCGTAGCTAGGGACAACATTAAGCTCAGCTACGATAAGGACTCCGGTTTTTTCGGGAGCGATGTACGCGGTGATCACTTCAAGATGGCGGTTTCGGAGTACGCTCTGGTTCTGGGAATCGCATCGGATGGCACTTATCGAATCATGCCTCCGCCTGAGAAGGTTCTCTTCACGGGGAAGCTGCTCTACTGCGAGCCCTTTGATCCTGACAAGGGTGCCGAGTTCACCGTGGTGTATCGGGATAAGCAGAAGATCGCGTATGGCAAGCGTATTCGAATCGAGAAGTTCATTCGCAACCGTGAGTACCAGCTCATCAAGGGAAAGGCGGGGAAGATTGACCTGCTTCTTGCCGGGGATATTCAGGGCAAGCTTCAGATGAACTTCGTGCCCGCCAAGCGCCAGCGCGTAAAGAAGGCGACCTACGATGCCGCAGGCCTGCAGTTCGTCAGTCCGACGGCGCGTGGCTCAAGGCTCGCCCCCAAGGCAGTGGCGAAAATCAAGCTCGAAAAAACAGCGGTGAAGCCGCCTGCGGACAAAAAACCCGCCTCGAGCGGTCATTCGGTGGATTCCGATGGTCAGGGCGAACTGCTCTAGAGAAGCGGGCGATACAGAAGCGGGCACTAAATTCATGCCTGCGATCCCTCGCCTCCGGGTTCAGGCGATCACACACTCGAGTCGGTCGATGGCATGCACAGGTGGGTTGTTGCCACTCATCAACGGAGCGATGGCTCGGTAGACGATCTGCTGTTGCCCCACTCGGCCAAGGCCTTCGAAGAGCTTGGCCCGCACGTGTACTTCGAAGTGTCCGATTCCGCCGGCAGACACTTCGATTTCGGCATCGGGAATTGCTTCGAGGATTGCGCGGTGGAGGGCCGCTGCGATTTCCGAAGGACTGTCGAGCCGTTGGATTTCCATATTCAACCGTTGAGCGACTTTGGGCTTGCTTTCCGAAGGGTTTCTAGTGGCTACGGGTGCTCGGCCGATTGCTTAGTAGCGGGGGACACTGGGGTCGATTTCGCTGGACCAGGCTTCGATTCCGCCCGTGACATTGTGGACGTTGGTGAATCCCTGGCTGATGTACTGCTGTCCAGCGTTGACGCCTCGGGGCCCGTGATGGCAGATGAATACGATCTTTGTTTGCTTCGGCAAACCCAGCATTCTCTGGTATTGGGCTTCATCGAGAAGAACGGCGCTCGGGATTCGAGCGGTTTCGAATTCATTGGGCGTGCGTACATCGAGGAACTCGAAGCTCTCATCGCTGTCCATTAACGCTTTGAGTTCTTGAACGCTCATTTCGCCCAGGGTGGGTGCGTTTGGGTTGTCGACTTTGAAGCCGTTGTTGCCCTCGGCGGTTTCAACGAGCGTGATGCTGATGCCGTCTGCTCGGACAGTGCTGAACTGATCGACCATCAGTATTACGCCGTTGGCGGTTACTTGAACATCCATGGGGTTCTGAGGGGCCATGGACAGACTGGTCTGCCAGTCACGGCTCACAGAGAGGTGAAGGTGTTGTCCCTCTCCCCCGTTCTGCGCAGCTGCCTGCTCGAGCATCTTGGCCGCTTCGTCGGTGACGTTGATTGTGGGAACGGTAGTCTCGGGCGGTTCGACTCCCAGGGCGGAGAAGAGTTCTCCTGCTCCTGCCATCTCGGTAATGATGTCGCAGCCACCGAGAAACTCCCCCCCGACGTAGAGTTGCGGAATTGTAGGCCAAGAGGAGTAGGTCTTGATTCCCTCCCGGATATCCCCGTTTGAGAGCACGTCAAGAGTTTCGTAATCGGAAAGGTAGTCATCGAGAATCGACACCACTTTGGCCGAGAAACCGCATTGGGGCGCTTGTCGGTTGCCCTTCATGAACAGCATGACGGGGTGGCTAGTGATCAGATTGTCGATTTTTCCACGGGTGGACTCATCGAGACTCATCGTGGCTCCTTAAGCTGGGCGACGGCCGGTAGTCGGGATTGGCTATTGGGACAGGGAACGCCGCGCTCTGGGCAAGGAGGCTAGCAGCACGTGGAGGAACTGAAAACGGCTCACTTCTGGCCGGTTCTCAACTCGTCAATTGAATCAGGTCGGCGAGAATCTGGACGGCTTCTAGCTGCTGGGGGGAGGGCTGGTCCTCTTCCTCTTCCTCGACCTCGGGGGCGGGTACTGTTCCGGAGCCGTCGGCCGTATCCGTACTCGTGTCGGCCGCCAGATCGGAGCCGTCTTCGGCCTCGGGTTCGGCCGACGCAAGAGCTGCGTCCTTGCCCCCTTCCGGGGCCTCCAGGGAGGCACTTGGGACCTCCTCGGAGTTTTCGTCGTCGGCCGCGGCTTCCTTTTCTGCGGCCTCTTCTTCTTTTGCGGCCTCTTCTTCTTCTTTTTCCTTCATCAACTCAGCCAAGTGGACCACCCCGTTTCGCGCGTCGGCCTTGGCGATGCGCTCGCGAACCTTGATCAGATCTTCATTGACCTCCACGCGCTTTTGGGATCGCACTACGAGTTCCTGTACGAGGGCGGGCGTAATGGGCTTCCACGAAGGTGTGTCTTCGCTGGAGGTGTCCGAGGGCAGGCTAGAGGTGTCGATAAAGGCGGCAATCGATTGGGTGGGGAGTGAGTAGGTCTGATGAGCTTCACCGAATTCATCGGTTCCGAATATCGAAGGAATGATTACGTCCGATGCCACTCCAGCGTGTTGAGTCGACTGACCACCTGGCCTGAAGAAGAGTGCGGTGGTGACTTTCAGAGCGCCCAGACCTTCCGGCAGTGGGACCATGCTCTGAACGGTTCCCTTGCCGAAGCTGTGATCATCGCCCACGATGACCGCCCGGCGGTAGTCCTTCAAAGCACCGGCCACAATTTCCGAGGCCGATGCGCTGACCCTGGAAATCAACACGACGAGCGGGCCGTCCCAGGCGATTTGAGAACTCGGGTCGCGGAGCACCTGGACCTGGGAAAAAGTATCGCGAACCGCCACGATTCCGCCTTCTTCGATAAAGAGCCCAGCGATGTCCACTGAGGTATCGAGCAGGCCTCCGCCATTGCGCGAAAGGTCCAGTACGAGACCGACTGCCTTCTCCTTTCTGGCCTGATCGAGAAGCGCGGCTACGTCTTCAGAGCTCTGGCGGCCGCCGGGATCGTTCCCGCCGTAAAAGGAGGGCAGTTCAAGAACCGCGATCTTTTGGGGCTCTCCGCCCACCTGCACTTCCTCAAAACGGATTTTGGCCGCCTGCTCTTCGAGATTGATTTTGTCGCGAACGATACTGACCTGAAACCGCTCGGCTGTGTCTCCTTGGCGAAGCACCGTCAGGTGGACGGTGGTCCCCCGCTTGCCGCGAATCAGTCGGACGACGTCGCGCAAATCCATGTCGATGATGTCAACGGGATCTTCACCATCCTGGGCCACGGCGATGATTTTGTCCTGGGGTTCAAGAATTTTGAGTCCAGCGGCGGCACCACCGGGGATTACTTTTTCCACCACCGAGTAGCCATCTCGGGTAGAAAGGGCGACACCGATGCCTTCTAGGGAAAGCCCCATGCTGATCTGGAAGTCTTCCAGAACTTCTGCGGACAGATAGTTGGAGTGGGGGTCGAGGGCCGTGGCGAAGGCGTCCAGATAGTCGGCGTAGAGATCTTCGCTCGTTTTTTCCTTTGCCCTTCGGGTCATCAACTCGTAGCGGTGAGTCAGCTTCTCCCGGGCTTCTGCCAGATCCATGTCGGAACTTACGTAGTTGGACATCTGGAAATGGATCAGCTTGGTAACGAGTTCTTTCCGCGCTTCATCCGTCCGCGAATAGGAGCGTTTGTCGGGGTCAATGATCAGCACCGCCTCGGTGTCGAGCTCGTACTCGTCGTTGGCGAGTACCTGAGTGGCGAATTCCTGGAGGGCCTCGTAGCGGAGAATTTGATCTTCCTGGATTTCAGCCAGGGCGGAGCAATTGTCGTCGCGAATCTGTTGGATCACGCCGCGCAGCTTCTTTTTGAGTGCCTCGACCTCCTCGGAGAGGTAAAGACTCTTGGAGGCGTCCAGGCGTTTGACATACGTGTCGATGATTCGCTGGCGCAATTCGTCGTTCACGTAGTGAAAGCTGATGTGCTTGTGGAGCAGTGTTCGGCTCAGCTCGGGGATTCGGGAGCAGTTGAGTCCCGGTTCGCTTTTTGCCGCCCCCGCCGATCCGCCCAAGAGGCTCATCGCCAGCGCAATCAGCAGCCCGGTAGCAACTCGCATGATTTTAATGGGTAGGGTCATAAAGGTGAAGGATAACAGCTATCTGGCCGGTCGTCTGGAGGCGTTTTGGAGATTCCGCGAATTGCGGAGTCCCAGTTTCTCAATCGGATGAGCGGCGACCGGACTGAAGGTTTTCCACCGACTCGCTGTCAGCCGCGGAGCCGGGGAAGGACCTGTTCGGCGAAGATTCGGGCGGGAACCCGGGTGTCCCGACCAAAAAATTCCATCAGAAAACCCGTACAGCCCAGCGCGCGATGCCTCTCGATGCATTGGACGACTCTCTCCGGGGTGCCCCAAATTCCGTGTTCTTCGAGTCCGGCCCCCATATGGCCTCCATAGATCTTGCCCGCCTTGGCAAGAGACGCTCGGGCGGCCTCTTCGGTTTCCTCGATAATGACCACGCATTGCTGTGAGATCTGGAGTTCTGCCGGGTCCCGGCCGACCTCCGCGCAGCGTTTGTGGAGGGCCTCTATCTTCTGGCCGAGTTGAGCCTGAGTGATCGCCATGTTGTTCCAAATGTCCCCGTAGCGGGCGGCGATCCCCATCAGGACCTTTTCCCCGGTGCCTCCGATCAGCACCGGTGGCCGACGGGGCGGCTTGGGCTCGCATATCGCTTCCTTCACTTGGAAGTGTTCGCCCTCGAAAGTCGTCTGTTCTTCCTGCCACATGCTCTTGAGGATCTGCACGTACTCCTCGAGTCCCCGCATCCGGGCTCCAAGGGGCGGAAACGGATTTCCGTAGGCCTCGAATTCGGGCTGAAACCAGCCGGCGCCGAGCCCCATGATGACTCGGCCTCCCGCGATATGGTCGAGGGTCGCGACCTGTTTGGCGAGCATGGCGGGGTTGCGAAAGAAGGGCGGAGTGACCAGGGTGCCGAGTTCAAGATTCTCGGTGACCGCCGCCACCGCGGTCAGCAATGTCCAGGCTTCAAGAATAGGAGTACGGGGATTCGGAACGCCGTAGACGTGGTCGCAAACCCATGCCGAGTCGAACCCGAGCCGGTCGAGTTCGACGGCGCAATCCCGGCTTTCCGCCCAGTCCCGCTTGATTTGAGGCAACGTGACGCCAAAGTGCAGTGGTCGGTCCATGGGGTTCTCCTTCGGGCGGGGGTGGACGGGGCGCGGCAGGATAGGGGTAGGGAGGATAGGGATAGGGAGGGGTCGCGTTGATTCGTCCGTGCCCCGGTCGATCCCCGCGGAGAGCTTCGCTGAAATTGGCCGAACTGGGAAGGGCACCGGGAACGCCCGAAGCCAGCCCCTGACGGCGTGGGATGGCGACCGCGCAGGCCTTGCCGATTTGGCCCCGAGACGGGCTCTTCCGCTATCGTCGATCCCCGTTGTTTCCGTTCTCTGCTCGGGCATGGGATCGGATTCGTTCCGAGCATTCATTGGCCCCCAAAGCGGAGAAAAACCCAGCCGTGTCCGAATTTTACTATCAGCCCACCTTTGAGCACGCAGGCCTGGACGCCCCCTACCGAAAACTCAGCTCGGACTACGTGTCGACGGCGGAGTTCGAGGGCCGGACCGTGCTGAAGGTCGACCCCGAAGCGCTTACCCTGCTGGCCCGGGAGGCCATGCGGGATGTGTCCTTCTTGCTGAGGCCCGGGCATCTCCAGCAGCTCGCATTGATTCTCGAAGACCCCGAGGCCTCGGATAACGACCGTTTCGTGGCCCTCGAGTTGCTGAAGAATGCCAACGTGGCCGCGGGGATGGTGCTGCCCTCGTGCCAGGACACCGGTACGGCCATTGTGGTGGGAAAAAAAGGCCAGCACGTCTTCACCGGGGGAGGGGATGCTGAAGCCCTGGCCCGGGGTATTCATCAAACCTTCGCCCAGGAAAATCTGCGCTATTCCCAGAACGCTCCGCTGACCATGTACGAAGAGCAGAACACAGGATCGAACCTTCCCGCTCAAATTGATATCGCGGCGACCGATGGCGACGAATACGAGTTCCTCTTCATTACCAAGGGCGGCGGCTCGGCGAACAAAACTTTTCTCTTCCAAGAAACCAAGGCGCTGCTCAATCCCGCTTCGTTGTTGGCCTTCTTTGCCGAAAAGATCAAACTCCTGGGCACGGCCGCGTGTCCCCCGTATCACTTGGCCATCGTGGTCGGAGGGACCTCCGCCGAGGCGACGCTCAAAACCGTGAAGCTCGCTAGCTGCCACTATCTGGATGATCTGCCCACCGAGGGCAACGCCCATGGCCGTGCGTTTCGCGATCCGGCTTTGGAAGAAGAGATGCTCAAGTTGACCCGTGAAGTGGGCATTGGCGCCCAGTTCGGGGGGAAGTATTTCTGCCACGATGTCCGAGCCATTCGCCTGCCCCGGCATGGAGCCTCGTGCCCGGTGGCCATTGGGGTCTCGTGTTCGGCGGATCGCCAAATCCTCGGCAAGATTTCTGCCGAGGGCATTTTTCTGGAGCAACTCGAGACCGACCCCGCGCGTTTCATGCCCGATTTGTCTGGCTTGGACCTGGGCGAGGAGCCCGTCGCCATCGACCTCAACGCGCCCATGGACGCGATTCGCGCCGAACTCTCGCGCCATCCGGTGACCACGCCCCTGAGGCTGACGGGCACCCTGGTGGTGGCCCGGGATGTGGCCCACGCAAAGCTCAAGGAGCGGCTGGATGCAGGAGAGGGTCTCCCCGCCTATCTCAAGGACCACATCGTCTACTACGCGGGCCCGGCCAAAACGCCCGAAGGGTACGCTTCGGGTTCCTTCGGTCCCACGACAGCGGGCCGAATGGACTCCTACGTCGATCTCTTTATGGAGCATGGGGGCAGCTTCGTGACCCTCGCCAAGGGCAACCGCTCAAAGGTCGTGACCGATGCCTGCAAAAAACACCGGGGCTTCTATCTGGGTTCGGTCGGCGGGCCGGCGGCGATTCTTGCCCAAGACTGTATTAAGAAGGTCGAGGTCCTGGAGTACGAAGAACTCGGCATGGAGGCCGTCTGGAAAATTGAGGTGGAAAATTTTCCGGCCTTCGTCATCGTGGATGACAAGGGCAACGATTTCTTCGCCGATCTTTGAGGAGGGGCGCCGTGGGTCGCATTGAGATCGACGCGCTCGACGATCCGCGTTTGGATCTGTACCGGGACATCAAAGATCCCCATATGCGGCGACGCGAGGGTCTCTTTGTCGTGGAGGGTCGATTTACCCTGCGCTGTTTGATCGAGGATTCGCCCTTTGATCCGCTCTCGGTTCTGGCGAGCCCGCCGGCAAGGGTCGCGCTCCAGGATGCGTTGGATGGATTGGATCCGGAGACGCCCATCTATGAAGTCCCCAACGAAGTTCTCCGAGAGTTGTCGGGGTTTCATCTTCATCGGGGTTGCTTGGCCTTGGGGAGGCGACCGGATGATTTCGGACTGCAAGACCTGCTCGCCCGGGCGACCCGGCCCGATGGCTCATCGCTCCTCGTGGTTCTCGAGGGTTTGACGAATCACGACAATGTCGGGGGCATTTTTCGCAATGCCATGGCGCTGGGCGCCGACGGTGTCGTGGTCTGCCCGCGTTGTTGCGATCCCCTCTACCGGAAGGCGATTCGGACTTCGCTGGGGGCGGCGCTTTGCGTTCCCTTCGCTCGGGTTTCGGAATGGCCGGTGGCGCTTGAGCAGTTGAAGGAACAGGGCTACAGCCTGGTGGCTCTGGATCCGGCAGGCGAGTCGATCGCATCGGTCGCCCGGGGCGGGTTGCCCGCGCGCAGTGCATTGTTTTTTGGCACCGAGGGGGCCGGGCTCAGCGAGGACACTCTGAGCCAGGTCGATTTGCGGCTGCAAATTGGCATGGAGACCGGCGTCGACTCCCTCAATGTGGCCACCGCCTCGGGGATCGCGCTGCACCGATTTCGCGAGGCCCTTGGGCGATGAAGCCGATCTTGATCCTCAAGACAGGGGACACCCTGCCCGATGTGAGCGCTCGCCGGGGCGATTTCGATCTCTGGATTCGAGAGGGGCTGGCGCTCTCCGACGTTCCGGTGGAAACCGTTTGCGTTTTCCGCGATGAGCCCCTTCCTTCCCCACAGTCCGTTGCCGGGGTGGTGGTGACGGGTTCGGCCGCCATGGTGTCCGAGCGTGAGGCGTGGAGCGAACGGAGCGCGGCGTGGCTGGCGGCAGCGGTGGGGTCGGGGACGTGGATTTTGGGAATCTGCTATGGCCATCAACTGCTCGCCCACGCCCTGGGCGGGCGAGTGGGTCCGAACCCGCGCGGGCGACAGATCGGAACAATTTCTTTGCAACTCGATGCCCCGGGCGATGCGTTGCTGGGGGGGCTGCCCGAGGAAATCGTCGTTCAAGCCACCCATCTTGAAGTGGTGCTCGAATTCCCCAAAGCCGCGACTGCCCTGGGCACAAACACAATGGACGCCAATGCCGCGTTTCGAGTGGGTGAGCGTGCGTGGGGGGTGCAGTTTCATCCCGAATTCGATGCCGACATCATGCGCGGCTATATCCGGGGTCGTCGCGAACTGATCGTCCAGGAGGGCGGCGACCCGGTCGCCCTGGAAGCGGCTTGCCGGGATTCGCCTCACGGCGCCGCTGTGCTCGCCCGCTTCGGCGAACTGGTCCGACGGGCCGAGTCTTCCTGAGCGCTTGGGGTTGGGCCTTGCTCCTCACCCCTCGACGTTGAGAGTAATTACTCTTAGAATAGTCACATGGAATATCGAGTTGAGGCCCTGGCGGCTGCCGCCGGCATACCGGTGGACACTTTGCGGTTCTACCAGACGCGCGGGCTGCTCCCCAAGCCCGGCCACCGAGGAAGGCTGGCGATTTACGACGCGGGGCATCTCCAGCGTCTGCGCCGCATCCGCTCTCTGGTCGAGCAGGGTTTCAGCCTGGCCCAGATTGGTCGCGTACTCGAAGGCGACGAAGAAGGCCCGGCCAGCGAACCCCTCCTGGCGGCCTTGGCCCGGGAGGGCGTCGGCCAGCGCACCTATTCACGGGCCGAGTTGGCCGCAGAGGTGGGAATTCCCGAGGCCCTGATTCAGGCTGTGGAAGCGGCCGGCTTGGGCGAACCTCTGGAAATCGACGGAGAACCGCGTTTCGTCGAGGCCGATCTCGAGATGGCAAGGGCGGCCCTGGCGGTTCTGGGGGCCGGCTTTCCCCTGGACGTTCTCCTTGGGCTTTCGGCCCGGCACGCGAGCCATGTGCGCGACGTCGCCGACGAGGCCATCGACCTCTTCGACGCCTATATCCGCAAGGGCGCCGCCGAGGAGGAAGCAATTACCCAGGCCTTTCGCAGCCTTTTGCCCCAGATTACCCGCTTGGTGGCGCTTCATTTCCAGCGCACTCTGGTGAACCGCGCTCTCGAGCGGCTGGCCGGCAGCGAGGGCGACCGCAAAGTGAATCTCGAAAGAGCGCTGGCGGCCACGCGTTCGAGTCGTCTGGAGGTCGAATGGCGCTGAACCGCGGCACTCCCCCCGATGACGATGGCCTCCGCCGAGCGGTGGCAGCCAGCGTGGCGAAGGCAAACCACGAGCCCGGCGCCCGAGTATTGGCGGTTGGCTTGCCCCTAGCGGATTGCGATCCCCTGGTCGGGTTCGCGCGTCT
This sequence comes from Myxococcales bacterium, assembly GCA_012959865.1. GTDB lineage: Bacteria > Myxococcota_A > UBA9160 > UBA9160 > UBA4427 > JAZXM01. The sequence goes on along the minus strand of DUCH01000066.1, from coordinate 2,888 downwards.
GGGGGGAGAGGATCGTTTTTTCTGGGAGCAAGGCGCTCGCGGTCTCTCGCTTGCCGGTCGGGGCGCGGTGGTGGCGGTGGAAGCCGAACCCCGCGTCGAGGGCATGGACGCCGCCGACTCGCCAGAGTCTCACCCCATTGTTCGGACGGGGTCGGCGATCGCGGCGGAGTTTCGAAATTTCGATGCGGTGAGCGGGGCCGAGCCGCTCTTCGTCGGAGGCTTTGGGTTCGACGGGAGAGCGCCCGAAACCGGTGATTGGGAAGGCTTCCCCCCTGGCCGGATGGTGGTGCCCGAAATTCTCCTTCGGCGTCAGGGGGAGCAAACCCGGGCCACGGTCTGCGTTCGCGTGGAACCCGGGGCGGACGCCGACAAAATCTTGGACGCATTGGCGGCCAAAATCGAAGCGGCCCAAAGTCTCGAGGGCCCTGGGCTGAATCATGAAGAGTCCCGAATTTCTCCGCTTGCGACCGCGTCCGAGCAGGGCGCCGAATACCGAGTGAAGGTGGATCGCGGGCACGCGGTTTTTAACCGCCAGGTCGATTCGGCACTCGCCGCGATCCAGCGAGGGGAGATCGAAAAAACGGTGCTTGCGCGTTCCCTGGAAGTTCTTCATCCGGGTCGCTTTGGGGTCACCGGATTTCTCGACCAGCTTCGCGCCCTCTATCCCCATTGCACCGTGCTCGCCTGCGGGCGCGGCGAAGACACTTTGGTGGCCGCGTCTCCCGAGCTTTTGGTTTCCCTTGAGGGCGGATGGGTAAAGACCTGCGCGCTTGCGGGTTCGGCCGCCCGGGGGCGGAGTCCCGAAGAAGACACCGAGTGGGGCAACGCTTTGCGCGAGAGCAAGAAGGAGCAGGCCGAACACGAAGCCGTGGTTCGGGCGATTCGTGCGGGCCTCGCCGATTGGGTGGGCGAACTCGAGGGCCCCGAGGCGCCAGACTTGATGCGCTTCCTCGGAATTCAGCACCTCTCCACCCCGCTCAGGGGTCGGCTCCTGCCCGCGCGCGCGGGCGCCTCGATTCTCGATCTCGTCGCCTGCCTGCACCCGACTCCCGCCGTTGCGGGCTTGCCGCGGAACGCCGCTTTGCACTGGATTCGCGAAAACGAGGGGCTGGATCGGGGTTGGTATGCGGCGCCCATCGGTTGGGTGGACGCTCGGGGGGCGGGGGAATTCTGGCTGGCCCTGCGCTCGGCGCTGATTCGGAATGCCCCAGAAGGACAGTCTCCAGGCGTATCGAGCGCCCGTCTGTTCGCCGGTGCGGGTATTGTCGAGGGCTCCCAGCCCGAGGCCGAACTGGCCGAAACCCGTCTCAAACTTCGGGCTCTCCTGGCGCCCCTGACGGAGATCTAGATGGGTCCGGATTCCCAGCACGACGGCTTTGCTGCGGTGCCCCGCGATGTTCGGGCTTTTACGGGCGCGTTCTTCGACGAATTGGCGCGCAGCGGAGTGCGCCATGTGTGCGTGTCGCCGGGATCGCGTTCAGCGCCCTTGGTGGTGGCCGCCCATGCTCACCCACAGCTGCAATGCCGACCGATTCTCGACGAACGTTCAGCGGGCTTCTTTGCGCTGGGGCTGGCTCGGCAATTGGGGGAACCCGTGGCGCTGATTTGCACTTCGGGGACCGCGGCCGCCAACTATCTGCCCGCCGTCGTCGAGGCCCATACTGCCCGGGTACCGCTTCTCCTGCTGACCGCCGATCGCCCTCCGGAATTGCGCGATTGGGGGGCAGGCCAGACTATCGATCAGGTGGGAATCTACGGCGCCTACGTGCGCCGGTTCGTCGAACTTCCCCTGCCTACGGGAGGCGCCCGGGCGCTCCGCTACGCGCGAAGCTTGGCTTGCCGGGCGGTGGCGGATGCCCGCGGCGGGCCCGCCGGTCCGGTGCACCTGAACTGGCCCTTGCGCGAACCCTTGGAGCCCGGTGCCGAACCGTTGGAACCCGAAACCTCGACGGCGATTGTGGACGCCGGTCGCCCCACCGATGCCTGGGCGACGGTGACCCCGGCCATGGCCATGCCGCCGCCCGCAGAAATTCAAGCTCTCCTCGAAATCGCTCGGGTCTGGGAGCGAGGCCTCGTGGTGTGTGGTCCTCTCGCTCCGGATCTTGGGCGCAGCGCCGCTATCGCCGAATTGGCTCGGCTGACGGGGTGGCCCATTTTCGCCGATCCCACATCGCAATTGCGACGCGGTCCGCATGTCGCCAGCGCCCCGATTCTGGCTCACGGCGATCTACTTCTGCGCGACTCCCAACTCGCTCGGGATTTTGCTCCTGACGTGGTGCTGCGCATTGGTGATTCGCCGGTGAGCAAGTCCCTGCGGCAGGCTCTCGAAGCCCGGCCCCCGAAACACATGATTCTGCTCGATCCGGATCGGGTCTGGCACGACCCGAGCCATTGGGCATCGCGCGTGGTGGTGGCCGATCCCGCCGCGGTCTGCACGGCCTGGGCGCGGGCCTGGCAAGACGCCGGCTGGAATCCGCGCGAAAGCGAATACACCCATGAATATCTGGCCGCCGACCGCCGTGCCGCCGATGCTCTTTCGGCGGCCCTGGCCGATGAATCCAGCTTGCTCGAACCCCGGGCGGTGCATGATCTCGCCGAAGCACTCCCCCCGAACGCCACCCTGTATGTGTCGAACAGCATGCCCATTCGCGATCTCGATGCCTTCCTTTCGGCCTCGACCCGTCCCTTGCGGATTCTGGGCCATCGCGGTGCCAGCGGAATTGACGGATTGGTGTCGGCGGCCGCCGGGGCTGCCGCCGCCGACAACGGACCGGTGGTCCTGCTCTCCGGCGATCTCGCACTTCTTCACGATGTTGCCGGATTGCGTCTCATTCGGGACCTGCCCGCGGGCCTGACCATTGTGGTTCTCGATAACGATGGAGGCGGTA